>JAZSQJ010000061.1:0-19751 GCA_045537905.1 Eubacteriales bacterium
TTTTCTGCATTATATTTGTTTTTTCGTTCAAAACGAACCTCGGCTCGCAGTACTAAGTACAGTTTTCGCCTCGGTTCGTCTTGTCTGCACTCTTTCTCAGCACTCTGCCAGCTTGATGACAAGGTTTGTCATCAAGCTGACCTCGTAAGCTAATCAGCTTACGAGGTGTATTTGTTTTATCTCATTCTTTCGGGGTTGGTATAGTTGCCGTTTAGCTTATCTGCCGCATATCCGTAGAGGATGTCACGCCACATATGATAGTGCTTGATGTGGGGGTGGCAGTAGTTATCCATAGCAAGGCTCTTGTCAAGATAACCGTACTCGTCAGCAAAGCAGTTGCTTACGTCAATGTAGTCAAGACCAAGGCTGTTGCAGTACTCCAGCACAAACTGGTTGTAGTCACGCTGACGGAAACAGGTGCGGAAATCGTTCTTGCTGGGTTGATAGCTCTCGCCCGCTTTGGTAAAGTAGCCGGAGCTGAGAAGTATAATCTCAATGTCGGGGTTTGCCGCCCTTATCTTGGCAATAATCTTGTCGAGACAGTTCTTGATGTTCTTGGTGGTAACACAGCCAAAATCGTTAAGACCAAAGCCTATAAACACCTTTTTTGCACCTGTAAGGGTAACCATATCCCAAATAGTTCTCTGGGCACCCTGATAAACAGGATGGAGAGACTTGCTGGAAATTGCGCTTAAACAGTTGTTAAAGCCGTAGCAAGCCCCGGTATGGAACACCATCTCGTTAAAAATATCCTTCTCATACATAGACTTGTAAAGCTTAAGACCGTTGGCAACCGAGTCACCCACAAACAAGGCGTCGTCAAAATAATCGTCAAGCTGTTCAGCGGTATAGCCGTGATAGTCCGTATCCTGCTGACCCTTAAGGTCGTTTATCCAACCGCTGTTAGGATTGGAGGGCTCTATGGAAATATCGGGGGAGCTTATATCGGGAACACTGCTGTCAGGCGCACTGCTGCCGGGGGCGCTGCTGTCAGCAACGCTGCTGTCGGGAACGCTGCTGTCGGGCTTACTGCTCGTGTCCTCAGAGCTTTCCTCAGAGGAGGGTGCACTTTCCTCGCTGCTTTCGGCAGAGTCCGCATAGGAGTTCTCACTGCTGTTTACGCTGTCCTCGGAGGAGGAGCTGTGGGCAGGACTGTCCGTAGGATAGGAAAAAATAATACTGTTGCCGCTGTCGTCTGCAGAGGAGCTAGCGGTATTGTTGTTATCACCTGCTGTGCAAGCAGAGATTAAAACCGTGGTAAGAACTAATAAAATACATAAAAAACGCTTCATACTAAACATCCTCCCATAATTATCTATGGTAAATATAATATGCTAAAACGGTACGCTCACGCCCCTGGGTCTGGTCAAAGCCCGTTATGGTAACGCCCTGCAGGCTTAAAAACTCCCAAGCGGACATAGTATCAATAGCGGTGCGAAACTTTTCCGTGCCGTCGGCAATAACTACAAGGTCGTCACCCACAACGCTTATAAATCCGTCACGGCCGATAATACGCTCATCATTGTCTTCACGCTCTAATACGTAGCGTATGTGTTTTTCGTTAAGTTTATCCGCCATCCAACGCTTAAACTGAACACTGTTCGTGTTCTTTGGAGGCTTATCTTTTCTGAAATTGGTAAACAGTCCCATATAATCACCTTAAAAAGCACGTGGCTGTAAAAACACAGTTTTTTACAGCCACTGTATATTATGGATTAATTAGCTTGTGTATCTCTCTGACAACAGGGGCTAAATATGCTTGATTGTCACTGGTGTAGTTAGTAGGGTTATGGGTATAAACAGCTATTATGTAGGGGTTGGCAGAGTGTACAACGCCTGCATCGTGGAAGTAGTAGCTGGTACTGCCGCTCTTGTGAGCAACTGCATACTCGTTATTAAGCGCCTTTTTGATACAGGGGTGGGTTGCATTAAGGAAAACGTTGTAAAGCTGACTGCCGTTTGCACCGGTCTTGGAATAGTTGTAGATCTCCGCCCACCAAAGTGCCGCATCTACAGGAGAAACCTGAGGCCAGTTTGTTTTAGCAAAGCTGTTGTAATTGGGACAACCAAGCTTTTTGGCGTAGGCAGAAAGACCTGCCTTATCAATATAACGCTGAAGCATTGTATAAGCTATATTGTCGCTGTATCTGATAGAATAGTCCGCTACCTGACGAAGGGTGTAAACAGAGCCTATCTTGCTGGTCTTGATAATGCCGGAGCCGGGATAGTAGTCGGCAGAAGTATAGGTAAGCACGCTGTTAAGGTTGTAAATCCCTGCGTCTGCCTGCTTAAAGGCGTAAAGGGAAGCCAGAGCCTTGTAAGAGGAAGCGCAGTTATATAAACCGTTAGCGTTATAAGCGATAGAAGCACCGTCAGAAAGTCTGATGGCGATAAAGGAGCATTTGTTATAGCCTTTATTGATAGCCGCCATCAGTGCGGCAGTGTTTGTAGAAATATCGTTTTTTGAAGATTGGAAAATATCCAGACCGCTTGTGTAGGTACGACCGGCTATAACAGATGCCAGATTAGAAAGAGCGTTGTTTGGGGTGCTGGGTGTGGTAGGTACTGTAGGCTTGGTACTTTGGTTAGGGGGAGTAGGGTTAGTGGTTGTACTGCCGCCCTGATTAGAAGAACCGCCTGTGTTAGGCTTGGAGGGGGTAGTATCGGGAAGAGGGGATACTACGGGCTTGGTAGCAACGGAGCCTACACCGCCAAAGGGGAACTTTGCATTACCGTCACTGCCGTCGTAATCAACGCTGGGCTCAGTGTGGGAGCCGCCGATGTTGTTGGAGGGCATATCCATAATAACGGTATTTTCGTCGGGCACAGCGGGAGCAGTGGTCGGAAAGCTGTCAAGCTCTGCAGTAATCTCACCGCCGTTGAAAAGACTGCTTACTGCCCAGGTCATTGCAGCAAGCGTAATGGCCGCAAGGAGAACGGAGCAACAAGCCTTCTTCAAAAATGAATTCATAAAAATCTCCTAAAAATTAAAAAGCATAATGCTGTGTAATAAGCAAAATTACACAATTTTACATTTTATACAAAACATACACACTAGAATTGTAACACATTACTAGACTTTTGTCAAGACTTTTTGAAATCTGTTGACAAAGGGCGGTGTTTGGTGGTAAAATTCAGTGAGAATTTGTATGGAGGATTACTATGAATTACGATAGCTTAAAGACCGAACAGATAAACGAGCGTAGCTTGCATATAGACGAGATGAGCACCTTGGATATGGTGCGTCTTATCAACGACGAGGACAAAAAGGTAGCCTATGCCGTAGAGGAAGCGGCAGAGGCTATGGCAAAGGCTATAGACCTTACGGCAGAGCGTCTTAAAAACGGCGGTAAGCTGTTTTACGTAGGTGCAGGCACCTCGGGCAGACTTGGCGTGCTGGACGCTTCTGAGTGTCCTCCTACCTACGGTACACCCTATGAGCTTGTACAGGGCGTTATCGCAGGAGGCAGAGACGCTGCCTTCCGTGCCGCAGAGGGTGCAGAGGACAGCGGTGAGGCTATGGTTGCCCAGCTTAAGGAGCTTGGCTTTTGCGGCAAGGACGTTTGCGTTGGTATTTCTGCCAGCGGCAGTGCTCCCTGCGTTCACGGCGCTCTGGAATATGCACGCTTTCTTGGTGCGGCTACCGTTTCCGTACAGTGCAACAAAAACAGCCCCGCTATACCCTTGTCCGACGTTTCCATTGTTGCCGAGGTAGGCCCTGAGGTAATTAATGGCAGTACCAGAATGAAGGCAGGCACAGCAACCAAGCTTATACTTAATACGTTATCAACGGGCGTTATGGTTCGCTTAGGCAGGGTAAAGGGTAACCAGATGGTATATATGCGTCCCACCAACAAAAAGCTTGCCGATAGGGCGGTACGCATAATTATGACCCAAACCGGCAAGACCTATGATGAATGTAAAGCCGCACTTGACGCCGCCGATGGCGACATAAATGCGGCAGTAAACGCTCTTAAATAAACATTGCTATTATAGCATTTGAAACACGGAAGCCTTTTTCGGTAAGAGACAGCACTCCGTCTTTATAATTTACAAGTCCTGTGTCAATAAGCTGCTTTGGCACGGGGCTTTTTATTTTTATACCCTTGGCCAAGCGCAGTCCCAGCATTATACGCTCCTCTTCCAGCTCAGCCTCGGTCAGTACTGGGGCGGCATCAAACTCCGTTGGTGCAGTAGCGGTGCCGTATGCGTTTTTGATGAAGGCGTTTACATCCTGCTTCGTCTCAAAACGGCGTCCCTTGTAAAAAGAGTGGGCACCTGCCCCAAAGCCAAAGTAGGGCACGCCCTCCCAATAACCGCTGTTGTGCCTTGCGTGGCAGCCCTCTTTTGCAAAGTTGGATATCTCGTAGTGCCGATATCCCCTGCTTGCCAAGGTGTCACATATCAGCTTGTACTGGATTTCCTCCTCGTCCTCGTCCGGGAAAGTAAACGTATCCTTCTTATAAAACAAGGGTGTGTTTTCCTCTATGCTGAGGCTGTAAAGGGAGATATGCTCAGGCTCAAGGTGGCAAAGCCTCTCAACGCTGTAAGCCAAATCCTCCAAAGTTTCATTTGGCAGACCAAATATAAGGTCGGCGCTTATGTTGGTAAATCCAACGCTTCTTGCCGTTTCAAAACAGTTTATAAAATCCGTCGCACTGTGGGCCCTGTTAAGCAGCTTAAGGGTCCTTTCGTTAAAGCTCTGAGCACCGATAGACAGCCTGTTAAAGCCTGCGTCCTTCAAAAGGGAAAGCCCCTGCCTGTCCACAGTGCAGGGGTTTACCTCTACAGTTACCTCAGCATTATCCGCAAGAGTGAATCTGCTTTTTACGGCAGCCATCACCCTTGCAATGTTCTCGCATCCCAAAACGCTGGGAGTGCCTCCGCCAAAGTAAACCGAGCTTACAAGATAGCCTTCACTATCCTCAAAGCCCTCGGTTTGCCTTATAAGTGCCTCAGTATATTCCGCTTTTATACCGTCCTCAGCCATAGGAAGGGAATAGAAGGCACAGTATGCGCATTTGGAAACACAAAAAGGGATGTGGTAATAAAGCATTAAGTTTTGCATAGTTACTCGTCCAGCTTAAGCACAGCCATAAACGCATCCTTGGAAAGCTCCACACTGCCAAGAGAACGCATCTTCTTTTTACCTTCCTTCTGTTTTTCAAGCAGCTTCTTCTTACGGGTAATATCACCGCCGTAGCACTTGGCAAGTACGTCCTTACGCAAGGCTCTTACGGTCTCTCTGGCGATGATCTTACCGCCTACAGCCGCCTGTACGGGTATCTCAAAGAGCTGTCTGGGAATGTTTTCCTTAAGCTTTTCAACAATACGTCTTGCCCTGGCATAGGATTTATCGGTATGCACTATAAAGGAAAGGGCGTCAACGTTCTCACCGTTAAGCAAAAAGTCCAGCTTAATCAACTTGGAGGGCTTGTAGCCTGCGTGCTCATAGTCCAGGGAAGCGTAACCCTTGGTCTTGGACTTAAGGGCATCAAAAAAGTCGTAAATAATCTCGTTAAGGGGCAGTACGTAGTGAAGCTCAGCACGCTCGCCTGCCACGTACTTCATATCAATAAACACTCCTCGTCTGTCCTGGCACAGCTCCATAATGCTGCCCACGTAGGCTGTGGGAGTGATAATGGTAGCATTAACGATAGGCTCCGCCGCTTCCTCTATCTCGTCGGGAGAGGGGTAGTTAGTTGGGTTATCTATATATCTTACCTCACCCTTTTTGTCGGTTATCTTATAAATAACGCTGGGTGCGGTGGTAATAAGGTCCAGGTTAAACTCTCTCTCCAACCTCTCCTGGATAATCTCCATATGAAGCAGACCCAGAAAACCGCAACGGAAGCCGAAGCCGAGGGCGGCAGAGGTCTCAGGCTCGAAGGCAAAGGCGCTGTCATTAAGACGAAGCTTGTCCAAAGCGTCCTTCAGGTCCCCGTACTTTGCGCCGTCGGAGGGGTAAATACCGCTGTAAACCATGGGCAATACCTTCTTAAAGCCGGGTAGCGCCTCGGCAGCGGGAGACTCTGCCAAGGTAACGGTGTCACCAACCTCGGTATCTGCGATGTTTTTGATGCTGGCGGTCAGATAACCAACCTCACCCGCAGACAAAAATCCCTTGGGATTAAAACCAAAGGTAGACAGGGTGCCAACCTCAACAAGCTCAAACTCAGCACCGGTGTGCATCATTCTTACCTTGTCGCCAACCTTAACGGTGCCGTCCTTAACACGGATATAAACTATAACGCCCTTGTAGGAATCATAGCAGGAGTCGAATATCAAAGCCTTAAGAGGAGCCTTTGCATCACCGGAAGGAGCAGGGATGGCCTTAACAATCTGCTCCAGTACATCCTTGATGTTAATGCCCATCTTAGCGGATATTTCGGGTGCCTCGTCGGCGGGTATACCGATAATCTCCTCAATCTCGTCCTTAGTGCCCTGAATATTTGCACTTGGCAGGTCTGTTTTGTTTATAACGGGCAGTATTTCAAGGTCGTTATCAACGGCAAGATAAGCGTTAGCAAGGGTCTGTGCCTGTATACCCTGGGTAGCGTCAACCACCAGCAAAGCGCCCTCGCAGGACTGCAAAGAGCGTGAAACCTCGTAGTTAAAGTCCACGTGACCGGGGGTGTCGATAAGGTTAAGGTCGTATATCTCGCCGTCATCAGCCTTGTATTTGAAATTAACGGCACGGGCCTTAATGGTAATACCACGCTCACGCTCAAGCTCCATATTGTCAAGCATACGGTCAACCGCCTCACGCTTGGAAACAGCCTCGGTATACTCCAGCAGTCTGTCAGCAAGGGTAGACTTGCCGTGGTCAATATGGGCAATTATAGAAAAGTTGCGGATTTTAGAAATATCTGTCATATGCTTCACCTAAACGATTTATTTGTCCTTAACAAAGCTCCAGCTGCTGCGGCACATATCCTCAAGATTCCGTTTTGCCACCCAGCCAAGCTCCTTATTAGCTTTGCTTGGGTCGGAAAGAAGGATGGGAACGTCACCTGCGCGGCGGGGACAAAGGACGTAGGGCACCTCAACCTGATTAACTCTGGCAAAGGTGTGTATCAGGTCATAAACGCTGTAGCCTGTACCCGTGCCCAGATTGTATACGTAAACGCCCTTGCCGTTCATTATCTTTTCTATAGCCGCAATGTGTCCCTCTGCAAGGTCGCACACGTGGATGTAGTCTCTTATACCTGTGCCGTCGGGGGTGGGGTAGTCGTCACCGAAGACGGTAAGCGCCTTCATTATACCCTTAGCCGTCTGGCAAATACGGGGCATAAGATTGTTGGGAATGCCGTTGGGGTTTTCACCTATAAGACCGCTTTCGTGGGCACCGATAGGGTTAAAGTAGCGAAGTAAAGCAGCAGAAAACTCCGGGTCTGCCACGCAAACGTCTCTGATTATACCTTCAATAAACAGCTTTGTACGGGCATAAGCGTTGGTAGCACTGTTGGGCAAATCCTCAGTAAGGGGTATAGTATCAGGCTCACCGTAAACGGTAGCGGTAGAGGAAAAGGCAATACGCTTAACACCGTATTCCTGCATAAGCTGCAGCAGATTTACGGTGCCGCTTACGTTGTTGTGGTAATACATAAGGGGCTTAGCTACGGATTCACCCACAGCCTTAAGACCCGCAAAGTGGATAACCGCATCAATCTTGTTTTCTTCAAAAACAACACGCATACTTTCCACGTCGTTAAGGTCGGCAGTATAAAATGGAAAATCCTTACCCGTTATTTTCTTTACAGCCTCCACGGCATCGGGAGAGCTGTTATAAAAGTTATCAAAACCAACGATATCATATCCGCCGCCGAGAAGAGCTACAGCGGTATGGGAGCCGATATATCCCGACATACCTGTTACAAGTATCATAGTATCATTCCTTTCACCAAAGGTACACAAAAATATTTACCAAAAAAGCCGTAAGGGAAGTATCCGTTACGGCTTTTTAAGCGGTTTTATAGTTTAAGCTTATGCAGCTTCCTTATCAGCGCCGTCCTTCTTCTTAAGCACAGCCCAAAGGGGTGCGGAAAGGAATACGGAGGAGAACAAACCGGCAAGAATACCGATGATAAGGGGCAGAGCAAATGCCTTAATGGATTCAACACCGAGGATGTAAACAAGAACTATAGTGATAAGGGTGGTAATCGTGGTGTTGATGGAACGAAGCAGGGTAGAGTGAACACCGGAGTCAGCAGCTGCTTCAAACGTAGGAGCATCCTTAAGGTTCTCACGGATACGGTCAAAGATAACGATGGTAGCGTTAATGGAGTAACCGAGAATAGTGAGACAAGCGGGGATGATGTCCAAGGTCATTTCCCAACGGAAAATAGCGTAGAACATAAACATTACAAAGAGGTTGAAGAACAGGCAAATAACGCTTGCAAAACCGGAAGCTATCTGCTTAAATCTGATGGTGATGTAAACCAGCATAAGAATTATAGCAACAGCTGCAGCGATAAGAGCGGTCTTGGTCTGAGCGGCAGCACGGTTTTTACTGATGGTGCTAACGTCCTCTTCAACAACGGGGTTAAGCTCGTTAACTCTGTTTATAACTTGGTCTTCAATAGAGGTAGAGAAGTAGTTAACGGTAACAGAGCCGTCCTTTTTGGAAACGCTCTTGAAAACGCCGTCCTCTACGTCGTCGTCCAGATCGTTAAGAGCCTTCTTAAGGTCAGCTTCCTTAACGTCAGCCTTGGACTTGAAGGTAAAGTATGCATACTTGCCGTCGGAGGAAAGGTTCTTGTCGCCAAGCTCCTCCTCGCTTACGCCGTAAAGGCTTGCCAAAGCAGCTCTTACACGGTTGTCAAAGGAAACGACGGACTTAACGGTAGCAATAACAGTCTTAGGGTTAGCAGAGGACTTGATAAGGGAAACAAAGTTGTCCTTACCAACCTCGTCGATAACGATCTCTTCTATCTTGTCAAGGTCTGCGTCGGTAGGCTTGGTCTCAAGCTGCATAGTTATCTTGGAACCGCCGGAGAAGTCAACGCCGAAGTTGAAGCCAAGAACGATAAAGGAAATCAAGCCTGCAACAAGAAGCACAGCGGAGATTATAAATGCTGTCTTTTTATTTGTAAGGAAATTATAATTCTTCATTATTTGTTACCTCCTTCAAGTTTGGGGCAGTAGAGAGAAGGCTTAAGTATGCCCATGCCCGTAAAGAGACGAAGGAGCAGCTTGGAAAGGGTATAAGCGGTAAATACGGAAACAGCAACACCGATAAGGAGCGTTATACCGAAGCCCTTAACCATACCTTCACCGATGAAGATAAGAACTGCAGCTGCGATAGCAGTGGTAACGTTGGAGTCGATGATAGCGGAAAGAGCTCTCTTAAAGCCTGCCTCGGTTGCGGGCTTAACGGCTCTGCCGTCACGGATTTCTTCCTTAATACGCTCAAAGATAACAACGTTAGCGTCAACCGCCATACCGATAGAGAGGATGATACCTGCAATACCGGGGAGGGTAAGGGTAACGTCAAAAGCGATAATAAGAAGTATAACGATGCCTGTGTATGCGCAAAGGCTGATGGAAGCGATAACGCCGGGGATACGGTAGGTGATCATCATAAATACCATTACGAGAATCAAACCGATAAGAGCTGCGGTAACGCTGGTGGAAAGAGCCTCTTCACCCAAGGATGCGCTAACAACGCTCTTGGAGCCGTGCTCCTCGTCACACTTAAGCTCGTATTCCATAACGCCTGCGTTGATGTAGCTTGCAAGGTCTTCACATTCAGTGGGGTCCTTAACGAAGGAATCGCTCTGAATCATAACGCCCATTTCACCGTCAATAGCAGTGGAAACGGAAGGGGAAGAGATAAGCTCGTCGCCTACGTAGATGCTGAGAGTCTTATCAGAGGAAGCGGCTATCTCGCCGGTAACCTTCTTGAAAATCTTCTTACCCTCTTCGGTAAGCTCAAGAGAAACGATAGGCTCGTTATCTTCAGGATTGATTGCAGCATATGCTCTCTTGATTGCAGAGGAGGTCATCTTGATCTCGCCTGCAGAGTTTCTGAAGTTAAGCTCACCACTCTTACCAAAACGGTCGATAACCTCATCGGGGTCATCATAACCGGGGATGTCAAGCTGAATTTCAGTATCACTGATCTTATAAACGCTTGCTTCGGGATTGTTTACACGCTTAATAAGTATATTAACGGTATCGTCCAAGCCCTCAGAGGTTATTTCAGTACCCTCTTTGGGAATAACCTCAAAAACAACGGATGTGCCGCCTGCCAGGTCAAGACCCAGAGACACAGAGTCGTCTTCAACAAAACCCTTTTGGTCGATGTCGATACCTAACCAACCAATCTTAACCTTTACTCCAAACAATGCCATAAACACTATAAGTGTTACAACAAGCAAGAGGAGTGCTGTACGTACACGGTATAAAGTACGTGACCTTTTCATAATCTACCTCCGAATGAGTTACTTTTTATATATTGTAAAAATATATAACAAAATTAATAAATATTGTGGGGTAAAAGGGTCTGTCCACAAAAGGACATACTTCACCCCAAAATGTCAACATTTAGTATTATACTTGCATTAGCGTAAAATGTCAAGAATAAGTTTTAATTTTTATTTTTATTCCCGCTGTTTTTATTTGTTTTAGGAACTATTACGTTAACAGCAGCTTTTTTTGCACTGATTACCGCCTCAAGACAGGGCTCGCTTTTTTCACCGTCCAGGGAGAATACCGTGGGGGTTTCAAAGGACAGCTTAACGTTCTTGGCGTGCAAAATCGCTATGTTTTTTGTCTTGAAGTGTCCTGAAAGCAGGTCGTAAATCATCTCAAGGGCAACCATAGTGTTTTGTGGGTGCTTCATTAACAGCACCTCAAATACGCCGTCGGCAAAGTCAACGTCATCCTTATTCAGCTTAAGCACGCCGCCCATAGAGGTGGTGTTACCGACCGAGGCGTAGATAAACCTGTCCTTAAGCTTAACGCCGTTTATCTCCACCGTCATCGTAATAGGCTTTATGCTTGCGATGGATTTTGCCGCCTCTATCACGTAAGCAAAATGACCAAACCTGTTTTTAAGCTTCTGCGGAGCAGAATAGGACGCAGCTGTAAAGGCACCGATAGCAGCCACGTAGGCAAAGGGCTTGCCGTTAAACAAACCCAGGTCATAGGGAACCACCTTGCCTTTGGCAGCCGTCATAGATGCCAGGGCTGTGTTTCTGGGGATGCCCATATTAGATGCAAAATCGTTCGTACTGCCCATGGGGATATAAGCAACGGGAATATTATTGCCGTTTTTGTATACCCCTGCCAGCACCTCGCTCAGCGTACCGTCACCGCCGCAGCAAACAATACGCCCGTATTTATGGGCGTTGTCCTTTACGTAATCGGTAGTGCCGTCCTTTTTGGTGGGGTATACCGTAGTCTCGTATCCCTTGGCAGAGAACAGGGAAACCAGCTCAAACAGCTTTTGCTTTGCCATACATTTGCCTGCCTTTGGGTTTACCACCAGAAGCAGCTTTTTAGGTTTTCTTTCACCTGACACGCTTAACGCCTTCTTTCTGTTTACAATGCTTGGGGCTTGATAACGCCCTTCTCGGTAACAAAAGCCGTAATCAGCTCAGCAGGAGTAACGTCAAAGGCAGGGTTGTATATATTAGCCTTCTCCGTTACCATAGCTCTTTCGTACCACAGGGAGCGTATCTCTTCGGCATCCCTCTGCTCTATAACTATATCCTTGCCGTTTTTGGTGCCAAAGTCGATAGTAGAGTAGGGAGCGCATATATAAAAGGGAACTCCGTAATGCTTTGCCAGTATAGCAAGCATCAGTGTGCCTATTTTGTTTGCGGCGTCTCCGTTGGCGGCAACGCGGTCACAGCCTGTGAATATAGCCTTGATCCTTCCGCTTGCCAGGACGGAAGCCGCCATATTATCGCATATAAGGGTGGTGTCAATGCCGTTTTCTGTCAGCTCAAAGGCGGTAAGCCTTGCACCCTGTAACAGGGGACGGGTCTCCAAGGCGGTTACGGCAAGCCTTTTGCCTTTTTCAGCGGCAACGTAAACGGGTGCAAGGGCTGTACCGTAGGTAACGGCGGCAAGGGCGCCTGCGTTACAAACCGTCATAATGGTGTCGCCGTCGTTGATAAGCTCGGCACCGTAGCTGCCAATAGCCTTACAAACGGCAATATCGTCCTCAAGTATCTGCCTTGCAGCAGTCTTCATCGCATATTTGATGGCAGCAACCCCTTTACCAAGCTGTACGGATGCACTGCTTATAAGCCTTTCCAGTGCCCAGGACAAATTTCTTGCAGTGGGTCTGGTAGCGTTAATCGTCTCGGCTGTTTCCTTGACCTTGCTCCAAAACTCGCCCTCGTCTCCGGTCTCAAGCCTTGCACATACGCAGTAAAGTCCCACGGCGGCGGCAACACCTATAGCAGGCGCGCCTCTTACCTTAAGAGTCTTTATTGCGTCGCATACTCCGTCAAGCTCGGATAGCTGTAAAAACTTAAGCTCGCCCGGAAGTAAGGTCTGGTCGATAATTACAAGTAAATCCTTTTCCTCGTCAAAGGATACGGTATAGGGTAGCTTCATAAAACGCTCCTGTTTCTAACAGTTTTTAATAACCTCGCTTACCAATGAACCAAGGACCTTGCTTTGCCTTTTGCCTGTTTCGGCAACCTCCTCCATGGTTAAGCGATTACCTGTGATGCCTGCCGCCATATTGGTGATAAGAGAGAAGGCAAGCACCTTGTAGCCGCAATGAACGGCGGCAATAACCTCGGGCACGGTAGACATACCTACCGCATCTGCACCAAGGGTGCGGAACGCACGTATCTCTGCAGGTGTTTCATAGGAGGGGCCTGTGCAGGAGAGGTAAACACCCTTCTTAATCTCAATACCCAGCCTTGCCGCACAGTCCGCCGCAAGGGAACGGAGTGCGGGGTCATAGGCGTAGGTCATATCGGGAAAACGGGGACCAAGCTCGTCGTCGTTCTTTCCGATAAGAGGGTTACGGCCCTGAAAGTTTATATGGTCCTCTATAAGCATAATGTCACCAACGGAAAAGCTTGTGTTTATACCGCCGGAAGCGTTGGTAAGTATAACTTTTTCGGCACCCAGCTTGCGTAGCACACGGAGAGGGAATACCACCTGAGCAAGCTCAAGTCCCTCGTAAAGGTGAAGTCTGCCGTCCATACAGGCAACACGCTTGCCCTCAATGGTGCCAAGTATAAGTCTGCCGTTATGATAGGGAGCGGTAGAAGCCGTAAAACCGGGTATAAGGTCATAGTGTATTACGGAAACAGGCTCAACCCTGTCGGCAAAGCCGGCAAGCCCACTACCTAAAACCACCACTATTTCGGGGACAAATCCGCCCGAAATGCTGTTAATAACCTCACAAGCTGCATTGTAATCCATAATTAACCTCCTAATCTTTCAGCTATTGCCAAGGCACGCCTTTCGGTTTCAAAGCGTTCCTTTTCTACGTCTATAGTGTTGAATACACCGTTTTCGTAAAGAACGTCACCGTCGCACATAGTTAAAACCACGTCGGTACCCTGTGCAGAATACACAAGGTTAGATAGCATATCGTGTACGGGATGCATATAAGGCTTGTCCGTATCAATAAGGAACAAATCTGCGGCAAAGCCAGTTTTGATAAGACCGCAGTCCTCTCTGCCTTGAGACAAGGCGCCTGCTCTGGTAGCGGCGTAAAGTGCTTGGGCAGGGGTAATAAGGGTAGGGTCACCGCTTACAGCCTTGTTAAGGGTGGCAAACAGCTTAAGCTCTTCAAACAGGTTTAAGTTGTTGTTGCTGGCGGCACCGTCGGTACCGAGACCTACGTTTATACCGGACTTAAGCATCTGTCCCACGTTGGCAAAGCCGCTGGCAAGCTTAAGGTTGCTTATAGGGTTGTTTGCAACGCTTACACCCTTCCTTGCAAGAATATCAAAATCCTCACCCTCCAGGTAAACGCAGTGGGCGGCAGTACAGGGCACGTCAAAGGCGCCGTGCTTTTCAAAATAAGCCGCAGGGGTAAGACCGTGTCTCTGCTTGCACTCCTCGTGCTCGGAACGGGTTTCAGAAAGATGCAGATGCATATTCATACCGTACTGCTTTGCCATATCAGCGGCAAGCTCAACCACCTTGGGGTTGGTGGTGTATTCGGCGTGGATTGCCATATCCAGCTTCATCTTGTCAGAGTCCGTTAGTTCCTTGCTGGCAAGACACTCGGAATACTCTTTATATTCGTTAAAGTTTTTGAAGTCCTCGTTGCCAAAGCATATAATGGCGTTGGAGGCGTTTATCTTCATACCGCTGTTTTTGGTAGCCTCAAACAAACGGGAGAGGGAAAAGTACATCTCCGTAGAGGAAACGCAGCCAAAACGAAGCATCTCAGCCTGTGCCATAAGAGTTGCGTGGTAAATATCGTCACCCGTTATCTGAGCCTCAAAGGGGAAAACACGCTTGTTAAGCCAATCAGCCAAAGCGTAGTTTTCCGCATATCCTCTCAACAGCACCATAGGCAGGTGAGTGTGGATATTATAGAAGGCAGGGCAAGCAAGACGGTGATTGCCGTCCTTTACCGTATCATACGCCTTTTGGGGTGCAGTTTCGGAGATATAATCTATCCTGCCCTTATCAATGCCAAGAAAAACGTTTTTTCTAAGCTCAAAATTCTCGTCTATTACGTCGATATTCTTAAACAAAATACTACTCATAGCGGAAAAGCCTCCGTGCATATAAATTTGTTACATTATATCACAACAGAAAATGTTATTCAATACTTGAAAAAAATAAATATGTATGTTAATATAAGAAAAAAACAAATTAACTTCAAAATTTGAAAGGAAGACTATTATGCAAGGATATTTTAACGGCGTTTGGGTTGCCAGCGTACTCAATCTGGATTTCCCCACAAAGCGTGGACTTTCTGTGCCTGAGCTTAAGGCAGAGCTGGAGGATATAATCGCTACCTCCAAAAAGGCTAAGCTCAATGCTGTTCTCTTTCAGGTAAGACCTGCATCCGACGCCCTTTATAAGTCTAAGTTTTTCCCTGTTTCCGAGTATCTTACAGGCACTCAGGGCTCTGAGCTGCCCGATGGCTTTGATCCCCTTGAATATATGGTTGCAAGATGCCATGAGGAGGGTATAGAGCTTCACGCTTGGATCAACCCTTACAGAATAACTCTCGGCAGTGCAGATAAGCCTAATCAGGATCTTTCCAAGCTCAGCGCAAACCACCCTGCAAGACTTCATCCCGAGTGGGTTGTAGCTTATCCCGACGGTAAGCTCTATTTCAACCCCGCTATACAGGACGTTCGCAACCTTATAGTTGACGGCATTAAGGAAATAGTTGAAAACTATGCAGTTGACGGCATCCATTTTGACGACTATTTCTATCCCTATCCTCTTAAGACTGCTGAGGGTGAGGTTATTCAGTACGACGACCTTAAGGAGTATGAGGAAAGCGGCAAGACCCTTTCTCTTGACGATTGGAGACGTGAAAACGTTAACAAGCTCGTTAAGCAGTGCTATGACGCTATCCACGCTATAAGAGACAACTGCTCCTTCGGTATATCTCCCTTTGCTATCTGGCGTAACAAGAGCGAGTCCTGTCCCGAGGGGATGGACACTAACGGTCTGGAGTGCTATTCTGCTCTCTATGCAGACTGTGTTGCGTGGGTTGACGGCGGTTATATCGACTACATCTGCCCTCAGATTTACTGGAAGTTTGATACGGCAGTAGCACGCTTTGGCGTTATTCTCGACTGGTATGACGAATATATGGAAGGTAAGGGCATAGGTCTTTACGCAGGTCACGGTCTGTACCGTTGCGAGTCCGAGGGTTGGACACCTGAGGAAATTCCTAATCAGCTTGATTATTGCCATCAGAAGAAGAACTGTAACGGCAGCGTATACTTTGGCTACGATAAGCTTAAGAACAACGCCCTTGGCTTGGTTGAGGAAATAGCTAAGCGTGCATAGGCGTTATTATCCCCTAAGGAGGTTATTCTGTATGAACCGTATCGTTAAAGCACTTAGCTTTATACTTGTGCTTACCATGCTTATAGGTGCGTTTTCCGCCTGTAAGGGCAAGGAAAAAGGCCCTGAGGACATAGCTCTTGAGGCGTACAACGCTATTAAGACTGATGTGGAAAAGCTCTTTTACGTAAGTCCCGTTGAGCATCCCTCGGCTGACAAAACAAAGCCCTTTGCAGAAATGCCTGCAAACCCCTTGGCAGACCTTAAGGAAATAACCGACAGCGGCAAGACCATCGGTGCTGAGGGTACCTTTAATCTCAACACCCTGGAGGTAGGGGGCGACAACCTTTTGCAGCAGCTTGGAGGTCAGCCTATCAAGCTTAAAGGCTCCATTATAGCTAACAGCAAGACTGCGGCTATGGATATGGCCACCACCGTTGCAGGCTTGCCCTTGTCCCTTGAAGTAGCAAGCAACGAAAAGGGTATGATTATTAAAAGCCCCTTTGCTTTCCAAAAGCCTTATTATATTCCCGCTAACGCAATAGGTGATATAACAACAGGCTTAAACGAGCTTGCGCCTGCGGATGGAGAGGGAAACCAATACTTAGACGCTCTTAGCAAGCTTATCGAATGGGCAAAGGAAAAGCTTACCAAGGAGAGCCTGCAGTATATCCAGGGCTTGCTCAAGGACGCTATCCCTGTAAGCAGTGTAAGCACCTCCACCGTTACTCTATCCGACCTTAAGGGCAGCTATATAAAGGAAGACGTGGATGCTGACTGTGTAACCCTTAACCTGGACGGCACGGCAATGGATAAGCTCTATACCAACCTTAGCAATAACGTTCTTACCGATGCTAAAGTTAAGGATATCATAGTATCCCTTGGCAACGTGCTTGCCGATAGCAAGCTTGTACCCGACGTAGCAAACGGCGAAACCTTCTATAACGAGCTAACCAAGAGCTTCAAGGATTTTATAAAGAACTACGATGCAAAAAGCAACGATGCTACCTTGGTTCTCAAACGCTACTATGTAAAGGGATTCAGCGTGAAAAACGAGCTGGTTGTAACCCAAAAGGACGAAAAGAAGCTAGAGCTTACAGCCTGGAACCTTTATAAGGACAGTGCAAGAGAATGCGGTATTAAGCTTGTAGCAACAGGTGCCGCTTACTGGAGTATAGTAGGCGGTGCAGATGCAAACACGGCAAGCTTCAATGCAAATCTTACCACCTACACTACGGGTGTCAGCATCGGTCAGAACGGTGAGGCGGCTCCTTCTACCGAGGTTCAAAGCAAGCTCAATCTCAGCTACACCAACAGCGAAAAGGAAACAAAGCTTAACGGCATTCTTGACATACCCCAGCAGAAAAACACCGCAAGCTTTGATGTTACCTGTGCAGGCAAGGAGATAACAGGCAGCGTAGTCCTTAAGGAAGACGAGGAAAAGGTTTGTGATATTTCCATCCTTCAAAAAGCAGAGGATGAGGAGAAAACCAAGCTTACCGTTGACGCTACTGTATACGAGGGCGGTGCAGAGCATAAGGCAAAGGCAACGGTTGATATGCATAAGTATATAGCCAAAGGTAAGGATGTGCTTAACGTAGTTTGCAATGCGGAAGCAGACGAGATGTTTAAGCTGTCCTTCGACTTCCTTGTTGCTCTCGACAAGGACAGCAGTGAAACTGTTGAGGAAGTTGACGACAGCGATTGCTTTGTTCTTAACGGCAGATACGATTTGCCTTTCGCTTCCAACAACTTTACTCCTCTTTTCAAAACTATTCTTGAGAATGCGGGAGGCCAAGAAGGTGACCCCGGAGAGGATATAAGCGGCGACTACTCCTCCGACGAAAGCTTCGATTACAGCTTTGATGATGATTTCAGCTTCGATTTTGAAGACATCAGCTTCGATTTCGAAGACATCAGCTTTGATTTTGAAGACATCAGCTTCGATTTTGAAGACTTCAGTTTTGATTTTGAAGATTTTAGTTTTGACGAGGACTTCGGCTTGGCTAACAGTGAAAACCTGACAGTATAACTACAAATCCCCTGTGAGCGTAAAACTCACAGGGGATTTTGCCTTGAAAAACACTGAGGTTAAAGGTCGTCTACGTCTTGAACGGGTCTGTTGTCTCCGTCTCTTGTTATGCCTGTATAGCTTCCGTTTGGGTCACTGTCGCTTATAAACAGATTATCGTCATAAGCGTCAATTCCCATAACGTTTTGTCTGTGGCTATAAGGCTTTGCAAAGCTCTTTACTTTCGGTAAGGTAGCCTTTGCTTTTTTCTTTTTAATCTCTTTTTCCATAATCCTTCTCCTCGCTTGTCGGTTTTTCTTCGGCAAGGCTAGTATGTGCAGCCATTCTCCTTATATACGTCTTTTTTTGTGTTGACAAATTTTTCTTGTGTGTTATACTGTTTTACATAGGGTGGTGATATCGTTTGAAATATATAGGCGTTGACTTTGGTGATGCCCGCGTGGGTATCGCTTCCTCGGATTTAGGCGGTATAATAGCCTCTGCCGTTTGTGTTTTGAAGGTTAAGGGCTTGGAGGATGCAGTAGAGCAAACCGCGGCTAAGTGTGCAGAGCTTGGCGGTCAGACCTTTGTGGTAGGAAGGCCAAAGACTACCAAGGGCACCGATGAGTACCGTGTGGAGCGTACAGAGCGTTTTGCAGAGCTGTTAAAGGAAAAAACAGGCCTGCCCGTGGTGTTTTTTGACGAGCGCTTTACCTCGGTAGAGGCGGTGCGTTACCTGTCAGAGGGCGGAGTTTACGGTGCAAAACGGAAAAAGGTACTGGATGCGGTAGCGGCACAGATAATACTGCAATCCTATCTGGACAGCAGAAAGAGGGAAGAGAGCTGATGCGATATGTTTTCCCCTTCAATAAACAGGCAACAACGCCCTTGATGCTGATATCCCTAACGTTTTCTTATATATGTTATCCCATTCTTGCTCTTATAGTTGTCCGTGTTGTTTGCGGTTATATGCCGTTTTTAAGTGCCTATCAGGGTATGTACTATTCCTCGGCAGCATTTTTGTTTGTAGGGATTTACAGCATAATAGGCACGGTGGCGATGTACGTATCTTTTTTCAGAATAAAGCTAAAAAAATAAAATAGGTATTGACATTTTGCAAAAAATAGGGTACAATATCCTAGCGTTGTGAAACGCATATACGGATTAAGCTACGTGCTCCGTCTCGGCTATCCTCACCGTGTAAAAATAGAGGATAATAGCTTGCGGGTATGGCGGAATTGGCAGACGCGCTAGATTCAGGTTCTAGTGGAGGCAACTCTGTACAGGTTCAAGTCCTGCTACCCGCACCATCAAAGGGCAATGAAAAAGATATTGCCCAAGAAACCCCCGATTTTATCGGGGGTTTCGCCGTTTCTACGGTCGAAATTTTTACAAGCGATTTTGTAGATGTGAAAAAGGTATTTTTCCCTTTCTGTAGTGAGCCGAACTCTCGCACAACCGAATACAAGCCACCGAGCGCATGGATAAGAACAAATCCATGCGCTTTTTTATTCCCACAGAAAGGAGGAAAAACCATGCGAAAGCAAACCGACCTGGACGAGATCAAACGAACAGCCATCACCTTGCTCCACACCGATATCTACGAAACCCCATACTCCCCGATGATCGTCAAGCACCCATTCGCCGACACTGGACTAACCGCCCTTCCCGATGGCAACGGTGGCATCACGATGATCAACCTTATGGAAGAAGATGCACAGAACCGATGGCGGCAGACAATGGCTCAGTCTATCAACAAGGCAAACAGCGCCTA
>JAZSQJ010000076.1:0-40371 GCA_045537905.1 Eubacteriales bacterium
GTTGTTCAATTTTCAATGTCCGCGCTCGCTCCCTCGGTACCGGCGCTTCTTCCGTTCCCTCAAGCGGCTCCGCTAGTATACTACACTTTCTCCCCTTTGTCAATACCTTTTTTCAACTTTTTTTACTTTTTTTTGAAAAAATTTTATTCCTTTTGATTTTTGCGGCTGAACAAGGCGTTTTTGCCCCGTTCAGCCCCGTTGCGTGAAAAAGTTTTTTAATTATTATTTGGCAAAAGCTTGTCTACGGCGTTTTTCACCTCTTCGTACATATAAAGAGAGCCTACCGCAAAAACAATTTTATTTTTGGAAAGCGCCAGCGCCACACCCTGCTCCACGGTCTCCGCCCACTCCGCCTTGCCGCCTGCCTTCTCTATCGCCGCCGCAAGCTCCTTTGCAGGCAGACTGCGTGGGTTGTTTGGTCTTACCGCTATAAAGCTGTCTGCTATCTCGGTGAGCATCTCCAGCTCTACACCGTAGTCCTTGTCTGCCATCACGCCTATCAGGACCACCGCTTTTTCCGTGCAGAAGCTGAAGGTGTCCACCGCCGCCTTTACCCCTTGGGGGTTATGTCCGCCGTCGTATATAAACAGAGGCTTTTCGCTGAGCACCTCAAAGCGGGCAGGCCAGGAGACCCTTGCAAAGCCTTTTTTCATAGCGTCGGCGCTGATTTGGAAGCCCTGCTCTCTTAGCGTCTCTATAACCTCTATGGTTATTGCCGCATTACAAAACTGATACACGCCGCCCAACGGAACGGTATATTCCTCGTCTTTATAGGTGAAGCCTATACCCGTCAAGGGGTTATAGGTTTCTTTTTCAAAAAAGCACCAATCATCTGCGTGCCAGTTACCGCCAAGACTGCGGCAGCTACAGCCAAGAGACTTACAGCTTGCCGCTATGACAGCCGCACCCTCCAGGGTGTTATCGGCAGATACCACGGGGCAGCCTTCCTTTATTATACCTGCCTTCGCCTTTGCTATCTCGGCAACGGTGGAGCCGAGGATAGCAGTGTGATCCAAAGCAAGAGGAGTTATAACCGAAACCAGAGGATTTTTTATTACGTTGGTAGAATCCAGCTCACCGCCCATACCGACCTCAAGGACAACCACGTCGCAGGAGTTGCGGTAGAAATACTCGAAGCCGATAGCCGTAACCAGCTCAAACTCCGTAGGGTGGTCCTCCATAGTCTCCGCAAACTGCTTTACGTACTCGGTTATCTCTGCCAGCTCACCGTCGGAAATATCCGTACCGTTTATCCGCATACGGTCGTTGAAACGCAAAATATAGGGGGAGGTATAAAGCCCCGTTTTGTAGCCTGCCGCCTGCAGGATAGAGGCGGTCATAGCACAGACCGAGCCTTTGCCGTTGGTGCCTGCCACGTGGACGAAGCGGAGATTATCCTGAGGGTTACCCATTTTGTCAAGAAGCACCACCGTGCGGGACAGCCCGGGACGGCTGCCCATCCAGGACACGCTATGTATATATTCCAGCGCCTGATTATAGTCCACAGCCTAGTCCTCCTTAAGAACGTGTTTTGAAAAACGGAGCCAGTTTATTATCCAAAGCTCTACGGCACCGACCAGAACGGATATGGCAAGACCTATGAATGTACCCTGCCAGGGCATACCGAAGTAGAGCATTTTGCCCACGGACTTGATACCCACCTGACCTACCAGATGCGCCAGCGCCACCGCTACGGCTGTTTGAACGCCCGATTTTTTGTGTATAATATAAGGTACAAACCCCGACAGGACGCCAACCGACGCCGCACCCAGAGTGATTATGGGATTAAGGTTGGGGTTGCTTGAGCAAAGACAGCTTATAACGTCTGCCGCCGCACCGACCGCGCCGCCCATGGCAGGGCCGAACATAAGTCCCGACAGGATTACAGGCATATTCTCGAAGGTTACTCGGTAATATATATTAAATGTAAAGAAATTTTTGCAAAGTATACCGATAACCGCACTGACCGCCGCCAGCATCGCCGCCGCAGTGAGCGTCCTTACCCCGTTGTTTTTACGATTTTTTGACAAAACAAAACCCCCTTTTTATTTTCCGTACGCTTAAGTCGCCATATCAAAGCACGAAAAATATAAAAGCGGGTGCCGAATATGCGACAGCGGGATGCTAACCCAGTACCGCAAGCTAGACAAGCTTTTCGTCCGTCCGACAACTCCCCGTTCGGAAACACGGCACTTTACGCACTGGGCCATACTCTGCCACCGCCATTTTAGCACAAGACGGCTCCCGTGTCAACAGAGCTTTGGACTTTTTGCATTTTTGGTGATATGTTTACAATTTGTTAACATTTTAGCACTCTTTAGGTATTGACAAAAGCATTTTTGTGTGTATAATTGTAATTGTTAGCAGACGAAGTCGTTGAGTGCTAATAAAACTTAGCAGACTTGGAGGTGGATGTGCTTGGAACTGACCGAACGCAAGAAAAGGATACTTAAATCTATAGTTGACGAATACATTCGCTCCGGGGAGCCTGTTGGGTCGAAGTACATTACGGGCAACATTCCCGACAGCCTTTCCAGCGCAACGGTGCGTAACGAGATGAGCGAGCTGGCTGATATGGGTTATCTTGACCAGCCCCATTCCTCCGCAGGACGAGTGCCCACCACGAAGGGCATCCGCACCTACATCGAGGCTTTGATGGAGGACTACAAGCTGTCCCTTGAGGAGCTTCAGGTGCTTAACGAGCTTTTGGATTTTAAGGTGGGTGAGTTTGGCAAGCTGTTGGCGTCAGCCGCCCGTGTTATGTCACATATCACCAACTACACCGCCATATCGGTGCTTAAGCCCCCTGCTGACCGCATAGAAAAGCTGAAGGCGGTGTATATAGACGGCAGCAGCTTTCTTCTTATAGTAAAGTGCAGTGACGGGAACATCAAGACTAAGACGGTAAACGTTGCCGCCTGCAGCGAAAAGGAGCTTAGCCTTCTGACTGCCGCCCTTAACCTGAAGCTGCCACGGCTTACCGCAGAGCAGATCAATCTTAACGTTATACTGGAGGTTGAGACGGCCGCAGCGGAGGCAAGCCACCTTGTCAGCCCTGCGCTGAGGGCGCTTAACGAGCTTCTTTGCTCTGACGCAGAGGAGGACGTACAGGTACAGGGGCTTACCAAGCTGCTTAGCTATCCCGAGTTTTACGACGTAAGCAAGGCGAAGGAAGTGCTTGAGGTTCTTGAGCAGAAGAAAACACTGGTAAGCAGGTTTATAGAGGGTATGCCCGGCAGACCCAACATAGCAATATCCGGCGAGGGACTTGCTCCCGAGGATGCCAGCGTGGTGTTCTACCCCATTACCCTTTCGGGGCAGACCATAGGCGCCATAGGGGTTATCGGTCCCAAGCGTATGGACTACAAAAAAGTTATAGCAAATCTTGAATATTTCGCCTCGGGCCTGACAGACGGACTTAACGGCACGGGTGAAGGGAGGAAGAACAATGGCGAACAAGAATAACGGCAAGAAGGCGGAAGCTACGCCTGAGACCAAGGCGGCAGAGGCTGAGGTAAACAACACCGCAGCTCAAGAGGAGGCCGAGGCAAAGACCAAGGCAGAGCTTATTGAGACCAAGGCGGCGTTAGAGAAGGCGGAGGCAGAGCTTGCCGCAGCAAATGACAAATATCTTAGGCTTGCCGCTGAATACGATAACTACCGCAAGCGCACCCAGAAGGAGCACGCTGAGCTTTACACCACCGCTTTTGCCGATGCTGTTACGATGCTGTTGCCTGTCATCGACAATCTTGACCGTGCTGTTGGCTTTGCAACAGACGACAGCGAGCTGGCAAAGGGTATACTGATGCTTAAGAAGCAGACCGACGAGGCGCTTGCAAAGATGCGTGTGGAGGAAATTGCTTCCGACGGTGAGCAGTTTGACCCCGAGCTACACAATGCGATTATGCACGAGGAGGACGAAAACAGTCCCGAAAACACCGTTTCCGCAACCTTACAAAAGGGCTATAAGATAGGCGACAAGGTTATAAGATTTGCCCTGGTTAAGGTAGTAAACTAGTTAAAAATTTTCTTATATATAACGGAGGTATTTATTATGTCTAAAATTATTGGTATCGACCTTGGTACAACCAACTCCTGCGTGGCAGTTTTTGAAGGCGGCGAGCCTATCGTTATCACAAACAAGGAGGGCGAGCGTACAACTCCCTCTATCGTAGCATTCTCCAAGACCGGCGAGCGTATGGTTGGTCAGACCGCTAAGAGACAGGCCGTTCGTAACCCTAACGGCACCGTTATCTCTATAAAGAGAGATATGGGCAGCGCAAAGAAGGTTCCCCTTAACGGCAACAGCTACACTCCCCAAGAGCTTTCCGCTATGATTCTTCAGAAGCTTAAGGCAGACGCTGAAAGCTACCTTGGCGCTCCCGTTACCAAGGCTGTTATTACGGTTCCCGCTTACTTCTCCGACGCACAGCGTCAGGCTACCAAGGACGCAGGTAAGATTGCAGGTCTTGAGGTTCTTCGTATAATCAACGAGCCTACTGCGGCTGCTCTTGCCTACGGTCTTGACAAGGACCTGGACCAGAAGGTTATGATCTTTGACCTTGGCGGCGGCACCTTTGACGTTTCTATCCTTGAAATAAGCGACGGCGTATTTGACGTTCTTGCTACCAAGGGTAACAACCGTCTCGGCGGCGACGACTTTGACGAAAAGATTATCCAGTGGATAATAAAGAGCTTTAAGGCTGAGTCCGGTATAGACGTAAGCAACGACCTTATGGCACTTACCCGCCTTAAGGAAGCGGCAGAGAAGGCTAAGATCGAGCTTTCCAGCGTTGCAAGCACCAACATCAACCTGCCCTACCTTACCGCTGATGCAAACGGCCCCATCCACTTTGAAAGCACCCTTACCCGCGCTAAGTTTGACGAGCTTACCGCTGACCTGGTAGAGGCTACCCTTGCTCCCGTAAGAGACGCTATGGCTGACGCAGGCCTTACCGCTTCCCAGATAGACAAGGTGCTCCTTGTTGGCGGCTCTACCAGAATCCCTGCCGTACAGGAAGCTATCAAGCGTTATATCGGTAAGGAGCCCTTCAAGGGCATCAACCCCGACGAGTGCGTTGCTATCGGCGCCGCTATCCAGGCAGGCGTTCTCGGCGGCGACGTTAAGGACGTGCTTCTCCTTGACGTTACTCCCCTTTCTCTCGGCATCGAGACCCTTGGCGGCGTATTCAACAGAATAATCGACAGAAACACCACCATCCCCGTACAGAAGAGCCAGGTTTACTCCACTGCGGCTGATAACCAGTCCTCCGTTGAGATCCACGTTCTTCAGGGTGAGCGTGATATGGCTGCAGGCAACACCACCCTTGGCAGATTTACCCTTGACGGCATCGCACCCGCACCCAGAGGCGTTCCTCAGATAGAGGTTACCTTTGATATAGACGCCAACGGTATCGTTAACGTTACCGCTAAGGACAAGGGCACGGGCAAGGAGCAGCACATCACCATCACCTCCTCTACCAATATGTCTGAGGAAGACATCCAGAAGGCTGTTAAGGACGCAGAGATGTACGCGGCTGAGGACAAAAAGAAGAAGGAAGCCGTTGAGGTTAAGAACGAGGCAGACAGCCTTATCTTCCAGTCCGAAAAGGCACTTTCCGACGTAGCAGGCAAGCTTACGGAAAACGACACCCAGCCTGTTCGTTCCGCTATCGACAAGCTTAAGGAAACCGTTAAGACCGAAAACACCGAGGCTATCAAGGCTGATACCGAGGCTCTTAAGCAGGCGTTCTACAAGCTTTCCGAAAAGCTGTATGCGGCAAGCGGTGACCAGGGCGCAGGCGGTGCCGGTGGCGCAGGCGGCTTCGGTGCAGGCGCACCCGAGGACGATGGCGTTTACAACGCTGACTTTACAGAGCAGAACTAATTAAATATAAACAAACCAAGCAACAGGGCGGTTTTTCTGCCCTGCTGTTTGGCGTAAAATCGTTTTTTACATAGAAAGGAGGGGATATCGGTGGCAGACAAGCGTGACTATTACGAGGTGCTGGAGGTCTCTAAGGAGGCAACGGCTGACGAGATAAAAAAGGCGTATAAAAAGCTGGCTAAAAAGTATCACCCCGATATGAACCCAGACAATAAAGAGGCGGAGGCTAAGTTTAAGGAAGCAAACGAGGCATACGCCGTTTTATCCGACGAGGAAAAGCGTGCCCAGTACGACAGGTACGGCCACGCCGCCTTTGACCCCTCTATGGGCGGCGGCGCAGGAGGCGGCTTTGGCGGCGGCTTCGGCGGCTTTGACTTTGGTGACATATTCGGCAGCTTCTTCGGAGGCGGCTTTGGCGGCGGCAGCAGCCGTGCCCACAACGGGCCCGCCAGGGGCGAGGACCTGGCTTACAGGATAGGCGTTGACTTTGAGGAGGCAGTGTTTGGCTGTAAGAAGGAGATTGAGTTTGTACACACCGAGCAGTGCGAAAAGTGCGGCGGCAGAGGCGCGGAAAACCCCAACGACGCCGTCACCTGTGGCAACTGCGGCGGCAGAGGCACCGTTATAGTTACCCGCAACATCGGCTTTGGCTCTATGCAGGTAAACCAAACCTGTCCCCACTGTAACGGCAAGGGCAAGGTTATCAAAAAGCCCTGTACCACCTGTAGCGGCAAGGGCATCGTTAAAAAGAAGAAGAAGCTGGAGGTTAACATACCTGCCGGCATTGACGACGGGGAGCGTATCCAGCTTCGCGGTCAGGGCAACGCAGGCGTAAACGGAGGCCCCTCAGGCAACCTGTTCGTTACGGTTGGCGTCCGTCCCCATCAGATATTTGAGAGAGACGGCACTATGTTGCATATAGAGATGCCCATTTCCTTTGTGGAGGCTACTCTGGGCGCAAAGATAAGCGTGCCCAGCATAGACGGAGGAACCATTGAGTTCAGCATCCCCGAGGGCACCCAGACCGACACCGTTTTTGCCCTCCGAGGTAAGGGCGTGCCCTACCTTAACAATCCCAAGGTAAGGGGCGATATGCGTGTTACGGTGGTGGTCGAGATACCCAAAAATTTGTCCTCCAAGCAAAAGGATATACTACGCCAGTTCGACGAAAGCACCGACAGCAAGAATTTTGCCAAAAAGAAAAGCTTTTTCGACAAGTTCAAAAAGAAGTAGTCTCGGCACAAAAAAAGCAATTAAATTACAAAAACCAAGGGGGCTGTAAAAAACAGTGTTTTTTACAGCCCCCTTAAACGTTTCAAATAAGCAATATTGACGGACGTCTCCGCAAATTATGATGAGGCGTGACGGTTTATCACGGACGGCACCGCAAATTGTGATGAAACGGAACGGTTTGTCCCTACACGGTGCTGATCCTCACGCCCAATCAAAATCTTGACCGTCACGGCTTGTCCGCTGTGCCTGCCTTGTCTATTCGTCTGACTAAGGTGCAAAGAGGCAGCACCAGGCAGCCTGCCGCAAGGTTGCCTGCGGCATGGGTAAGGTCAAAGGGTATACCGCTTATGACCCACGCAAGGGTCTGCTTCAAGCCGAAGCCAAACATAAGGGCTTGGGCGGGAGCGTAAAGTATACCAAACAGCATCCCGTGAAGTCCGCAGACTAAGGGGTATACGACCGCCGCCGTGCCTTTTTTCATATTTTTCGGCAAAAGCATAGTCATTCCCCATAACACCGTCCATATATACAAATAGGGCATCCACCACAGGTTAAAGCCTGCGTACAGTCCGTTAAGGAACACGTACACGTAAATGGGTATAAGTCCCTTTGCCCTGTAGCACAGAGTGCAGACCATAGTAAACATCCCAAGCAGGTGGATGTTTGGCAGCGCCTCCATCAGTATCTTGGAGCAGAACATAAGGGTGCCAAGCATGGCAAATATCACCATCTCACGCAGGGAAAGCCCCTTTTTAGCCTTTGGTGTATACAAGCTCATAATGCTCGCCGTCTTTTATCTCGGTACCGTCAACGCCGGTCATCATCATCTCGCCGTCCTTGTTGAACGCCCAATAGCTTTGGTCAATATCATAGTCGGCGGTGATACCGTTTACCTTCTTCACATACAGGCCGTACGCACCCTCGTCGCCTGCTATAAGGTCGTGCTCCAAAAGGGCGTCACCCAAGGTGGTCTTGTCGGTCTTTACGGTAAGCTCAACGCTCTTGCCCTCCGCCTCAACCTTTACGGTAACGGCTACAGCGCCCTCGCCAAAGGTGGTGTTTTCGGTATAAACGGCGTCAGCCCAAAGACCCGTAAGCTCCTCCTTGGAGCTTTCCTCCGAGGACGGCTCTGCCGAGGGGGCGGCGCTGCTAAGGTCCGCCGATGCATCGACAGAGGGGGAGGCAGGGGTTTCGGCATTGCCGCCGCAAGCGGCAAGCAGTACGACACATAAAAGCAGGGAAATAACGGAAGCTAATTTTTTCATAGCTTTTTCTCCTTTTCGTTTTATTATTTGTAACGAAAGGATAATAATACAAAACCGCCCTTCTTTGAAAAGGCGGTTTTTTTGCACAAGCCTACAGAGGCACCCTGCTTGTACCTCTCTCGCACAAATTGCCCTTCCTTTGCCCAAAGGCGTTTTTGCGTACGCAAGACGATAAGCATTCCGACTGTAACGGTAATGGCTGTTGCCACGGATTTCCACCGCTGTTTCCTTATCCCCGAACGGCGTCAAAGACGCCGCCCGACCAACACCAAGGGTGTTTGCCTTGCCTTATTATTCTTTTGTACGGGAGAGATTATAGCAAAGAAAAAGAGTTTTGTCAAGCACTGGGCCGCTATCAGGTGCCGCAAAACGTCACCGCAAATTATGATGATGCGTGACGGTTTGTCCCTACACGGTGCTACCCCTCACGCCCAATCAAAAACCCTACGGTGTGCTAGGCGTTGCGCTTAGGACCGTCGAGAGACGGTTTGTCCCTACAATGGTGCTAGCCGCCACGCCTAACAACTAACACGCCTTAACCTTAATTGCTTTTTATATTAAAACGGGAGCAATAAACCGTTTCGGTTTATTGCCCAGACCGCTGACAAAGGCACAGAGCACGAAAAAGAACAAAATACAATTATTCTAAAGTAGAAAATTCAGGGAAGGCATCCCTGAATTTTCTGCATTTTTTGTATTTTTTCGTTCAAGACGAACCTCGGCTCGCAGTACTAAGTACAGTTTTCGCCTCGGTTCGTCTTGCCTGCACTCTTTCTCAGCACTCTGCCAGCTTGATGACAAGGTTTGTCATCAAGCTGGAGCAATAAACCGTTTCGGTTTATTGCTCTCCGCTTCTCTTCGCTTTTAACTTATTTCAGGGTCCCGCCGTTATAGGGGCGACGACTTGATTTTAGCCCAGGGTCTTGGATACTTTGCAGGAGTAGGCTTTACCTTTTCTATTATAACAAGGCAATGTCCGTCGCCCTTAACGGGTACGGGGGCGCTTTTTATCTCCGCCAGCTTACCGCCCAGAGTGGCTATGGCTGTCGCCGCTTCTGCCGCCTCCGCTTCACCTGCCGAGCCCTTCATAGCGATAAACACGCCGCCCACCTTTACGTAGGGCAGGCACAGCTCGCAAAGGGCGTTGAGACGGCTTACCCCTCGGGATACGGCTACGTCATAGCTCTCACGGCGGTCCTTTACCAGCTCCTCAGCTCTGCCGCACAGGGTCTTTATGTTGCTTATCCCAGCCAGCAAGGCGGTTTCTGCCACAAAGCCCAGCTTTTTTGCCGTGCTGTCAAGGGCGGTGATATGGGCGTTACCCGCTGCCGCCAGCACCAGGGCGGGAAAACCGCCTCCGCAGCCTACGTCGATAACGCTCTTACCCTCAAAGTCGTAGGCGGTAAAAAGCTGTAGGCAGTCTGCAAAATGGAGCAGTGCTATATCCTCCGTCTCCGTAAGGGAGGTAAGGTTGTACTTTTTGTTTTCGCTTTGCAGTCTCTCCGCTACCGTCTCCAGCTTTTCCAGGGTCTGCTCGGAAAGCGGTATGGGGCTGTGCTTTTTAAGTATATCCGTTACGCTCATTCTTCTCCTCCGTATCGGGAAAGGTATACCAGTAAAACGCTGATATCCGCAGGACTGATGCCCGATATGCGTGACGCCTGTCCTATGCTTTTGGGGCGAAGCTTTTGCAGCTTTTGCGCCGCCTCCAGTCTTATGCCCTTTATGGCGCCGTAGTCTATCCCCTCGGGTAGCCGCTTGCTCTCAAGGGAAGCAAACTTTTCTACCTCTCGCCTTTGCTTGTCAATATAGCCTGCGTACTTTATCTCTGTTTCCACACGGCGTTTAAGTCTTAGGGGCAGGGGGCTTTCCCTACCCTCAAGGCTGTATATATCCTCAAGACCTATACCGCTTCTAAGCATCAGCTCTGCCTTACGGATACCGCCCTCGGTGGGCTTGTAGCCCTCTCTTTCCATCAGCTCGTCCAGGGCTTGACATTTGCTTTGGGTCTCGCCTTTAAGCCTTGCTATCTCTGCCTCAACCGCTTCCTTATCTGCAAGGTAACGGCTATACTGAGCGTCGCTTACCAGACCTGCCGCCCTGCCCTTTTCTATAAGCCTGTCCTCGGCGTTATCCTGACGGAGCAGTAAACGGTACTCACTTCTGGAGGTCATCATACGGTAGGGCTCGTTCGTTCCCTTGGTAACCAGGTCGTCTATAAGGGTGCCTATATAGCTTTCTGCCCTGGTAAGCACAAGGGGCTCCTTACCCTGTATCTTAAGGGCAGCGTTGATGCCTGCCATAAGTCCCTGTGCCGCCGCCTCCTCGTAGCCGCTGCTGCCGTTAAACTGGCCTGCACCGTACAGCCCGCTTACCTTCTTAAACTCCAAGGTGGGAAGCAGCTCGGTTGGATCGGTACAGTCGTACTCTATAGCGTAGGCGGTACGCATAAACACCGCATTTTCCAGACCCTTTATGGAATGTACCAGCTCCTTTTGCACCTCCTCGGGCAAGGATGAAGAAAGACCCTGCAGGTACATCTCCTTGGTGTCCGCACCCATAGGCTCTATAAATATCTGGTGCCGTTCCTTGTCTGCAAAACGCACCACCTTGTCCTCGATGCTGGGGCAGTAACGGGGGCCTACGCCCTTTATCTCCCCGCCGTAAAGGGGACTGCGGTGGAGGTTTTCCCTTATAATACGGTGGGTGTCACCGTTGGTATAGGTGATGTGACAGTTAAGCGCCACGGTGCTTTTTTCACCCTCTACCGTAAAGTAGGTAGGAGGCTCGTCACCCTTTTGCTCCTCCAGCACGTCAAAGTTGATGCTGTCCTTATGAATGCGGGCAGGGGTGCCCGTTTTGAAACGGCGGAGAGGCACGCCCAAGCTCAGAAGGCTATCCGTAAGGGCATTTGCCGCCTTGGTGTTGTCGGGCCCGCTGTCATAGGCGTGCTCGCCCACTATTATCCTACCGCCCAGGGAGGTGCCCGTGGCGATAATTACCGCCTTGGCACTGAAAAAACCGCCAAAGGCTGTTACTACCCCCGTTACCTTCCCCTCCTCTGCGCAGACCTCTACCACCTCTGCCTGTATAAGACTTAAGTTTTCGGTGTTTTCCAGCAGGCTTTTCATATAGCCCTGATAGGCTCTGCGGTCGGACTGCATACGGAGAGAGTGCACGGCAGGTCCCTTGCTGAGGTTAAGCATACGGCTTTGCAGCATAACCTTGTCTGCGGCGTAGCCCATTTCACCACCAAGGGCGGTAATCTCATAAACAAGGTGTCCCTTGCCCGTACCGCCTATGGAGGGGTTGCAGGGCATATTACCTACCAAATCCAAGGACAGGGTAAACAGCGCCGTCTTAAGGCCCATCCTTGCCGCCGCCAACGCCGCCTCTATACCTGCGTGACCTGCACCGATAACGGCAACGTCCAGGTCACCGGCTTTATATTTTTCCATTAAAAATCAACTTCCTTTACTATTTCCCCACGCAAAAGCGGGAAAAAATATCGTTTACTATCTCCTCGGACACGCTTCTGCCGTCCAGCTCTGCCAGGGCGCTCATTGCCTCCTCCATATCAAAGCCGGCAACGTCCTGTGTAAAACCGCTGTTAAGGGCGGTAAGGGCGTTTTCTACAGACTGCAGGGCACGGCACACTGCGGCGTGCTGACGGGCGTTGGTGATGGTCTCACCCATACCAAGTCCTTCGGTTTTGTTATACAGCGCCTCTGCCGCCTTCTTAAGCTCCTCGGCGCCTGTGCCTTCCTTGGCGGAAAGGCTTATCTGGGGAAAGGGCAGGCTGTAGACGAAGCCCTTGCCCTTGTCGCTTTTGTTTACCAAGCCCAGAGTTACGGCGGTTTTGCCCTTTTCCTCTATCTGCTTTATAACCTGATTATCTGCCTCGCTTTGCTTTTTACTGCCGTCAAACACGGCAAGAACAAGCTCGGCTGACTCCAGGCTCTTTATGCTCCGTTCTATACCTATACGCTCTATCTCGCCGCCGCCCTCACGGATGCCTGCGGTGTCGGAAAGACGAAGCAGTATGTCACCCAGCCTTACGGTCTCCGTAACCACGTCACGGGTGGTGCCCGCTATGGCTGTAACTATCGCCCTGTCCTCCCCTGCCAGCATATTGAGGACGGAGCTTTTACCCACGTTGGGACAGCCTACTATGGCACAGCTTACGCCCTCGCTTACCGCCTTACCGTAGCGGTAGCTGTCCTTAAGGGCGGTAAGGGTGGCTTTTAAGTCTGCAAGCTCCTCTGTCAGCTCCTCCACGGACAGGTCGGTCATATCCTCCTCGGGGTAATCTATGTAGGCGTACACGGAGGAGGTCAGGCGGAGAAGCCTTTCATAACAGGCATTTATCCTTTTACTGAGGGCGCCGCCAAGCTGACGGATGCCTATGCCCAGACAGGCGTCGGTCTTAGCCTCTATCAGAGCGCCTACCGCCTCCGCCTGAGACAGGCTGAGCTTGCCGTTGATGAAGGCACGCTTGGTATACTCCCCTGCAGAGGCAGGCGCGGCACCTGCCGCCAGGGTGGCGGAAAGGAGCCTGCGGGTGCCAAGGACACCGCCGTGACACATCAGCTCCACCACGTTTTCACCCGTGTAGGAGTTGGGAGCGTGGAACAGGGTAACGAGTCCGTCGTCAAAGTCTCCGTCTCCGTCGTGGAATATGCCGTAGATACTGCTTCTGGCCTTGCAGTCGGTAAGAGACCTGCCTCCCATAGGGGTAAAGACCCTTGACGCTATCTCTATGGCGTCGTCTCCCGACAGCCTTATCATAGACACCGCCCCTACACCGTGGGGGGTGCTTATTGCACTGATGGTTTTCATTCCCCGTCCTCCCTGTCAAAGAGCTTACCCTTAAGGTTAAGCTTATCAAAGCCCTGTTGACGAAGCGCCTCGTAAACGGCGATAGCCACGCTGTTGGATAGGTTAAGGCTCCGCAGGTCGCTGTACATAGGAATACGAACGCAACGCTCCTCGTTTGCCATAAGCAAGTCCTCGGGCAGACCCTTAGTTTCCTTACCGAAAACAAGAAAGCTACCCGGCCGGTAGTCCACCTCGGTGTAACAGCGTTTTGCCTTGGTGGAGAAAAAGTAGACGGGGGCGTTTTCGTTAGCCTTTTCAAACTCTGCCCAATTATCGTAGTAGGTAAGGTCAAGGTACTGCCAGTAGTCAAGACCCGCCCTTTTAAGGCGTTTGTCGCTTGTATCAAAGCCCAGGGGTCTTATCAGATGCAGAGCGCTGTTTGTGGCGGCACAGGTGCGGGATATATTGCCCGTATTCTCGGGAATCTCAGGCTCTAAAAGCACAACGTTTACGTTTTTCATTGCAGTATTGCTCCAAAATAATAAAAATCCGTATACATTATAACTGTTTTTCTCCTTTTGTGCAATTATTTTTTGTTAAAACGCTTTTAATTTTGAAAAAAATATAGTATAATGGGTTTAATATACATAAGGGGAAATTTGATTATGTCTTTATTTACTAAAATGTTTGGCACCTACAGCGAAAGACAGGTTAAAAAGGTTCTGTCTTTGGTCAATAAAATAGACGCTCTTGCAGACAAGTATTCCGCTATGGATGACGGTACCCTCTCCGCCCAGACGGAGGTGTTTAAGGCAAGGCTTGCCAAGGGTGAGACCCTTGACGATATACTGCCCGACGCCTTTGCCGCAGTGCGTGAGGCGTCTACCCGTGTGCTTGGCAAGCGTCACTACCGTGTACAGCTTATAGGCGGTATCATCATCCATCAGGGCAGGATTGCGGAGATGAAAACGGGCGAGGGTAAGACCCTTGTGGCTACCCTGCCTGCATACCTTAACGCCCTTACGGGTAAGGGCGTTCATATCGTTACGGTAAACGACTACCTTGCAAAGCGTGACAGCGAGTGGATGGGTAGTATTTTCCGCTTTATGGGTATGAGCGTGGGTCTTATAGTAAACGGTCTTACCACCGCCGAGAGGCAGAAGGCGTATAACGCCGACATCACCTACGGCACCAATAACGAGCTGGGCTTTGACTATCTCCGTGACAATATGCAGGTATACAAGGACCGCACCGTACAAAGGGGACACGCCTTTGCCATCGTGGACGAGGTGGACAGCATACTCATCGACGAGGCACGCACCCCTCTTATCATATCCGGCGCAGGGGACGAAAGCGACCCGCTTTACGAAAAGGCTGACGAGTTCGTCAGGAAGCTTCGTGTCCGCCGTATCAAGGAGATAGACGCCAAGTTAGAGCAGGAGGGTATGGATGCGGACTACATCGTTGACGAGAAGGCACGCACCGCCGTTCTTACCGCAGAGGGCATCGAAAAGGCAGAAAAGCACTTTGGCGTAGAAAACCTGGGCGACCCCGAAAACAACACTCTTATGCACCATCTTAACAACGCCATCCGTGCCCGCGGCGTTATGCAGAGGGACGTGGACTACCTTGTTAAGGACGGGGCAGTGCTTATAGTTGACTCCTTTACGGGCCGTATTATGCACGGCAGACGCTACTCCAACGGACTGCATCAGGCGCTGGAGGCCAAGGAAGGCGTTAAGATTGAGCGTGAGAACAAGACTATGGCTACCATCACCTTCCAGAACTATTTCCGTCTTTATAACAAGCTGTCGGGTATGACGGGTACCGCCCTTACCGAGGACGAGGAGTTCAGGGAGATATACGGGCTTGACGTGGTGGAGATACCCACCAACAAGCCTCTTATCCGCAAGGACCAGAACGACGTGGTTTACACCACCGTACAGGGCAAGTACCGTGCTATAATCGAGCAGATAAAGACCTGCTACGAAAAGGGTCAGCCCGTTCTGGTAGGCACCGTTTCCGTTGAGAAGAGTGAGCTGCTTTCCTCCCTCTTGGCAAAAACGGGCGTCCCCCATACCGTGCTTAACGCAAAGCATCACGAAAAAGAGGCGGAGATAGTAGCCCAGGCAGGCAAGCTGGGTGCGGTTACCATTTCCACCAATATGGCAGGCCGTGGTACGGACATTATGCTGGGCGGTAACGCCGACTATATCGCCAAGGAAAGGCTTAGAAAAGAGGGGCACGAGGAGGCTAAGATTTTTGAAGCCACGGGCTTTGCCTCCGGCGTGGACGAGGAGATACTTGAGATAAGAAAAAAATATACCGAGTACGTTGCCGAGGCTGAGGTAGTAACCAAGGCAGAGGCAGAAAAGGTAAGAGAAGCGGGCGGTCTTTATATTCTCGGTACGGAGAGGCACGAAAGCCGCCGTATAGACAACCAGCTCAGAGGCCGCGCAGGCAGACAGGGCGACCCCGGTGAGAGCAGGTTTTTCCTCTCTATGCAGGACGACCTTATGCGTCTCTTCGGTGCGGAAAGGCTTATAGGTCTCGTTACGAAAACGGGTATGGACGAGAACACTCCCATTGACGCCCGTATACTTTCAGGCTCTATAGAAAACGCCCAGAGACGCCTTGAGGGCTCTAACTTTGACCGCCGTAAGCACGTGCTGGAGTATGACGACGTTATGAACCAGCACCGTGAGGTTATATACAAGCAGCGCCGTGAGGTGCTTGACGGTAAGAACCTGCGTGACACCGTTACCGCTATGTTCGGTGACTACGTGGGACACACCGTGGCACGCTACACCCAGGGTGAAACCGCTGATGAGTGGCAGCTTGACGCTTTAAGACAAAGCTTTTTGGGTATACTTTGTACTGAGGACGACTTTAAGTACAGCCCCGGAGAGTTAGACGGTCTTTACCGTGAGGACCTGCAGGAAATGCTTATAGCCCGTGCAGAGACTCTTTACGCCGAGCAGGAGGAGCGTTTTACACCTGAGCAGTTCCGTGAGCTTGAACGTGTTATACTTCTTAAAAACGTTGACAGAAACTGGATGGAGCATATTGAGAATATGGACGACCTTAAGGAAGGCATCGGGCTCCAATCCTACGCCCAGCGTAAGCCTATTACCGAGTACAGGCTGGAGGGCGGTAATATGTTTGACCGTATGATCACCGAGATAAGAGAGGGCACCGTCCGTGAGCTTCTTACCATCCGTCCCCGTCCTGCCCAGCCCGTAGAGCGTGTGCAGGTCCTTAAGGGTGACGCCGTTTCAAACGGTGAAAAGCCTGTTATCAAGCGCACCGTTGTGAAGAAGAAGGACGAAAAGGTTGGCCCCAACGACCCCTGCCCCTGCGGCAGCGGTAAAAAGTACAAAAAGTGCTGTATGGGCGGCACACCCGACAGTGAAAGGAAACAGTAAATGGGTTTTGGTCTTAGCTTTTTAGGCTTTTTGCTTTTGACGATGGACGCCGTAGGGCTGGATGCTTTAGGCTTTGCTCTTATAGGTACGGGCTTTTACCGTGTGGGCAGGGAGCTTAACACCTACAAGGGCTATACCGTAGCGGCTTACGCCGCCTTTGCCGCCGTGCTTCCCGCTCTGCTTAATCTGTATAGCTTTGCCACCACCTTCGGTCTGCCTGCCCTGCCCTCTATCGCGACGGGAGTAAAGGGCACCCTTATCGCCCTTTTGAGTGCAGTGCTTTGCCTTGGCTACTGCGGCAGCACCTCCCGCATTGCCGAGGAGGGGGGAGCTAAGATGTTTTCCTTCCGTGCCAAGCTTACCGCCTACGTGTCCGCCTTTTACTATGCGGTGCAGGCTGTGTACGGCGTTACGGGCGCGGCTGTATCGGGCTCCGGTGCGTCGCTGATTATCATAGGCAAGTACGTACTGCCCCTGTTTAACGCCTGGCTTTTGTTTACCTGCTTTACCACCATTACCACCAAGGCGAGGGCGGTAAAGGAGCAGGAGATAATTAAGGAGGAGCTTGAGGTTTTGGAGCGTAAGCGTGCCTTTAAGAAGAAAAAGGACGGGGAGGAATAGCTATGTCTTTACGGCGTTTTTACAGTCCTCTGTTCACCGTCGGTATGGTGTTTCTGTTCAATCCCGTAGTGGGCTTGGTGGATTTACTGCCCGACTTTGCGGGCGCCTTTCTTATCGCCGCCTCTATGACGGAGATAGCTATGCTTGACAGCCGTCTGGAGCAGGCACGCAGGCTTATTTACTACGTGGCAGGCATAAGCGCCGTACGCAGCGTGCTTATGTTCTTTATGTTCGATATGGACGAAAGCGCTATGCTAAGCTCGGTTTTCCTCCTTGGCGTGGCAGAGCTTTTTGCCCTTATATACTTTGCGGTCAGCTTCTTTGGCGGTATCGCCTATATTGCCCAGAGGAGCGAAAGCGACAACGTCCTTGGGGACGTGGACCGCATACGGCGGCTGTGGATCATCTTTTGCATCGTTCACACTGCCGCATCAGTGTTGCCGGAGCTTACGGCGCTGCCCCAGCTTACCGCAAGGGTCAACCCCGAAAGCCTTACCTGGGCTACGGAAAGGCAGATAGTCCTTTACCGCAACTACGCCCGTTTGCTTTTCGGCACCGTAAGCTTTATTATGGCGGTCTGGTGGTTCAAAAACACCTACGCCTTTATGAAGGGCGTAAGGGAGGACGAGCGTTTTAAGGAGTCTCTTTCTGCCCGTTACGGCAGCTTTATAGAGGCAAACCCATTGCAAAACGTGTTTTGGGATATGCGTTTTGCCCTTATTGCCTTTACGGCAGGCTGTGCTTTACTGCTTAATTTTACCGTAGACGGCATGGCGGTACTGCCTGCCTGGCTGGGCAGTCTGTTTTTGCTTGCCGCCGCTTTAAGGCTGGACAGAAAAAACAAAAAGGCGCCGATTATCTTTGGCGGTATTATTCTCCTGCAGGTGCTTTGCATACACGTTTTAAGCAGGTACGCAGTAGGTACGGCAGTGCTTTCTGCCCTCTCCGCCATAGCGGTTTACTACGGCGAGACGGTCATAACCGCCCATGTCAAAAAGGCTATTGATTGGGAGATAGACGCCTACTTTTACCTTACAAGGCTTTTATACGGGGCGTTTTTTATACTTTGCGCCGTGTATTCCTTTATCCCAAACTACTGGGTGCACCTGGCAAGGGTTATTTGCTTTATCCTTTGGATGGGAACAAACCTTTGGGTATCAAGCTCTGTCCTTGGGGAAATTAAACTTAGAAGAAGGCTATAATTCAGGGAGGACGTATTATGTGCGGCTTTGCCGGTATATATAAATACAACGTAGTGTCGGCGGCGGACGTTAAAACCGTTTCCGCTATGGCAGAGGCTATCAGCCACCGCGGACCCGACGATAAGGGTCTGTTTCAGGGTGAAAAGGCAGTTTTTGGCTTCCGCAGACTTTCTATTATCGACCTTGAGGGCGGTGCCCAGCCCTACACCGAAAAAAGCGGACGCTACTCTGTGGTTTACAACGGCGAGATATACAACTACCTGGAGCTTAAGGCTAAGCTGGAGGCGCAGGGCGAGGTTTTTGAGGGCAACAGCGAGGTGGAGGTTATGCTCCGCCTGTACAGCCTTTACGGTGCCGACTTTGTAGAGATGCTTCGGGGTATGTTTGCCTTCCTTATATACGATAAGGTAGAGGGCAGCGTTCTTGCCGCCCGTGACCCCTTTGGTATCAAGCCCTTGTATTACCGAAACACCGAGGAGGGCATCGTTTTCAGCAGTGAGCTTAAGGCGTATCTGCACGACGAAGGCTACGATGGCTTTAAGGTAGACAAGGTACAGGCACAGCACTACCTTACCTTCCAGTACGTTACCGAGCCTGATACTATCACAGGCGATATTTACATATTGCCCAAGGGCAGCTATATGCTTTGCAAGGGCAAGGAAAGAAGAGAGCGTTGCTATTGGCGTCCCGTTTTCCGCCCCAATATGCAGGTAGGCTATGGAGCAAAGCAAAAGAGACTGCGTGAGGCGGTGGAGGACAGCGTTGCCCACCATATGCTAAGCGACGTGCCCCTTGGCAGCTTTCTTTCCAGCGGTATAGACAGTGCGGTTATTACCGCCGTTGCCGCTAAGCTTCAGCCGGGTATCAAGGCGTTTACCGTAGGCTTTAACGTAAGAGGCTACTCCGAGATAGCCGATGCCGCCGCTATTTCCTCCCATCTTGATATCAACCACATCAAGCTGGAGTGTACTATTGATGATTTTGTCAATAACTTTGAAAAGACCGTTTACCATCTGGACGGCCCCGTTGGGGACCCCTCGGTGGTGGCCATATATCTTATAAGCCGTGAGGCGGCAAGACACGTTAAGGTTGTCCTCAGCGGTGAGGGCAGTGACGAGATTTTTGCAGGCTACCGTATTTACGATACCTCCCGTTCCTCTGCCTCCTTAAGACGGCTGCCTAAGTTTTTGAAAAGCACCCTTTACGCTATGTCCAGGCTTCTGCCCGAAGGCGTTAAGGGCAAAAACCTTATCTACAGAGGTTGCGTGCCCCTGGAGGAACGCTTTGTGGGCAACAGCTTTGTGTTTGCCGAAAAGGAAAAGAAAAAGCTGTACCTTCCCTACGATAAGAGCGTACGTTACACCGACCGCACCGCCCACATATACGCCGAGGCAAGGGAGCGTGGATATAGCGAGCTGCTTAAGATGCAGCATTGCGACTTTAATACCTGGTTGCCCAGCGATATACTGGTTAAGGGCGACAGGCTGAGTATGGCAAACTCTCTGGAGGCAAGGGTACCCTTCCTTGATAAGGAGGTATTCGCCGCCGCCGCTGACCTGTGTGACGGCGAGAAGCTGAAGGACGGTACCACCAAGTTTATCCTCCGTGACACCTTCCGTGACCTGCTTAATGCAGAGACGGTTGTCCGTCCCAAGCTGGGTTATCCCGTACCTGTCCGTGTATGGCTTAAGGACGAGCTTTACGATTGGGCAAGGGAGATTATCCTGTCCAACACCGCCACGGACTATATCAACACGGCAGAGGCTCTTAAGCTTCTGGAGGAGCACCGTAAAGGCAAGCGTGACCTGTATCACCACCTTTGGGTTATACTGTCCTTCATCACCTGGTACCGAATATACGTGGATTCCAAAAAAGGCACGGAACACGAAAAAATTCTTTATTAATTCAATTGTAAAAAACGGCTCCCTCGAGCCGTTTCAGACCGCTGACAAAGGCACAGAACACGAAAAAGAACAAAATACAATTATCCTAAAGTAGAAAATTCAGGGAAGGCATCCCTGAATTTTCTGCATTTTATTTGTTTTTTTCGTTCAAAACGAACCTCGGTTTGCAGTACTCCGGGGGCCCCGCAAAAATGTTCTTTCCCTTGTGAGGAAAATTTTCTTAAACCTATTGACAAAGCCAAAAAATGGGCGTATAATCTGTAACAACAAATCCACGAAGGAGGAGCAAGTCATGATAGCTAATAAGTTCTTTTATTACTTTTATTACTTTTCTAAGGGCTGCCCGTCTTTTGTGGATTCCGAGAAATAGGTCTCGGTAACAAAAAATACGGTCAGTCCGCATCTGCTATGCTCCGAGGAGCATAATAGGAATGCGGATTTTTTATTTTTATATTGCAAAATCCATATTAAACATATAAACTATATATACAGAAAACGAGGTACAAAGCAATGAGTATGAATTTCCACAGAAAGCTCCCCATCCCCCAGGAGGTTAAGAAGGAATACCCCCTTACCGAGCGTATGCTTAAGGCTAAGGCAGAACGGGACGAAAGCATCCGTGCCGTGTTTGACGGCAGCTCTGATAAATTTATACTGGTTATCGGCCCCTGCTCTGCCGACCACAAGGAGCCTGTTCTTGAATATATTTCCAGGCTTAAAAGGATAGAGGAGCAGGTTTCTGACAAGATAATCATTATCCCCCGCATCTACACCAACAAGCCAAGAACCACGGGCCAGGGCTACAAGGGTATGCTTCATCAGCCCGACCCCGAGGCTAAGCCCGATATGTACAAGGGCATAGTTGCTATCCGTGAGCTTCACCTGGCGGCTTTGCGTGACTACGGCTTCTCCTGCGCTGACGAGATGCTGTATCCCGAAAACTACCGTTACCTTTCCGACCTGCTTTCCTACGTTGCCATAGGCGCACGCTCCGTTGAGAACCAGCAGCACAGGCTTACTGCCAGCGGTATTGACGTTCCCGTTGGTATGAAAAACCCCACGGGCGGTGACCTTAGCGTTATGATGAACTCTATCGTAGCGGCACAGTCGGGACACACCTTCCTCTACCGTGGCTGGGAGGTTACCAGCGAGGGCAACCCTTACGCCCACGCTATTCTCCGCGGCTACGTGGACTACGCAGGCAGAAGCGCATCCAACTACCACTACGAGGACCTGTTGAGGGTAGAGGAGCTTTACGAAAAGTCTAATCTTACCAACCCCTCCATCATCGTAGATACCAACCATAACAACTCCGGCAAGAAATATCTTGAGCAGGTTCGTATCGCCAAGGACATCGTTCACAGCCGCAACCAGAACGGCGACATCAAGCGTCTTGTAAAGGGGCTTATGATTGAAAGCTACCTGGAGGACGGTGCCCAGGGCGTTAGCGAGCACGTGTTTGGTAAATCCATTACAGACCCTTGTCTTGGCTGGGAAAAGACCGAGCAGCTGATACTTGATATTGCAGATAAGCTTTGATTAAAGGATGAGTAAAGATGTCTAACAAATTGGAAGAAGCAAGAAAGATAATAAACGAGGTAGACGCCAAAATGGCAGAGCTTTTCGTTAAGCGGATGAAGGCGGTGGAGCTGGTTTTTCAGCACAAACAGCAGTTTGGGCTGCCTATTCCGGACCGGAAGAGAGAGGACGCCGTTATTGAAAGGAACTCTGCCTTGGTAGAGGACAGCGTCCTTAAGGAGTACTACATCGATTATTTGAAGCACCTTATGTCCGTGTCCCGTGCATATCAATACCGTATGCAAAAGGGCTTGAAGGTAGCCTACAGCGGTGTTGAGGGTGCCTTTGCCCACATAGCCGCAGGCAGGATTTTTCCTGACGGCAACAGGGTTTCCTACAGCGACTTCAAGGCGGCGTACGACTCGGTTTTGAAGGGTGAGAGCGACGTGGCAGTGCTTCCCATTGAAAACAGCTATGCAGGTGAGGTAGGTCAGACTATGGACCTTATATTCTCGGGCAGTCTGTTTATCAACGGTATTTACGAGCTTAACATCCATCAAAACCTGCTTGGCTTACCCGACGCTACCGTAGAGGACATCAAAAGGGTAACAAGCCATCCCCAAGCCCTTAGCCAGTGCCGCGATTATATAAAAATGCGTGGCTTTGAAACGGAGGAAGGGGGCAACACCGCTCTGGCGGCAAAGACCGTTGCCGAGACTAAGGACAAAAGCCTTGGTGCCATTGCCAGCGTGGAGACCGCAGAGATATACGGTCTTAAGGTGATAGAAGCCAACGTTAACAAAAGCGGTGAGAACACCACCCGTTTTGCGGTGCTTTCCAAGGTTAAGGCAAACACCGCCTCCCTCACAAGCACTGTTCTGATGTTTACCGTCAAGCACGAGGCCCTGTCTCTTGCCACTGCTATAGACATAATCGGACGGCACGGCTACAATATGACCGCGCTGAGAAGCAGACCTATGAGAAAGCACTCCTGGCAGTACTATTTCTACGTAGAGATAGACGGCAGCACGGACGGCGAAAACGGCATAGGAATGCTGGAGGAGCTGGATAAGGTGTGTGACAACCTTAAGGTGGCAGGCACCTTTACTCCACACGCTGAGATATAAAGGGGATTACCATGACTATTACTATGAATTTGGGCAAGGACAGCTATGATATCCTTGTAGAGCGTGGCGTATTATCCAAGGTAAAGGAGCTGCTTAACCTTAACAGGCGTGTGCTGGTGGTAACGGACACAGGCGTTCCTGCCGAGTATGCGAAGGCGGTTGCGGCGGCTTCTAAGGAAGGAGTAATATGCACCGTTGAGCAGGGAGAAGGCTCCAAGAGCCTGCCCGTATTTGGAAAGCTGCTGTCCGCTATGCTGGGTCACGGTTTTTCACGGAAGGACTGCGTGGTTGCGGTAGGCGGCGGCGTGGTTGGAGACCTGGCAGGCTTTGCGGCATCCGCCTATATGAGAGGCATTGATTTTTACAACGTACCCACCACCCTGCTCTCCCAGATAGACTCCTCCATAGGCGGAAAGACTGCCATCAATATGGACGGCGTAAAGAACGTTGTGGGTGCCTTTTATCAGCCGAAGAAGGTGCTTATCGACCCCGAGCTGTTGAATACCCTGCCCCAAAGGCAGATATCAAACGGTCTTGCAGAGGCGGTGAAGATGGCGCTTACCTCGGACAGAGAGCTGTTTGACGTCTTTGAAAGCAAGGACGTAAATAAGAATCTTGATGAAATAATTATCCGCTCCCTTAACGTAAAAAAGAACGTGGTAGAAAAAGACGAAAAGGAAGCGGGACTGCGTAAGATACTGAACTTTGGGCACACCGTAGGCCACGGAATTGAGGTCAGCACAGAGCTGTACCACGGCGAGAGCGTTGCCCTTGGAATGCTTCCTATGTGCGGGGAGGAAATACGCCCCCGAGTGATAGAGGTGCTTAAAAAGTGCGGTCTTTACCGTGAGATAGACTATGACTGGGCAAGGATTGCCGAGGCGGCGTTCCACGACAAGAAGGCAGACGGCGGTACCGTTACCGTAACAAGGGTAAACCGGGTAGGAAGCTTTATTCTTACGGAAATGGAATGTGATGAGGTTATTAAGCTGGCAAAGGCTTGCCTGAAAGGTTGAGTAAAATGAAAAACACGTTTGGAAGCAGCGTGGCTGTTACACTCTTTGGTGAAAGCCACGGAGAATATATAGGGGCAGTTATCGACGGACTTGCCCCGGGCATAGAAATAAACCGGGAATATATAAGCCATATGCTTACCTTGCGTCGTCCCGAGGGTAAAATTTCTACCCCCAGAAAAGAAAAGGACGAGTATAAAATCGTAAGCGGTATAGTTGGGGACAAAACCACGGGCACGCCCCTTACCATCCTTATCCCTAACGAAAACCTTAAAAGCGGAGACTACTCTGAGGTGAAAACCCTTGCCAGACCCTCCCACGCCGATTACACCGCAGAGTGTAAGTATCACGGCTATCAGGACAGCCGTGGAGGCGGACACTTCAGCGGCCGTATTACGGCGGCGTTGGTTGCGGCAGGCGCCGTATGCAGGTACGCATTGGAGCAAAAGGGTATTTATATCGGCACCCACCTTAAGCGTTTGGCAGGCGTTTCGGACAGGGAGCTTGGTGAGCTTTATGCTGACATAGGCATCCTTAACCAAAAAACCTTTGCCGTGCTGGACGAGGAACAGGGCGAAAAAATGCGTGAGGCTATCCTCAGGGCGGCATCGGAGGGTGACAGCGTAGGCGGTGTCCTTGAGAGCGCCGTTATCGGTATGCCTGCAGGAGTGGGCGAGCCTTGGTTTGACACGGTGGAGAGTATGCTGTCCCATATGATGTTTTCCATTCCTGCCGTTAAGGGTGTTGAGTTTGGGGCCGGCTTTGCTATCTCCGATATGCGCGGCAGTGAGGCTAACGACCCCATAGGCATTAAAGACGGAAAGGTACTTACCGCTACCAACAACAACGGCGGTATCAACGGAGGCATTACCAACGGTATGCCCATAATATTCCGTACCGCAATCAAGCCTACGCCAACTATTTTCAAGCCCCAGCAGACGGTGGACTTTAAGACTATGACGGAGGCAGTGCTAATACCTAAGGGCAGACACGACCCGGCCATCGTTCACCGTGCAAGGGTGGTACAGGATGCGGCAACGGCAATAGTGCTTTGCGATGCCCTCGCCCTGAGATACGGCACGGACTGGCTGAAATAACGGATAAGCAGGAAACTGAAGATGAAAAAATACGGATGCATAGGCAAGAAGCTGACCCATAGCTTTTCCAAGGATATCCACGGTCAGCTTGCCGACTATAACTATGAGCTGATAGAGCTTAGCGAGGAAGAAATACGCCCCTTTTTTGAGAAAAAGGACTTTGAGGCGGTTAACGTTACCATCCCCTACAAGCAGACCGTTATCCCCTATCTTGACGAGGTTAGCGAGATTGCAAGGCGGATAGGTGCGGTAAACACCGTGGTAAACAAAAACGGAAGGCTTTACGGCTACAACACCGACTACTACGGGATGAAGGCGCTTATAGAGCGTATCGGACTTAGCCTTGAGGGTAAAAAGGTGCTTGTTCTGGGCACAGGGGGCACCGGCAAAACGGCAAGAGCCGTTGCCGCCGATATGGGTTCGGCGGAGATTTTGACGGTAAGCAGAAGAAAAAGCGAGGAGTATATTACCTATGATGAGGCTATAGAGCTTCACGCTGATGCAGAGCTTATTATCAACACAACCCCCTCGGGTATGTACCCCGACTGTGGCTCCAAGCCTATAGATATTACCCCCTTCGTCAGCCTTGAGGGTGTGGTTGACGTGGTGTACAACCCCCTTTGCACCGGTCTTGTGCTGGACGCCAAGGCAAGAGGGATAAAGGCAGAGGGCGGCTTGTATATGCTGGTAATGCAGGCGGTGGTTGCGGTAGAAAGGTTTTTGGATACAGAGATAAAAAAGGAAACCGCCGACCGTGTGTTTGCCTCCGTCCTTGCCGCTAAGGAAAACGTAGTGCTTACGGGTATGCCCGGCAGCGGGAAAAGCACGGTAAGCAGGCTTCTTAGCTTAGAGGGCTTTGAGCTTATTGATACCGACGCCGAGATAGAAAAGCGTTGCGGCTGTACCATAAGGGAGTTTGTTACCGCCAAGGGTGAAAAAGCATTCCGCAACCTGGAGAGCGAGGTTGTAAAGGACGTCTCTTCCAAGGCTTGCCGCATTATAGCAACGGGGGGCGGCGTGGTAATGCGAGAGGAAAACGTAAGAAGCCTTAAGCAAAACGGCAGGCTGTTTTTTATTGACGCACCCCTGTCCAGACTGCAGGCAACCTCGGACAGACCCTTTTCCAATACCGAAGACAAGCTGGCAAGACTGTATGCCGAAAGGATAAACACCTACAAAAGCACCGCCGACGTAACCGTTCCCGATATGGAAACGGCAAAAGAGGAAGCAGACTACATTTTAGCTAAACGAATGGAGCTGATACAGTGAGGATTTTTGTTATAAACGGCCCTAATCTTAATATGCTGGGCATAAGGGAGCCTGACCGCTACGGCAAGGAGACCTATGCCGACCTGACCGCAAAGATAGAAAAGCATTGCAGGGAAAAGGGCGTAGAGGTAGAGCTTTTCCAGTCCAACCACGAGGGCGACCTGGTGGATATGATACAAAAGGCTTACGGCAAGGCAGACGGAATAGTTATTAACCCCGGTGCCTACACCCACACCAGCATCGCTTTGCTGGATGCGGTCAAGGCGGTAAGCATTCCCACCGTGGAGGTGCATATCTCCAAGGTGGAGGAAAGGGAGGACTTCCGTCAGATAAGCTATATAAGGCTTGCCTGTGTTAAAACCGTAACGGGTCACGGCACGGACGGATACCTTGAAGCTATAGATTTTTTAACCGAGGGGAAATAGTATGAAAGCCACGTTCAAGCCCTGCCTTCTTAAGGGGACCGTAAGCGCTCCCCCATCCAAAAGCATGGCGCACAGATACCTGATAGGGGCGGCTTTGTCAGGTCACAAATGCACCCTTACGGGGGTGGATTACAGCGAGGACATCCTTGCCAGCATAGACTGTCTGAGGGCATTGGGTGCCACGGTAAGCACCGACGGGGATGCCGTAACGGTAGACCCAAAAAGCTTTATGCAGGCGGAAAGCCCTGTTCTGGAATGCCGTGAAAGCGGCAGTACCCTACGTTTTTTTATACCCCTTGCTTTGTGCCTGGGTAAGACCGTTACCCTCCGTGGCAGTGACAGGCTTTTTGAAAGACCCCTTGGCGTATACGAGGAGCTTTGCCGTGACAGGGGCTTTAGCTTTAATAAAAATAAAAGCTCCCTTACCCTTTGCGGCAGACTGGAAAGGGGAGCCTACAGGCTCCGCGGTGACGTAAGCAGTCAGTTTATTACGGGCTTGATTTTTGCCCTTGTGTATTTAGGCGGAGACTCCTCCATAGAAATAATACCCCCCTTTGAAAGCAGGTCTTATATTGACCTGACCCTGTCGGCGCTTAAGTCCTTCGGCGGTAACGTGTCCTTTACCGAGGAATACAAAATAGAGATAAAGGCGTCCTCAATGCACGCCTTTTCGGGGGGCGTCGAGGGCGACTATTCAAACGCCGCCTTCCTTGACGCCTTTAACTGCATAGGCTCTGAGCTTAGGATAGAAAGCTTAAACCCTGCCAGCCTGCAGGGTGACAGGGTGTACGCCGACTATTTCAGGCAAATTTCGGCAGGTACCCCAAGGCTTGATATTTCCGACTGTCCCGATTTGGGGCCCGTGCTTTTTGCCCTTGCCGCTTTGAAGAACGGCGCCGTGTTTACAGGCACGGACAGGCTTAAAGCCAAGGAAAGCGACCGAGGTGCCGCTATGCACGAGGAGCTTTTTAAGCTTGGAGGCGGTCTTATTTTCGGGGAAAACCTTATTACCGTACCCAAGCAGGAGCTAAGCTATAGGGGACAGCCTCTAAGCGGACATAACGACCACCGCATAGTTATGGCTATGTCGGTAATCCTGTCAAAAACAGGAGGCAGCATTGAGGGTGCCGAGGCGGTAAGAAAAAGCTACCCCCATTTTTTTGAAGATATAAAACGGCTTGGAGCAGAGGTAGAATTAGTATGATAGTAGACGTTAGCAAAAAGATACTTATTGTTGGTTTGGGACTTTTGGGCGGAAGCTATGCAAGGGTGCTTAAGCGTTTTGGCTTCCACATCAGCGCCATCACCCTTGAACAAAGCTCTATAGACTACGCCCTTAAGGAGAAGATTATAGACGAGGGCTCTACCCGTCTTGACGAAAGAATAATAGGGGAGGCAGACCTTATTATATTTGCCCTGTATCCCCACGTGTTTGTGGAATGGATAAAGGAAAACCAATCACTGCTTAAAAGCGGCGCCCTTATCACCGACGTAACGGGCGTTAAGCGCAGCATAGTGTACCGGATACAGGATATGCTGCGCCCCGACGTGGAGTTTGTTGCCGCCCACCCTATGGCAGGACGTGAGGTGTCGGGGGTGGAAAACAGCACGGACAAGCTGTTTTTCGGTGCAAACTATATAGTTACACCTACGGAAAAGAACACCGCCGAGGCGGTGGAAACCTGTATGGAGCTTGGCAGACTCCTTGGCTTTTCCAACGTAACCTCCCTGTCCCCCGAGGAGCACGACGAGATGATAGGCTTTCTGTCTCAGCTTACCCACTGCATCGCCATCACTCTTATGACCTGCAACGATAAGGAGGATATGGAAAAATTTACGGGCGACTCCTTCCGTGACCTTACCCGCATTGCCCGTATTAACGATTTGATGTGGAGCGAGCTGTTTGTGGCTAACAAGGACGTGCTTTTAGAGCAGATGGATATGTTTATCCACAAATTTAACGAACTGAAGGCTATGCTGGAGAAGGAGGACGTTGACGGTATGAGAGAGATGATGCGGCATTCCACCCAGCGCAGAGCACTGTTTGACAAGAAGTAAGGAGCAAAGCAGATGATAAGACCGGCTACAGAGAAGGACATACCAAAGCTTGAGGAGCTGCTGTCTCAGGTTGACCTTATCCACCACCGGGGCAGACCTGATATATTTAAGGTGGGCAAAAAGTACTCTGCCAAGGAGTTGGAGGAGCTGTTAAAGGACGAAGGCAGGCCTATTATTGTTTCGGTAGACGAAAATGACGAGGTAATGGGATATTGCTTCTGTATTTTTACACAGCATATTAATAACTCTGTGCTGACGGATATAAAGACCCTTTATATCGACGACCTTTGTGTGGACGAAAAGCTTCGTGGCAGGCATATAGGCAAGGAGCTGTACGAGGCGGCAGTAAAGCTGGCTAAAGACAGCGGATGCTACAACCTGACCCTTAACGTATGGAGCTGTAACCCCTCTGCAATGAGGTTTTACGAAGCCCAAGGGCTTGCGCCCCAAAAGGTATGCATGGAAACGGTGCTGTAAAAGCCTCCGTAACAATTTCCCAACAGTCAAAAACCGCCCGTGCCGGGCGGTTTTTAATTTACTCCATTATCACGAACAACGAAACGAAACAAGCGACCGATAGTAGCCCCACCGCCCCATCAAAACCACAACGCCGTCCTTAACCGTCACCACGGCGGGAGATAAACCCCCGCCCTACGGTTAATATGTCTCGCCCTTACAAAACCCAAACGGTATACAAACCGTCACGAAACGCTTGTAAGGTTCATAACAAAACACGATAAAACGAGGGGTTATATCGTAGGGCGATGGCTTCGGGGTCCCCGCCACGAACGAAGAGAGTGGTGGGGTAAACTTCTGCCGCCGTAGCAACGATTATAGACGGCACCGCAAATTGTGATGAAACGTGACGGTTTATCACGGACGGCACCGCAAATTATGATTAAACGGAACGGTTTATTTGTAGGGACAAACCGTCCTCGACGGTCCTAAACGTAACGGGTAAATTATACCCGCCGATTTTAACGAAAACGCCTTACGGGATGTTTTGACAACAAATTATTACGATACGTATTTTATGTTTTGGGTTATGTTTTTTATGTACGCTACACTTAGGACCGTCGAGGACGCCGGTCCCTACACGGTGCTTAGCGTTATGCCCAATCATAACCCACACGGCGGAGCAAGCGGCACCGCAACGAACCGTTATATATTCAATCACCCAAGAAAAAGAAAGCGTTACGGACCGACGTCCGCAACGCTTTCTTTTATAAGGTTTTATAACAAGGCTTTTATTAGCTGAAGTTTTGAAGAACGGGGAGGAAGTTTTCTCTTTCCTCTGCAAGGTAGTTCTGATACTTGCCCGTTGCGGTAAAGAGGTTGGTGTAGCTGTACATTATAAAGCCGTCGTTTTTGTCCATAGCCTGGATATACTCAAGCTGGCGTTTGAACACGTCCTTATGCTCGGTAAACTCCTCAAAGCCTGCTTCTACAGGAGGCTTTGCACGGTAGATGCCCATACCGATAACAAGCTTAACGGCGTCGGTGGTACAAAGCTTTTGCCAATCCTCACAGCAATCTGCAAACTTGCAGTCGTCGTTGGGATGGTCGAAGCCCCAGTATACCTGAGGAGCTATGTAATCGCAGAAGCCGGGGGTAGAGCACCACTTACGAACGTTTGCGTAAAGGGAGTTAAGGTTATTAGAGATACTGCCTGCAGGAGAGATGCCGAAGGGCATATCCTTTGCGTTAGCCTTAACGGTGTTGTACATCTGGGTAACAAGCTTGTCAACCATCTCAAGTCTGTACTCACGGCGGCTGATGTAATCCTCCTCAAGGGGCTTGAAATGAACCTCGTCAAAGGAGTCCTTAACGGTGGGATAGAAATAGTCGTCGATGTGAACGGCGTCTATATTATAGTTCTGGATAAGCTCGGCAATACCGTCGCAAACAAGCTGACGGGATTCCTCATAGCCGGGGATAAGGTAGTAGTTGTTGCCCTCTACGCTGATATAGGGAGCCTTTTCCTGATACCACTTACCTACACGGTAATCGGTGCTGATGCTGCCTATCTTGCCGGTGGACATAAGACGCATGGGGTTGATCCAAGCGTGGAGAGAGATGTCGTACTCGTGAGCAACCTCTACGAATATCTTAAGGCAGTCATACTTAAAGTTTTCGTTGCCGTAGCTACCGGTAACAAACTCGGAAGCGGGATAAACCTTGGAGGGATAGTAGCTATCGCCGTTGGGACGAACCTGAAGAACGATGGTGTTAAGACCGGCATCGGAAATAGCCTTTACAACCCTTTTAACAGAGCTTCTGAAAGCCTTTTCGTTGGTGGATTTGAACATATTGGGGATATCAAACTGGGATATCCAGATACCCTTCATAACGTCGTAGTTAAGGCACTTATAGTTAGGGTCACGCTTGGCGTTGCCGTTTTCGTCAGTATCGGAGTACTCGGGACCCTTGGAGCTATTGTCGGTGGAGGTCACGGTAGAAGCATCGGAGGAGCCTTCCTCGGAAACGTCATCGCTGCCTGCAATAGCGTCGGTTGCGTCCTTGCTGCCGCCGTCGGTGGTCTTGTCACCGCAGGCTGCCATGGAAAGCAGACAGGTAATGGCAAGAAGCAGGGCAAGCATAGCTTTTAACTTATTAGTCATAACAAAATTTTCCTTTCCTCAAACGGTTTTATATCTGGGGTTCTTTTTTAAGCCAGGAGAGGAACCTGCTTTGTTCCTCAGCGATAGCGGGATTGTAGTCGCCTGTGAAAATGTTATACATAGACTCATAGCTGAACATTATAAAACCGCTTGCAGGCTCGTAATCGTAAACGAAGGTGAGCATACGCTTGATGTTGTCTTTTCTTCTGTACCAGTCGGGGTCGGTGTTGGACTGGCTGGGGTCAACCGCCCTGTAAAGACCCATACCAACTATAAGTCTTACGTCCTCGCAGGTAACCATCTCGCCCCAGCTCTTGGTACAAATGCCAAACTTTGCCTTGTCCCAGCTGTGGCTGAAGCTCCAATAAACCTGAGGAGCTATGTAGTCAACGTAACCGGGGGTGGAGCACCAGGTCTTAACGTCAGCGCAAAGATAACCCGTCTGGTTGTTGTCGATATTGCCTGCAGGGGAGATACCGAAAAGCAGGTCGGGGTTGTATGCGTGGATCTGGTCGAAAAGCTTTTTAACCAGAGTATTTACGTTCTGTCTGCGCCAAACCTTACGGTTTGCAAGGTTGTCGACAGCGGTGCCGTCATAGAGCAGGTCGTATGCCTTTTGGTCGAAGGCAAGGTCTGTAGCCTCGTCGTCAATGCTTATGTAGAAATAGTCGTCCATATGGATGCCTGCGATATCATAGTTCTTAACAAGCTCCATTGCGCCGTCGATAACAAGCTGCTGCACCTCGTCATAGGCGGGATTGCAGTAGTATCTGCCGTCGGGCCCCTGTATTACGTAGTCGCCGTTCTTTTCCTTATACCACTTGCCGATACGGTAGGTGTCGGGCACGTTTGCCATCTGGGCAGCGGTAAGAAGTCTGTAGGGGTTGATCCAGGCGTGGAGAGAGATTTTGTATTCCTTTGCTACCTCGCAGAAAATCTTAAGAGGGTCATAGTCAAAGGTATCGGTATAGCTGTCCACAACGTAGGTGGTGGGTGGGCTTACCTCAGAGGGGTAAAAGCTGTCACCGTGACCGCGAACCTGTAGGAACAGGGTGTTGTAGCCGTCACGCTGAAGGTTTTCGCAAACCTGCTCTACCTTCTTACGGTAGTCCGCCTCAGCTCTCTGCTTGCCGCCGGTCTTGAAAAGACCTTCGTTGGTGTACTGATAAAGCCAGGAGCCTTTCATATACTTGTAGTTAAGGGGATCGCTGGTCAAAACAGGGTCATACGTCATACTTTCATCCTCACTTGTAGAGTCCTCGCTACTGTCCTCCGAGGAGGCACCGTCCTCGCTGCTGTTTGCCATAGCGTCGGTAGCGTCCTTACTGCCGCCCTCGGTAGTGGTACCGCAAGCCGCCACGGGAAGAAGCATACACAAGGCAAGAAGCAAAGCAAGCGCCGTTCTTAGCTTGTTAGTCATAGTTTCTGTCCTTTCTGTCTACTTGTGAAGTTTTTGCTTGGCAGCAGCAAACTTCACTTGCCCCAACGGGGCAAACCTGGTTAAATCCGTATTACGAACGAAGAGAGTAACGGGGTATTCTATCACCATTCAGCCACTAAAGGCATCATAGCGGCAAGCTCCGTGGTAAACCAGGAGTTGCTGGAGTTATACGTAGAGGAGTAAACGGAGCCGTAAAGAGACTCGTACTTAAACATTATAAAGCCCGATACACCGCTGTGGGTCTTGGTAAAGTTAAGCATCCTTGCCATATTGTCCTTGCGGCTGTACCAATCGGGGTCGGTGCTGGTGTTTTCACCTATTCTGTAGGGAGCCATACCGATAACCAGCTTAACGGCGTCGGTGGTAACGAGCTTATCCCAGTTGTTGGTACAAATATCAAACCTTGCCTGGTCCCAGCTGTGGCTGAAGCTCCAGTAAACCTGGGGCGCTATGTAGTCGATATAACCGGGAGTAGAACACCAGGTCTTAACATCGGCGCAAAGGTAGCCCGTCTGGTTGTTGTCGATATTACCTGCAGGGGAGATACCAAACATAATTCTGTTATCATAGTTCTTTATCTCTGTAAAAATCTCGCTGAGCAGGGTGTTAACGTTGTTACGCCTCCACGCCTTACGCACGCTGAGACTGCTTGCACTGCCGTAGGAGGAGCCGAGGGCGTTAAACGCCTTCTGGTCGAAAGCAAGGTCTGTCGCCTCGTCGTCAATGCTTATGTAGAAATAGTCGTCAAAGTGGATGCCGTCAATATCGTAGTTACGGCATATTTCCATACAGCCGTCCACAACAAGCTGGCGAGTTTCCTTGTATGCAGGGTTAAGGTAATATCTACCGCCGGAGCTTACTATATAGTCGCCACGGGTAGTAGTGTTCTGATACCACTGACCCAGTCTGTACTTGGTAGAAACACTGGATATGCTACTGGTAGTCATAAGACGCATGGGGTTAAGCCAAGCGTGTACGGAAATACCCTTTGCGTGGGCTATCTCGATAAATATCTCCAGCGGGTCATAGGTAAAGCTGCCGTTGTAGCTGCTGCTGTTAGCCGCATAGGGGGAAGGAGGATAAACCTCAGAGGGGTAAAGGGCGTCGCCGTAGGGACGCATCTGAAGAAATACGGTGTTAAAGCCGTCACGGCTCATATTATTAATAATAGTTTGGATATAGCCACGGTATACGCTCTCACTGCGCTGGGAAGAGGATGTAGCCTTAAACAGGGAGGAGGAGCTGGCGTACTGATAGAGCCAGATACCCTTCATTCTGTCATAGTTGATGGGGGCATACTTACCGTCAGAGGTAACAACGATGCTTATCTTGGCACCCTCGCCTGCGGTAACGCCTGCCTTTACCTTCTGGTAAGCGACCTTACCTGCGGTACCCTCGGTGGTGTAACGAACGGTAGGCACGAGACCTGCCGCAACGAGGGCGTCCTTAGCCTCCTTCTCGGTCTTGCCGCTAAGGTCGGGAACCTTTACGGTAGAGGGAGCGCTTTGGATAAGGAGAGCAACCTCCTTGGAGTGCTTAAGCTTAAGATAGTCTGCGGTGGTGATAAGACCGTCGCCGGTAAGCTCGGAAGCGATTTTGCCGTAGGCAGAGCTTTGGGCGGTGTTCTGAAGAATAGCCTTGGCGATAGCCGCATCGCCGGCGGTGTTGTCGCCGTCGCCGTCAGCGTCGCCGTCAACTATCATAGTAACGGTAGCACCGTTTACGGTAACGGTACAGCCGGTGCTAACGGTATCGTCAGCGGCAAGGGTCTTGCCTTTGGCGTCCTTTACCGCAACGCTCTCGCCGTAATAGTAAATAAACTCACCTACGGTGGTGTAAAGCTCTACACCCTTGAGGTAGTCACCGTCAAGAGTGAAGGGGCTGCCGGCGGCAACGGTAAAGCCTGCGGCAGAGGTGTTAACAGCACCAAGGTCTGCCTTGAATACAGCCACGCTCATAAGCATTACTGCGCATAGCAAAAATGCAAGTATGCGTTTTGTTGTCTTAATTTCCATATCAGGGTGTTTGCACCACGCAGGCAGGGCAAAGCTCCATCCTTTTCTAAAGTTATAATGCAAGGGCAAAATGCATCCTGCGTATAACATAACCCTTTGCATCGGTTATATTATAACAAATAAGTTTGGCAATGTAAAGTCTTTTTTTATCTATTTAACCAAAAAGTAAGCAGAAAAAAGGACACCTATCGGTGCCGTGATATGGAAGACCTCCGGACTTCGTGATATAAGCTCCCTTTGCTCGACGTGATATAGAAGGCTGTCGCCTTCGTGATATGGCGCCTGCGGTGCCGTAACGGCAAAAGGAAACGCCGTATTTATACGCTATGCAGCGTGATGAGAGACCCAACCCCTACAATAAAAAAACCGTCTCGTTCATAAAAAGGGAGCAATAAACCGAAACGGTTTATTGCTCCGAAACACTTATTTACTATAGCTTATTCTTCCTCTTCCTCGTCCTCGTCTTCTTCCTTCTTTTTCTTGCCGCCAAAGGAAAGCTTATTCTCCTTGCCGTTGGCAACACGCCTTATGTTTTCCCTGTGCATATAGATAACCATCAAGGCACAGATAGCGCTGAAGAGCATAGTAAACATTGCGGGAGGTACCTCCATAACGTAGGAGTGGGTTACGTAGGTAAAGGCGGGGTACAAAAACGCCGCCGTTATAGATGACATAGACACGTAACGGGTGCAGGCAAGCACCAAAGCAAACACTGCCAGAAGCATAAGGAACACTATGGGGTCAAGAAGCAGTATAGCCGTTGCCGCCGCCAGGACACCCTTGCCGCCGTGGAACTTGTAATATACGGGTGCGATATGACCAAGCACACAGAAAAGCGCCGCCAGATACGCGCCCTCCATGCTGCGGTCAACCACGGTCCAGTTCTGAACGCCGTAAATGCAGGCACCCAGAGCAACGGAAAGGGCGGTTTTAAGCATATCGCCCGCCAAGGTACAAAGAGCCGCCTTTTTGCCGTAAACACGGAGCATATTGGTAAGGCCTGCGTTTCCGCTGCCCGACTCTCTTATATCCTTGCCGTAAAGCTTTTTGGAAACGATAATAGAGGGGTTAATGCTACCCAGCAGATAGCCCACGATGATGCAGGCAAAAAGCTCCAGGGTGCTTGCCCACTCGGGCACCCTTGCCAGCTCGCCCCCGAAGGCGATAGCGTTTATGCCTATATGATTAGAAAGCCAGGAATACCACAAAATTAACGCCTCCTACTTATTTCTCGTCGTCCTTCTGTCTTATAATCAGCTTTATGGGGGTGCCCTCAAAGCCGAATACGTCTCTCAGACAGTTTTCTATATAACGCTGATAGGAAAAATGGAAAAGCTCTGCACTGTTACAGAATATAACAAAGGTAGGTGGCTTTATGCCTATCTGGGTCATATAGTATATCTTAAGTCTCCTGCCCTTGTCTGTGGGGGGCTGTACACGGTTCATCGCATCGTTAAGCACGTCGTTAAGCACGCCCGTGGAGATACGCATAAGCGCCTTATCGTTTACGGCGTTTATCATCTCGTACAGCTTGTCCACACGCTGGCCCGTTTTTGCCGAGATAAAGGCTATGGGCGCATAGGTCATATAGGAAAGAGCGTCGTAAACGTCCTTCTTAAACTCGTTTACGGTGTTTGTGTCCTTCTCCAGGCTGTCCCATTTATTCATAACGATAATGGAAGCCTTGCCTGCGTTGTGGCTTATGCCTGCAATACGCTCGTCCTGAGCGGTAACGCCCTCGTTGGCGTCGCACATAATAAGGCAGACGTCTGCCCTCTCCACTGCGGCTCTGGCGCGGAGAACGCTGTATTTTTCTATATTGTCCTCTATCTTGGAGTTACGGCGGATGCCTGCGGTGTCTATAAACACGTACTTGCCGTGCCGGTTTTCTATCCTGGTGTCCGTAGCGTCCCTGGTGGTGCCGGGCATATCGGAAACGATAACCCTGTCCTCACCTGCTACACGGTTTACAAGACTGCTTTTGCCTGCGTTAGGCTTGCCGATAACGGCAACACGGATAACGTCGTCCTCCTCAGGCTCTGCCTCAAACTCGGGCAGCAGCTCCGTCACACGGTCAAGGACGTCGCCCGTACCCGTGCCGTGTACCGAGGACAGAGGGATAGGCTCGCCCAGACCAAGCTCGTAAAACTCATAGTACTCTGCAGGAAGGTTGCCCACCCTGTCCATCTTGTTTACCGCCAGCACCACGGGCTTACGGCTTTTAAGCAGCTTAGTTGCAATGTCCCTGTCGTCGGCGGTAACGCCTGCGTGGATGTCCGTAAGAAACAGTATCACGTCAGCGGCGGCTATCGCCAGCTCTGCCTGAGTACGCATATGCTTCAAAATCTCGGTGTTAGCCTTAGGCTCCAGACCGCCTGTGTCCGTCAGCACAAAGGGTACGCCGTTCCATTCCGTTTCCGCATAGATACGGTCACGGGTTACACCGGGGGTATCGTCAACGATGGATATCCTGCCCCCTACTATTTTATTGAAAAAGGTGCTTTTACCTACGTTAGGTCTGCCAATTATGGCAACTGTCGCCTTCATATATCGTAGTCCTCCTCTTTTACCCCCAACAAACGCCTGAAAAACTCTGCTCCGTCAGCCTCTACTACAAGGAGAGGCACGCCCAAAGCCGTCTCCGCCTCCTCAAGGCTTACTCCGTCAAGGAATAAGTCTCCCTGATGTCTCAGCATATTACGGGGGATAAGCACCCCGCCGCCAAGAGGCTTGTCCTTAAGGGCTTTTATAAGGTCGCCGCCTGTTACAAGGCCGCTTACCGTTACCGTTTTGCCGAAAAAGCTGTTTTCTACAGGGTACACGTGGCACTTAAGCCCCGTAAAGCAGTCCTCTGCCATAGCCGTCAGCTCCTTTATATGAGCCGCCGCCAGCATACCCGTTGCCACTGCCACTTCCCTGCCGCTGAAGTCTTTTTTTGTCAGAACGTCCCTTGCATAGTCAAGCTCTGACACAAACTCCTCACGGTGGCTTCTGAGCATACCCACGCCGTTTTCAAGCTGAGGGTAGCCGTCGTACTCGTCCTCCTCGGGTATGGGCATACCTGCGGTGAGATAAAACTCGTCCGAGGGGTAAAACATACGGACGCCCCGCTCCTCTACACACCTCCGGGCAAAACGGGTCATCGTCTCGATAACCGCTGCGGCGCCCTCCTTGGTATAAGGCTTAAGGGGGTACAGACCCTCCCTGTGGGCAGTAATGCCCACGGGCACTGCGGAAACGCTTTGCAGTGAGTCCAGCTCGTACAGCTTTTCCATACTGTACTGCAGCTCCTCCCCGTCGTTTATACCCTCGCACAGCACAAGCTGGGCGTTTATGGCTATACCGTGGGCAGACAGCTCCCTCAAGTAACGAAGCACCTCACCCGCAAAGCGGTTGCCCATAATTTTGCATCTCAGCTCAGGGTTCATAGTATGCACCGACACGTTAACGGGTGACAGGTGCATATGGATTATGCGTGCAATATCTGCGTCCTTCAGGTTGGTAAGGGTTACGTAGTTGCCGTGAAGAAAGGAAAGCCTTTCGTCATCGTCCTTAAAATACACGCTCTCCCTCATACCTTTCGGGTTTTGGTCTATAAAACAAAAGATGCAGTTGTTTCTACAGCTTTTCTGTTTGTCGATAAGATAGGTTTCAAAATCTGCGCCAAAGGGCTCGTAGGGCTGTTTTTTTATATCAAGGTGTAAAGGCTTGCCGTCACGGAGAAGCTCCACGCTAAGCACGGCGTCTGCGGTATGAAAATAGTAGTCCAGTCCGTCGTTGATAACGGAGCCGTTAACGCTTACCAGCTCGTCCCCTGCCCTGACACCTGCATCATAGGCGGGGCTGTTTTTTGCCACCTCTTTTATCTTAACCATAACACTACACCCTAAAACGCAAAAACGCCCCTGTTACCGCATACCTGCGGAAACGGCGGCGCATTTAGAAAGGGGCTGTAAAAAAAGGCTGGACCACAATAAAATTTTATATAACATATTTGTTGTTAATTGCGGCTTTAGCCACAATTAACTATTTATATTATATTTTTTCTTGTTATGAACGAACTTCAGCTCGCAGTACTTAGTACGGCTTCGCTTCAGTTCGCCCATTCCAACCATTTTTTCCTATCCCCTAGAAAGGGGATGTAAAAAACCGAGTTTTTTACAGCCCCCTCCACGCTTAAACAAAAGCCTTATGCCTTTTTGCTATCCTTGCTGATGATTTCTTTCCCTGCGTAAGAGCCGCAAGCCTTGCAAACTCTGTGAGAAAGATTGTACTCACCGCACTTAGCGCACTTAGTCATGCCGGGCATCTCCAGCTTCCATACGGAAGAGCGCCTTTTATCTCTTCTTGCCTTTGAAACTTTTGTCTTTGGTACTGCCATTTTCAGCACCTCCCTCTCTTTTTAGGAATTATATATCAGCCGTTTTCTAGCAACGCTTTCAAAACCTCAAGTCTGGGGTCAATCTCCTTTGTGTTACAGCCGCAGTTCTTTTTGTTAAGGTTTGCACCGCATTTGATGCAAAGCCCCTTACAGCCGTCCTTACAAAGGTATTTAGCAGGAAGCTCCAGCAAAAGCTCCTCCCCAAACACCGCAGCCAAGTCTACGTATCCGTCCTCGTCTGCAATAATATAATCGTCGTTTTCGTTATCCGTCAAGGCTTTTGCTACGGGACGCACCGTATCAAACTCCATCGCAAAATCAAAGGGAGAGCCGCAACGGGCACAGCTTGCCTTGGCAACAACCCCGGTTTTCGCACTAAGCTCCAGATAACCGCCGTGGTTTTTGATGCAGCATTTTATATGAGCTACGCCCTCCGCCAGGTCAGCGTGGTCTGTAATGGCTATATCAAAGTCAAGCTCTGCCGCCTTACCACTGTCTGCCAATAGCTGTTGTATGTCATAGCGCATATATACACACCCCCGTGTAATTACCGACATCATCGCACACGCAATGTATATTATAATACTTCATTGTTGATTTGTCAACAGTTTTTTACGCTTTTTTTGCATATTTAACACGGTTTTAAGCCAAAACATCTTCCACAGGAGTTGGTTTTACTTAGCCGGATGATGAAAACGCAAAGGCAAAGAGGCTTTTATGGATTTGACGGATAAGTTTTCGCTGCAAGGACTGGGAAAGAGCGGATTTCACCAAAAAGTGAAATCCGCCCAGCTTGATGACAAACCTTGTCATCAAGCTGGCAGAGTGCTGAGAAAGAGTGCAGACAAGACGAACCGAGGCGATAACTGTAATACCACCCCACAAAAATATATTTTTGTGGGGACCCCAGAGTACTGTGAGCCGAGGTTCGTTTTGAACGAAAAAACAAATAAAATGTAGAAAATTCAGGAAAATTTTCCCTGAATTTTCTACTTTAGAATGAGTATATTTTATTCTTTTTCGTGCTCTGTGCCTTTGTCAGCGGTCTGAG
>JAZSQJ010000034.1:0-17245 GCA_045537905.1 Eubacteriales bacterium
GTTGTTCAATTTTCAATGTCCGCGCTCGCTCCCTCGGTACCGGCGCTTCTTCCGTTCCCTCAAGCGGCTCCGCTAGTATACTACACTTTCTCCCCTTTGTCAATACCTTTTTTCAACTTTTTTTACTTTTTTTTGAAAAAAATTTAGTTTTCCTGTTTTTCCACATTTTGGAAATGTTTATCTTCCTTATTATATGCGGCATTATTCGGTGTTTCAGTTATTCCAAACATTCTATAGAAATACGCTACAGTTTCTTCGGATTTTGCTGTTTTTTTGTTTTCCACCCACCATTTTACCGTTTCAAAAAATCCCGATGCCAACATTTTTACGGCATAGTCTTTCGGCACGTTTTCCGACGCAGAAAGCCCCAAAGCATCGGTTCTTTTTTCTATCAGACCCGCCAGACCGTTTTTGAAATATTTCATAAACAGCTCGTTATTAGGACTGACAAGCAGGGTCAATATCCCCTTGTCGTTGTTTTCCAAATGCTTTATAAGATGCAAAAACAAAGGTAATTGTGTTTCACACTCAAAAACGTGTCTGTGTTCCCTGTTGCTTTCTTCCGCCCCATCAAAGATATGACAAAACAGCTCCTGCAGCAGCTCCTTGAGCAAAAAGTCCTTGGTCTCAAAATGGGCGTAAAAGGTTGCTCTGCCAACATCGGCTTTCTCTATTATTTCACCTACGGTTATTTTATCAAAGCTTTTTTTGGCAAGCAGCTTTGTAAACGCATCAAAAATTGCTTCTCTTGTTTTTCTTTGTCTTCTGTCCATAGCAAGCTCCGTACATTTTTTGACTTTTGTTCGGTATCGAACGGCAGCGCTTTATTATATATTGTTATTATGGTGCAATTGCAATATCATCAATATACCGAACAGATTGTACTATAAAAAATTATACAAGTCAACAGGAGTGTATTATGAAAACCGAAAGAAACATACTTTTTGCCTTTTTATTAAACCTTGGATTTGCTGTTTTTGAACTGCTTGGAGCAATCTTTACAGGTAGTATTGCCATTATGTCCGATGCCATACACGATGCAGGAGACGCTTTTGCTATCGGCGTTTCTTACTTTTTGGAAAAGAAAAGCAAAACTCCGCCGGACGAGAAACACACCTACGGCTACGCCAGATACTCGGTCCTTGGCGGTGTTATAACCACCCTTGTTTTGCTGTTAAGCTCCTTGGCGGTTATTTACAACTCTGCCGTAAGACTTTGCCACCCCGTAGCTATCAACTACGATGCGATGATCGTTTTATCCCTTATCGGCGTTGCTGTCAACCTGTGTGCGGCACTTGTAACCCACAAGGGCAAATCCGTCAACCAGAAGGCGGTAAGCCTGCATATGATCGAGGACGTGTTAGGGTGGATAGTAGTGCTTACGGGTGCCGTGGTTATGCGGTTTACCGATTTTACCGTCCTTGACCCTCTGATGTCTATCGCCGTAGCCGTCTATATACTGTACAAGGCGGTAATAAATTTGCGAAACGCAGTTGAAATTTTCCTTGAAAAGGCACCCGACGGTATCTCTGCCGACCAAATCAAAAAGGAGCTTGCGGAGCTTGAGGGAGTGGAAAAGGTACACCATATGCATCTTTGGACTATGGACGGCGAGGATTGCTATGCAACGATGCACATAGTTACCGCCAAAGAGGGCAAAAAGGTTAAAGCCGAGGCAAGAGAACGTCTGAAGGAGCTGGGTGTTGTCCACGCTACTATTGAGCTGGAGACGGCTGATGAAAACTGCTGCAGCAAAACTTGTAACAATACCACAAAAAGAAGTAGCCATAACAGGCACCACTAAAAGATATTTTGTGTAAAACGCCGTTTTTGCTCCAAAAGCCTTGCAGTAGACCGATAAATTGTGTATAATGTAAAATCATATATTATATAAGGAATATTATATTTACACATACACACCATACGAAAAAGAAACGAAATATCGTTTAGCTTTTTCGGAAACCGGAGGTAGGTTTTATGAAGTCTAAACGCTTTGCTGCAATGTTTTTATGTTTTACAACTTGCTTTGCTGCGTTTTTTGGATATATGCACGGGGATACCTATGCCCAATATGAGGATATTGTTTACGACTATGTTACAGTTGAAGATGGTAAGGTAGTTGGAGGCAACGCCGAGCTGGTGGAAAATGGAATTATTGCTATAGGCACTCCCGAAAAAAACGCAGAGCCTACAAACGAACCCACAGAGAGCTTGACAAACACAACGGATACAGAAGCAAGTGTTATTCCCTCTGTTGATGTTTCCTTGCCCGAGGCAGAAAGTGCTGACGATACAAGGTTCGAAGCAGAGAGCGTTTATACTGAGGAAACTACACCGGGCAAGGACATTGCCGATGTAAAGGACAACGCTTTAGTCACTGGCAAGAATGACACCGAAAGTACCGTTCCAGAAATTGCTCCTAACGCTGTTTCTCCCGATGTTCCTACCGAAACGGTGAAACTGGCTATGAATTATACCAACAGACACGCCTGGAACAATAAACAACTATCAAGCTACAGCACCCTGAATAACGCCTCAACTGAGTTGGTTTGGGGTTCTGATTCCTCAATTTATTCGATTTATTCTATACAAATCAATTCCGGACAAAGCCTTACAATGAAAATAGCTAGCAATATTAGCCATAGTTGTGGCGTTACAAGGTTAGATGATTTGAAAGATTATCCCGTGTTTTTGGTAAATGGAGGCACCCTTAACATCAGCGGAATAAGTAGCAATTATTTTGTTATAAACGGAAACCAAAGCTATACTAACCAAACACCATCCAATGAAAGCGACCCTTTAATAGTTCTTTCGAGCGGCACTGTTACGCTCAACTATGTCAACCTCAACAGAAACACTTGCGGTTCAAACGAATTAAGGAATCCGGACACCGGTCACGGCTCTGCTATTTGTATGAACAACGGCACTATGAACCTGAATAATGTAAGTATAAACAACTGCGGTTTTCACAATGATGTGGAAGTCGCCAGAGGTGTTGTTTTTGTAGGTGGCGGCACCGCAAACTTTAACAATGTCGATATTTATAACAACAATTTATCAAACATAGAACAATCTTACGGGGGTGGCATATATGTCGGCGGCGGAACTGTGACTTATAACGGTGGCCAAATATACAACAATTCTGTAAGCACCGACGGTGGCGGTATATGCTGTTACGGCGGAACGGTTAATATCACAGGCGGTGAAATACATTCCAACTCTGCACCGCATGGTGGCGGTTTATATGTTATAAAACCCGGTACGATAAAAATGTCCGCAGGCAAGGTTCGCAACAACAAAAACGGTAGCGGCGTTTTCCTGTATAACGGGGCAAATTTTGAGTTATCCGGCGGGGAAATAAGCTCAAACACAGCAGGCAGTCATCCCGGTGGCGGTGTTGCAATTTACAATAACACAACCGGCACATTTACAATGACCGGCGGTACCATATCAGGACACACTGCCAGCGGTCACCACGGTATTGCACAAACAACCGGCGGAGGCACTTTGGAAATAAAGGGCGGTACCATAAAAAACAACGGCTCCACAGGCGTTAGCGGCGGCGGTATATATGCCAGCGTTGGAGAGGTAAAAATATCCGGCGGTACGATAGGTGTAAACGGCGAACCTAATACCGCAACAGACGGCGGCGGTGTATACGTTAACGGTAGCACCTTGCTTGAGATATCGGGCAGTGCAAATATTCAGTATAATACGGCAGCTACCAGTGGCGGCGGTGTGTTTGTTCATGGAACGTCGACAACATTCAAATTTTCCGGCGGCTCTGTTTCCAATAATACCAACACCGGTGGCAACGGCGGCGGTCTATGGATAGGCGAGCTTAAAAGCTTTTCTATGACAAACGGTACCGTTGACAACAACACCACGGCAAAAGCCGGCGGCGGTATGTTCTTTAACAGACCTATCACCACAAACAACGGCGTAACGGGCGGTACTATCACCAATAATACTGCCAGCACTTACGGAGGCGGCATATACGTAGGCAACTATGGCGGTAGCCTATCTCTTTCCGTAAAAAACGCCACCATAAGCGGCAACAACGCACAAAACGGTGGCGGCATTGCGGCTTTTGAGGAGGATGCTTACCCGGAGAGACACGTTGAGCTTTCCGTTGGCAATTGCACAGTTATTAAAAACTCCGCAACGGTAAACGGCGGCGGTTTGTATGCATACAAATCCAAGATTACCGTTTCTTCTTCAAGCATAGGCAGAATTACGGCGAATAACACCAACGAAGGCAACACGGCAGGCTCTCTCGGTGGCGGCGTGTGTTTCTATTTAGCCGAAAGCTCTACTATTTCCAATTCCGTTATTAACGGTAACACCGCATCAACCAATGCGGGCGGCGGCATCTGCGTTGACAGCACGGTTGTTACAATGTCGGGAAATAACGAGGTTAAGTCCAACACGGCAGCGATGTACGGCGGAGGTATCGTGGTACGCTCTGACAGCGGAACGGCAAAGCTAAGCATCAATACAACAGACTCGGGCACGACCACCATAAACGGTAATTCGATATCCCAATACGACGGCGGCGGCGTGCACGTTGGCGCCCGCACCACCTTTGAAATGAAAAACGGCACCATTAGTGAAAACACCAACAGCTCCCAACGCGGTGGCGGCATCGACGCCCAAGGTGCCGTGATCCTCACCGATACCACGGTAAGTAAAAACGAAAGCAAAACCGGCGGCGGCGGTGTCTGTGTGAGAGGCAGTGAAGCAAGTCTTTCCATTACGGGCGGTTCTTTCCAAGAAAACGTAAGTGCCGCAGGTAACGGCGGCGGTTTATACTTGGAAAACATAAGCAGCACGGCAACTGTTTCCGGCACAACCTTCCACTTGAACACAGCCTTGTTTGAAACGCCGGATATGTCGACAGATTCCAACGGCAAGTATAATCTGGCTTCTATCAGCTCCACCGGTAACGGCGGTGCCATATACGTACAGGGCGAGACCAGCGTGGTCGAGATAAGCGGTGCAACAATAGGCAAAGCTGTGGAAGGCGGCTACTCTAACCAAGCTATAAACGGTGGCGGCATCGCCGTAATGAAGGGCGCTAACGTAAGCGTTACAAGCTCTGATATAGCCTACAACTATGCTCTCAGAACCGGTGGCGGCGGTTACGTTTTGGGATGTGGCGGTAATGAACCTAAGGTTACTACTACGCTTAAGCTTATAGGCGGCAGCGTTAAAAACAACCGTGCGGCAGGTTCTACCGTCTACGACGGACCTGATCCGCAAAAAAGTGCAATAGCTGCCTTGGGTTCTGAAATGGGCGGCGGAGGTCTTTACCTGAGAGGTCTTTCCAATTGGGAAGGAAAAACGATAACGGTTGAAATCGACGGCACCGCCTTCAATAACAATAATGCATACCGCGGTGCGGCAATGTATATTCACGAAAGCACAAATCTTACCGTTAAAAACAACGCCTCGTTTACGAAAAACAACGCAGGCGGGCTTGGCGGCGTACTATGCTTTATAAAAAACAACTCCACGGCGAGCTTTACAGACTGTAGCTTTACCGAAAACAGCGCAGCTCTGCGCGGCGGTGCGTTGTATATCCAGACTAAAGGCATTTCTATCGAGAGGTGCACATTCACCCTTAATACAGCAACAAACTTTGGCGGTGCGATTATGATGAGGGACACTACAGGAAGCAACATTAACCTTATAATAAAAAGCACCGACTTTATAGGCAACAGTGCAAACAACGGCGGTGCTATCAGCACGTCTGACGGAGCTACAAACTCCTACGATATGACTCTTACCCTTACAGACTGCGACTTTACGGGTAACCGTGCAACTGCTAACGGCGGTGCAATACTCGTAGGCAACAAGGTAACCCTTGGACTTACCGGCGGTTATCTGACGGGAAACACCGCAGGTGTGGACGAGTCGGGTATCGAACCCATCGCTAGCAACCAAGGCGCAGGCATCACGGGAATTGGAGGCGCTGGCGGTGCGGTGGCAGTGTTTGACGGTACCTTCAATTACACGGTAAATGCTACCAACAAGGGTGCGATCTACGGCAACACGGCTACCGTCGTTGGTGACGACGTATTCAGCAACGGCTCCCCTACCTCTAAGCTGAACCTGCCTGCAGTCAGTACAATGGATCTTACAGGCTTTGAATACGAGGCAGATAAGACCCCCGATTGGTTTGAGGACTATGCGAAGGGCGAGGTTTCCGGCATGAACAGCAGAATCCTCTCCAGTGAGCGTTTCAGATTCTCAGATAACTCCATACAGGCAAGCCTTGATAAGATTAATACCTCGGGTACGTACGTTGCTATTACCGTTGGTGTAAGCGTAAACCTTGGTGAGCTTATTATTACCAAGAGCGGTACCGACATCGACCCCAATCAGGTGTTTGTATTCAAGGTGTCCGGCGTATCGGACCGCAGCGGTGATACCATAGAGCTTACCGTAAGCATTACGGGTACCGGCTCGGTTAAGATAGTTGACCTGCCTGTTGGTGATTATACTGTAAGCGAGCTTACAAGCTGGTCCTGGCGTTACGGTGTTACCACCATAGAGGTTGACGGCAGCACGGTACAGATTACAAACAACGGTACGTCTGTTAGGGTTGAGCCCGACCACATCGACCACAGCGTTGAGTTTACAAACAGCCTGCAAAACAACAAGTGGTTAAGCCACGGTACGGCGCCCATCAAGAATGTACCCGCAAACAATGCGGTGGCGTATAACGAGATGGTTTTGGATTTACCAAAAAATAATATAGTATAAATCACCCCACGAAGTCTGACAACTTCGTGTGGACCGCAACAAGAAATTCCCCGATGGACTCCTACGTCCATCGGGGAATATTTTTATATTTATATTTTACACTTAAACGTCAACACCAAGGAAGTGCTTGGCAAGAAGTCCCACGCCGAAGGAGATAACGGCAACGCCTATGCTGATAAGCGCCATCTCCCAGAAGCGGGAGCCAAAGGGCTGGTCCTGAGCTACGGAGGTGTAGTAGGTAAAGCCTGCTATGATAAGCACTATTATCCCCAGCATACACGCCAGGGCTGGTATATACTGACCTGAGCTGAAAATCAGATAGGGTGCCACCAGCAGTATTACCGTTATAAGATAGGCGACGCCCGTGTAGGTACAGGACTTAAGTGCGTCCGTCCTGCCCTCGCTTTTGGCAGACAAAAACTCGCTGGATGCCATAGAGAAGGTGGCGGAAATACCTACTATCAAGCCTGACAGGGCAACCAGTCTCGTGTCCTGCAGGGCGAAGGTAAAGCCTGCTATACTGCCCGTAAGCTCTACAAGGGCATCGTTAAGACCCAGCACCATACTGCCTACGTATTTAAGCCTTTCCTCATCCAGCATAGCCAAAAGTGCCGCTTCGTGCTCCTCCTCCTGCTGTCTGATATATACGCTTTCCTCTACCTCCTCGGCAAGGAGAGCGTACTCCTCCTGGGCTGCCTCCTCTCCCCTCTCCATAAGCTTTACCGCAAAGGTAAAGCCAAGGATGCGGGCGATAAGGGTGTAGCGGAAAACCTTCCGCCTTTGGGGCTTAAGCTCCAGCCCCGTATAGCTTTTCCATATCTCGTAATGCGCCTTTTCCTCCTTTGCCAGGCGGAATAGGGTGTTTTTGTTTTCCTCACCCTTAGCAAACTTTGCTATTTTTTCATAGATTACGCTTTCGGTAATCTCGTTTTGCTGCATCTTCTTTATTATGGACAACGCCTTTTGGGATATACCGTTTTTCACTGTTCTATCACCTTCCTATTTTTTATTTTTGACAAGAACCGCCGCCGTTCTGCAGGGCAGATACATTCTGAAGCCAAAGCCGTATTCTTCCTCCTTGGCGTGGTAAACGTAGTCCTTGGATATACGCTCCTGTCCGCCGTAGCAACCGTCGTCACTGGAAAGCACCACGCGATAGCCGCCCTCTCCCAGCTCACGGCAGTTTACAAAAACGTCGGTTTGAGACCAAGTTGGGTGCATATTGAATACGTAAATCAGCTCACCCCTGCTGAACACCAGCACGTTTTTCTCCTTGTCAAGCCAAAGGCTTTTTGCCTTGGGACACAGGTGGGTTTTATATCTGCTTGCCAGTCCTATCATAGACCTGTCAAAGTTAGCCAGCCACTCATACTTAAGGTCGGCATTGTTCACCAAAGACCACTGACGCCTTGCGTGGTGATAGCTCCAGCCGTTGCCCTCCCTGGGAAAGTCTATCCACTCGGGATGGCCAAACTCGTTACCCATAAAATTAAGGTAGCCGTTACCTGCCAGGGCGTTGGTAAGCAGTCTTATCAGCTTATGCATATCTATAGCGGTGTCAATCACGGGAGAGTGGTAATGCTTTTGCATACCCGTATACATCTCCGCATCCGCCAGACGGAAGATAAGGGTCTTATCCCCTACCATAGCCTGGTCGTGAGACTCGCTGTAGCCTATAGACTTCTCCTGCGGTCTGCCGCTGTTAAGCTCATACCAGATATGAAGCACGTCCCAGTCCTCAAGGCGTTGCTCCTTAATGAGCTTTATCCACATATCGGGCACGCCCATAGACAGCCTGTAGTCAAAACCAAAGCCTGCCTTGTTTATAGGTAGGCACATACCCGGCATACCGCTCATATCCTCGGCAACGGTAAGCGCCTTAGGGTTTACGCTGTGTATCAGCTCGTTTGCCAGCATAAGATATACCCTTGCGTCCACGTTGGTGTTAAGGGAAAAGTACTGCCCGTAGTTCATAAAGGAAACACCAAGACCGTGGTTTTCGTACAGCATAGAGGTAACACCGTCAAAGCGGAAGCCGTCAAAGTGGAACTCGTCCTGCCAATACTTAAGGTTGGAAAGCAGGAAGCGAAGCACCTCAATCTTTGCATAATCGAAGCATTTTGTGCCCCAAGCCGTATGCCAGCCACGGGTACCGTATAGGAAATACTGGTCCTCAGTGCCGTCCTGCAGGTTAAGCCCCTCTTCCACGTTAGGGCAAGCGTGGCTGTGTACCACGTCCAGAATTACGGAAATCCCCAGACTGTGAGCCTTATCTACAAGATACTTAAGCTCCTCGGGAGTGCCGTAGCGGTGGGAGGGCGCAAAAAAGCTGGTAACCTGATAGCCAAAGGAGGCGTAATAGGGATGCTCCTGTATTGCCATAAGCTGAACGGTGTTATAGCCTAAGGACTTTATCCAAATTAAGTTTTTATCTGCAAATTCCCTGTAGCTGCCTATTCCCCCGTACTCCTGCGCCATACCGATATGCGCCTCGTACACAAGGGGTGCCTTGTGATTCTTTTTGCCGTACCAGGCTCCGTCCGTCCACGGAAAGGGCTCCTCAACATCCCATATCTGTCCGCAAAGCTTTTTGCTGTTCATATCCATAACGGTGCGGCGGATATAGGCAGGCACACGCTCGAAGTCCACGCCCTGTCTGCCAACTATCAGCTTGACAAACTGACCGTGTCTCAGGGCGTCTCTACCCTCAAGCCTTATCTCCCAAACTCCGTTACCTATATGGGTAAGGGGATGGCTATATCTGTTCCAGCCGTTAAAGTCGCCGAAAAGCCACGCCGCATCGGCACCCGCAAGCCACTCTCTGTACACCCAGCCATCCTCCGTACGGTGGAAGCCGTAGTACAGATGACCGTCACAAGCAGAGACAAGCTCCCCCTCACCCGCAAGCTCCTTTCGTTTTGCACAGTAACGCTCAAGATGCATTGTAATATCTCTTGTATAGGCCTCCAGATAAGGGTCGATATCCACAAGCTTTTTTATAGCGGTTTTGATATTTAGCATATAAATCACTCCTTGTACCGAGGGCGGATTTACTGTAAGGTTATTCTTTACTTCTTTGGCTTTATTATAACATAAGACTGTATATTAAGTAAACATTTTTTGTTAAAAATATTACTTTCCCCATTGAAAAAACCTATCGCATAGTATATAATTTAAGTAATAAGATTTATATGGAGGTAATTTATTATGAAAAAGTTTTATATTTGCGAGCATTGCGGCAACCTTGTTGGTATGATTAACGCCTCCGGTGTTCCTATGATGTGCTGCGGTCAGAAGATGACTGCTATCGAACCCGGTACCGTAGAAGCAAGCACCGAAAAGCATATCCCCGTTGCCACGGTTAACGGTAACACCGTTACGGTTGAGGTTGGCTCCGTTGCTCACCCTATGGTAGAGGAGCACAGCATTCTTTGGGTTTATCTCCAAACGGATAAGGGCGGTCAGCGCAAGAATCTTGAGGTGGGTAAGGCGCCTGCCGTTACCTTTGCCTTAGCTGACGAAAAGGCTGTTGCGGTTTACGCTTATTGCAACCTTCACGGCTTATGGAAGGCTGATATATAACGGGAGTCTGTACTATGACTATTACTAACGACATCAAATACGTAGGCGTTAACGATAGGCGGATAGACCTGTTTGAGGGACAGTACGTTGTTCCCAACGGTATGTCCTATAACTCATACGTTATTATGGACGAGAAGATAGCCGTTATGGATACGGTGGATGCAGGCTTTACCCACGAGTGGCTGGATAATATTCAGAACACTCTTGGAGGCAGAAAGCCTGACTATCTTGTTGTTCAGCATATGGAGCCTGACCATTCTGCAAACGTTGTTAATTTTACAAAGGCTTATCCCGAGGCAGTGGTTGTTTCCTCGGCTAAGGCTTTTCAGATGATGGCTAACTTTTTCGGCACGGATTTTGCCGAAAAGCGTATAGTTGTGGGTGAGGGTGATACCTTAAAGCTGGGCAAGCATACCCTTACCTTTGTTACCGCACCTATGGTGCACTGGCCCGAGGTTATCGTTAGCTATGACAGCTACGATAAGGTGCTGTTTTCTGCTGACGGCTTTGGTAAGTTCGGCGCACTTGACGCTGAGGAGGACTGGGCTTGTGAGGCAAGACGCTACTACATAGGCATAGTTGGCAAATACGGTGCACAGGTTCAGGCACTGCTCAAGAAGGCGGCGGGACTTGATATCAGCATTATTTGCCCTCTCCACGGTCCCGTACTTACGGAAAACCTTGGATATTACCTTGGGCTTTACAACACCTGGTCCAGCTACCAGCCCGAGGAGGAGGGTATCGTTATAGCCTACACCTCCGTTTACGGCAACACCAGGAAGGCGGTTATGCTTCTGGCTGATAAGCTTAAGGCTAACGGTTGCCCCAAGGTGGTTGTAAACGACCTTGCCAGATGCGATATGGCGGAGGCGGTTGAGGATGCCTTCCGTTACAATAAGCTGGTTCTTGCTACCACCACCTATAATGCGGAGATATTCCCCTTTATGCGTGAGTTTATAAACCACCTTACAGAGCGCAATTTCAGTAACCGTACCGTTGCCTTTATGGAAAACGGCAGCTGGGCACCCCTTGCCGCCAAGGTTATGAAGGGGATGCTTGAAAAGAGCAAAAATCTTAGCTTTGCCGAAACTACGGTAAGAATAATGTCTGCCCTTAACGAGGAGAGCACAGCACAGCTTGAGGCTTTGGCAGGAGAGCTTTGCAAGGACTACCTCGCAAGGCAGGACTCTACCGCCAACAAAAACGACCTTACTGCCCTGTTCAATATAGGCTACGGTCTTTACGTGGTTACTTCCAACGACGGCAAGAAGGATAACGGTCTTATAGTAAACACCGTTACACAGGTTACCAATACGCCTAACAGAATTGCCGTTACCATTAATAAAGAGAACTACTCTCACCATATAATAAAGCAGACGGGTATTATGAACATTAACTGCCTTACCGAGGATGCGCCCTTTGCCGTATTTGAAAAGTTTGGCTTTACCAGCGGCAGAAACATGGATAAGTTTGCTGAGTGTGAGCCGCTCCGTTCCGACAACGGTCTGGTTTTCCTGCCCAGATATATCAACTCCTTTATGTCCCTTAAGGTGGAGCAGTACGTGGACCTTGATACCCACGGTATGTTCATCTGCTCCGTAACAGAGAGCAGAGTTATTGCAGACAAGCCTACGATGACCTACACCTACTATCAGGAAAACGTTAAGCCTAAGCCTGAGACAAAGGGCAAAAAGGGCTACGTTTGCAGGATTTGCGGTTACGTTTACGAGGGTGACGTTCTGCCCGAGGACATTATCTGCCCTCTGTGCAAACACGGCTACGCTGATTTTGAACCTATAGAATAAATTTTTTGGAGGTATTTAAGATGAAAAAGTACGTATGTGACGCTTGCGGTTGGGAATACGACGAGGCTCTGGGTGACCCCGATAACGGTATAGCTCCCGGCACTAAGTTTGAGGACCTTCCCGAGGACTTTACCTGCCCTCTTTGCGGCGTGGGTAAGGATATGTTTTCCGAAGCGTAAGGACAAATAATCCGTCCTTTCCTTAAAGCAAGGGATAAGTATGCCTCTCGTAAAACTGCGAGGGGCATACTGTTTATAAACATTCTTTTTGTCAGATGAATATGATGTATAAAAAACTGTAAGGACTAATTTAGTATGGAACTTGTTCTTATTACCGCCTTAGGTGTAGGCGGCGCAACTATAATCGGTGCGGTTATCGGTTTTGTTTCTAAAAACATAACCCACAAATTTTCAGACATAGTGCTGTCCTTTGCGGCGGGCGTTATGCTGGCGGCGGCGGTTCTTGGGCTTATTATGCCCTCCCTGGAAACAGGCGGAAGATACGGCCTTATTACCACGGTGGCAGGTATATTTGCCGGCGCGGTTTGTCTTAATCTTATCGACAAGCTTGTGCCCCACCTGCACAAAATGGCAGGCTCGGATATCGAGCCTCACGATAACAAGGGGCTTAGCAAGGTGCTGCTTTTTGTTACCGCTATTGCTATACACAATTTCCCCGAGGGTATTGCGGCAGGCGTTGGCTTTGGCTCGGGAGATACGTCCAGGGCGCTTATCATTGCCGGCGGCATTGCGTTGCAGAACATACCCGAGGGTATGGTGGTTATCGCCCCTATGCTGGCGGCAGGTGTAAGCCCCAAAAGGACCTTGGTGCTTGGTATGCTGACCGGCGTTGTTGAGGTGATAGGCACGCTGTTGGGTTACTTTGCGGTAAGCCTTTCTGCGGCAGTGCTTCCCTTTGCTCTTGCCTTTGCAGGCGGCACCATGCTTTACGTTATCAGCGACGAAATGATACCCGAAACCCACGCCCACGGCAGTGAACGAGGTGCAACCTACGCTTTACTGGTAGGCTTTTGCGTTATGCTTGTTACGGATACCCTGCTTGGGTAAGTTTATAAAAAAGAGGTGTTTTAATTGAAAAGACTACTGAAACAAATGCTTTGCTTTGCCTGTGCCTGTGCACTGCTCCTCAGCCTTGCGGGGTTTACCGTATCGGCGGAGGACAAGGGGATTGCGGTGCTTTACACCAACGATACCCATTGCGCTACCGAAAATTTTGCCAAGCTGGCGGCATACCGTGCCCAGCTTATAAAGGAAGGCTACACGGTTATCACTGTGGACGCAGGTGACGCCATACAGGGCGAAATGATAGGCTCCCTTACCGAGGGCAGTGCTATTGTTGACGTTATGAACGCTGTCGGCTACGACTACGCTACCCTTGGCAACCACGAGTTTGACTATACCGTGGACAGGATTCTGGAGCTTACAGCAAACGAGGCAGAGGCAACATACCTTTGCGCTAACTTTAAGTATTTACCCGAGGACAGGGATATATTTGCTCCCTACGCAATAGAGGAGGTAGAGGGAGTAAAATACGCCTTTGTGGGCATTGCAACGCCTGAAACCTATACCAAATCTACGCCTACCTATTTTAAGGATGAAAACGGCAATTTTATCTACAGCTTCCTGGAGAACGATTTTTACGGTGCCGTACAGAATGCAGTTGACGCTGCTATAGCGGAAGGTGCGGAGACCGTTATTGCAATCGGTCACCTTGGTATAGAGGGCACTACCGAGGGGCTGCGTTCCATCGACGTGATAGCAAACACCTGCGGTATTGACGTTTTTCTTGACGGACACTCCCACGAGCTTATTACAGGTACCCATTACACCGACAAGGACGGTGAGGAGGTTCTGCTAAGCTCTACAGGCAGTAAGTTTACAAGCTTTGGCGTGCTGACCTTTGAGGATGGCAACGCAAATACCGAACTTATAGCTCCCGAGGACGTTGACCCTACCATCCTTTCCGACGAGGCAAGGGAGGCATACGGCAAGGTTAAGGCGGTTATAGACGGCTATAATGCAGAGTTTGAGTATTTGTTTGAGGAGATAGGCGTAAGCGAGGCTTATCTTACCGAAAACGACGCCACAGGTGACTGGGTTATAAGGAAGGCGGAGACTAACCTTGCCAACTTTGTTACCGACGCATATATTGCCCGTACAGGTGCGGATATCGCCTTTGTTAACGGCGGAGGCGTCCGCACAGAGCTTAAGGCGGGTGCCGTAAACCGCAAGGCGATAATGGATATTAACCCCTGGAACAACGAGATGTGCGTTCTTGAGGTTACAGGCAGTCAGATACTAGACGCCCTGGAATACGGTATGTCTGCCCTGCCCGACGTGTTTGGCAGCTTTGCCCAGGTTGCAGGCATAAGCTTTGAGGTGCATAGCTATATCCCCTCCCCCGTCGTTACCGACGAGCTGGGTGATTTTGTAGCGGTTACCCAAGGTGCCGAGAGAAGGGTTAAAAACGTGTTTGTCGGCGACAAACCCATTGAAGCGGATAAGACCTACACCCTGGCAGGCTCCTGCTATATGCTGCAGCTTAGCGGCTACAAGATGTTTGCCGATGCAAGGGTGGTAGCCAAGGAAGGCTTGCCCACGGATACGGAGATGCTCCTTGACTACTTTACCGAGGATCTGGAGTGTAAAATTTCCGCCGAGAGATACGGCGTCATCAGCGGAGAGGGCAGAATACGCATTATCCGCGAAAAGCCCGAGGATAAGCCCGCAACACCTCCTACAGGCGACGAAGAGCTGACCCTTGTATGGCTTGGCCTTGCTATGCTGTCTCTGTTGACCCTTGCAAGAGTAAATAAAGCAAAAGCAAAATAAACCCGTCCAAAACAAAACGCCCCCGATGGAGCCTTTATCCATCGGGGGCGTTGTAATTGTATTTGGAACTCAATTTATTGTTTCCAGGCGGGTAGGACTATTTTGCACCTTCAATCAGCCTGCGAATTTGCACGCACTCTTTATAGCAATGTAGTCAAGAGAGGAAAGGATACCGTCGCTATTAGTGTCTGCCGCAAGGTTTTGTGCCTCGCTGTAATCAGCCGTGCTCTTAACCAGCTTAACTACGCAGATGCTGTCTGCAGCCGTTATCACGCCGTCGCAGGTAACGTCGCCTACTATAACGATGGTAGCGCTGTTGATAACCTCGCCCGTGCTGCTGTTGGTGTATCTTACCTGGTAGCCTGTGCAAGCATAGCCTGACTCACCGATATCAACGCCCTTGTCGTCCACTACGGAAACGGTGCACTTAAACTGAGCGTTTACCTTGGTTGCTGTTTGTGCCGTTTCCTTAAGGGTAACGAACTTGTTGTTCAGCTCGTAGGTGGAGCCGTCAACGAGCTCAAACTTTGCGGGGAGCTTAGCGTAAGCACCCGGCAAAATTCTGTTGCTTGCAGGGTCTGCACCAACAAGGGTAACTACGTCGCCTACCTCAAGGGTGAGGAAGGGGTTATAGCCTGTGGCATAGCTCTCGTATACTGCAATGATGGGGTTGGTCTGGGTTGCAACCACGGATTTCACCTCACCGGAGGGATAGATTGCCTTAACTCTGTAGCCCTCTGCTACCTTTTCAAGAACAGCCGCACCCCTGTACTGGGAAGCAAAGGTGCCTGTTGTAAGTATCTGGCTGTTGCTGTCGTACTGACCTGCGTTAAGATTAAGCAGGGGGATATAAGAAGCATCCGTAGGGTAAGAGGGGGTGGGAACGGTAACCGTAAGCTCAACCTTAGCTTCGTTGTTCCATTGGTCCCAGGCATAAAGGTGTACATTGTAAAAACCTGTTTCATTGCCGTGCTTTGCGGTGTCTATATGGTATGTTGCGGTGTTACCGGAAAGAGTTACATCGTGCCAGATAAGGTCGTCCTGTCCGCCGTTTGACGTCCAGGTGGGGAACTGCACCTTGCTTACACCCCTATTATCGGTGATGGTGCAGGTAACGTCAAAGCCAAAGCAATCCACGTTAGTGATTTTGGCGTTGGTGATAACGGGTGCAGTGGTATCGGGGGTAAGGTCTACGGAGGCACCGCCGTTAGAGGTGGTGTTACCCGAGATATCGTCAACGTAAATGTGGGTTATATACACGCCCTGTTCGTTGTTATGCTCGCCGATTTTAACGTCGTAATAAGCAGTAGAGCCGCTTACCGTACCCTGATGCCATATAAGGTCATCCTGACCGTTATTATCCGTCCATGTGGGGAACTGTACCTTGGAAATGCCCGCGTTATCGCTTACGGTACAGCTTATACGGTAGCCTGCGGTGGTAACGTTGCTTACCTTTACGTTAGAGATAGTAGGCGATATGGGGTCCTTAACCGTAAGGCTTATGGTTGCAACCGTGTAGGTGGTGTTTGACTTGGTAGTTGCACGGATGGTTACGGTATGGCTGCCTGCCGAGAGATTTCTATAGGACAGGCTGCCGTCAAAGCCGCAATTTGCATAGTCGGAGTAGCCGCCTATGGCCGCCTGTACGTCCGACCTCAAGGAGGTGGTAAGGGCGGTGTAGCTGCCGCTGTCAACCTTATACTCTACCTTGCTTACGCCCTTGCTATGGAGGGTCCAGCCTCTAATAGGAAGGCTGTCACTGCCGGTGCCGGTCTGCGTAACGGTAGCAGAAGCGGTAACGGTTGCGTTAACCTTCTGGGTGCCGGAGGGGCTGTCCATACAGCTTTGATACTTGTCGGTAGAGCCGGAGGTAACGGATTTGCCTATCATAGCAAGGAGACCGTTAGCTATTGCCTTTGCGTGGGTGTCAAGATTGTTTGCAAAAATAGTATTGTCGTTTGCCGTATCAATAAAGCCCATCTCAACGAGAGCCGCCGCCATACTGGTGTTTTTTATAACGTAAAAGTTTGCCGTCTTTACGCCGCGGTTTGTCCAAAGACCGGTATTTATTACTGCGTTTTGTACGCTGGTTGCAAGCTTTGCACCCGTGGAGGTAGAGGAAGCACCGCTGTAATAATAGGTCTCTACACCCTTGCCGCCGCCTGCATTTCTATGTATGGACAGGAAGTAGGTAAAGGAGCCGCTGTTTGCTATGGAAACCTTGGTAAGTCGGATCGT
>JAZSQJ010000001.1:0-1618 GCA_045537905.1 Eubacteriales bacterium
CCACTCCAACTCCTTGGCTCACAGAACGACATGGCTACGATCCGTCTTGGGGATAGGGATGGGTGTAACGTACATAGTCGACCAGGTACTGCTGCTTGGGAAGGTAGTGCGCACGGCTATCTTTAAGTATTTATCCTTTGCCATTGCAGAAGCAGGAATAGTGTAAGATCTGGCCTGTGTAACGTAGGCTGTGCTGTCATACAGAACAGTCCCGTTCAAAGCCTCCTCGTCGTTGCCGGGATTGGGTAGACCTTCCAGCTGTATTATCTTGCAAGCAAAGCCTGCGGCACCGGGTATATCGTTCCAGGAAACGGTGTAGTCCTGCTCAGCATACTTGCTGGCGGCACAGGTAAACACTGCGGTTCTGGTGGTGTTAAGACCGCCGGTACGCTGTACAAGGTTATCCAGCTTAATATATCCCTTGTAGTCGCCATACTGGGTGTAGCCGTACTTGTTATCAATGATCTGGGTAACAGACATAACCTCGTCTGTGGGGATAGTAACAAGACTGCTTGCGCTGTCAGCAGGGGAAACACGCAAAGCAACGGAGGAAAGCATTTTATACTCACCTGTTTCGTGCTTAACCTCGGTAACTACGGATTTGCCTATCATAGCAAGGAGACCGTTAGCTATTGCTTTTGCGTGGGTGTCAAGATTGTTTGCAAAAATAGTATTGTCGTTTGCCGTATCAATAAAGCCCACCTCAACGAGAGCCGCCGCCATACTGGTGTTTTTTATAACGTAAAAGTTTGCCGTCTTTACACCGCGGTTTGTCCAAAGACCGGTATTTATTATTGCGTTTTGTACGCTGGTTGCAAGCTTTGCGCTTGTGGAGGTAGAGGAAGCGCCACTGTAATAATAGGTTTCTATACCCTTACCGCCGCCTGCATTTCTATGTATGGACAGGAAGTAGGTAAAGGAGCCGCTGTTTGCTATGGAAACCTTGGTTGCCAGGGACTGGGTAACGTCGGTCACTCTGGTAAGAGCGCAGGTGGAGCCGGAGCTGTTAATAAGCCTGGCAACACGGAGGGAGAGGTCAAGAACGTCTGCCGCCTCTTGCCTACCGAGAGAGCAGGCACCGGGGTCAGAGCCGCCGTGACCGGGGTCAAGTATAAAGGTTGCTGAGTTAAGGGTAGAGCCATTTACACTCAAAGCGGCATCAGCCTTGATTCCCGTGTAAGGCAGGGCAGAGAACATAGTAATAAGCATACAGCAAATTACCGTAAGGGAAATAAATCGTTTCACAAAAACATCCTCCTGACTGTAAATTACAACACATTACCAATTGTATGATTAATCAATAATATTTTAACATATTTTTCAAATCATAACAATTGTATATAAGCACAAAAAATCCCCTTCGTTTTTGGCGTTTTTGACAGCGAGAAGGGAGACATAAAAAAGTTTAGGGTTGCACGTTTGGGTGGAACCCTTAACTATCTGTTAATGTTATTAAATCGAGTTTTAGCGGTCCGGCCTTTTTTTACATCCCTCGGAGGATAGGAAAAAATGGTTGGAATGGACGAGTAGAACCCGAAGCTGTACTGAGTACTGCGAGCGGTTCTGTCTCGTTCATAGCAAAAAATATATGATATAAAAAAGTTTAGGGTTGCACGTT
>JAZSQJ010000012.1:0-61330 GCA_045537905.1 Eubacteriales bacterium
GGCGTTGCCTTTACCCGTGACCCCGCCACAGGTGAAAAGGGTCTTATGGGCGAGTTTTTGACCAACGCCCAGGGCGAGGACGTTGTTGCAGGCGTTCGTACTCCTATGCCTATTGCCGAAATGGCTGACAAGTTCCCTAAAGCTTTTGAAGAATTTACCAAGGTATGTGCTATTCTTGAGGATCACTACCGTGATATGCAGGATATGGAATTTACCGTTGAACACGGTAAGCTGTTTATGCTCCAGACCCGTAACGGTAAGAGAACAGCAAAGGCTGCTCTTAAAATAGCTTGCGACCTTGTTGACGAGGGTATGATAGATAAGAAGAAGGCAGTTGCCATGATAGACCCCCGCAACCTTGATACCCTTCTCCATCCTCAGTTTGATGCTAAGGCACTTAAGGCGGCAGAGCCCATAGGCAAGGGTCTCGGTGCATCTCCCGGTGCTGCTTGCGGTAGGGTTGTATTCACCGCAGAGGATGCAGACATTTGGAATGCAAGAGGCGAAAAGGTTATCCTTGTTCGTCTCGAGACCTCTCCCGAAGATATTACAGGCATGAAGGCTTCTCAGGGTATACTCACCGTTCGCGGTGGTATGACCTCCCACGCTGCCGTTGTTGCCCGCGGTATGGGTACCTGCTGTGTTTCCGGCTGCGGCGACATTATAATGGACGAAGAAAACAAGAAGTTCACCCTTGCAGGTAAAACCTATAACGAAGGTGACTATATCTCCCTCGACGGTTCTACCGGTAAGATTTACGATGGCATTATGCCTACCGTTGACGCCGAGATTGCAGGCGAGTTTGGCAGACTTATGGCTTGGGCAGACGAGTTCAGGACCCTTAAGGTTCGTACCAACGCCGATACTCCCGCTGACGCTAAGAAAGCAAGAGAGCTTGGTGCTGAAGGTATCGGTCTTTGCCGTACCGAGCATATGTTCTTTGAGGCTGAAAGAATTGCCGCCTTCCGTGAAATGATCTGTGCTGACACCGTTGCAGAAAGAGAAGCTGCACTGGCAAAGATACTTCCCTATCAGCAGGGCGACTTTGAAAAGCTTTATGAAGCACTTGAGGGTACACCCGTTTGCATCCGCTTCCTCGATCCTCCCCTTCACGAGTTTGTTCCCACCGAAGAGGCTGATATAAAGGCGCTTGCCGATGCACAGGGCAAGAGCGTAGAGGATATCAAAAATATCATTACTTCCCTCCACGAGTTCAATCCTATGATGGGTCACCGTGGCTGCCGTCTTACCGTTACCTATCCCGAAATTGCAAAGATGCAGACCATGGCTGTTATCCGTGCAGCCATCAACGTTAAGAAGGCACATCCCGATTGGAGCATAGTTCCCGAAATTATGATTCCTCTTACAGGTGAGGTTAAGGAGCTTAAGTACGTTAAGAGCGTAGTCGTTGCCACCGCCGATGCTGAAATAGCTGCTGCAGGCGTCCAGCTCGACTACGAGGTTGGTACTATGATAGAGATTCCCAGAGCCTGTCTTACCGCCGACGAGATGGCTAAGGAAGCCGATTTCTTCTGCTTCGGCACCAACGACCTTACCCAGATGACCTTCGGCTTCAGCCGTGACGATGCCGGTAAGTTCCTTAACGCTTACTACGAATCCAAGATTTACGAAAACGATCCCTTTGCAAAGCTTGACCAGAACGGCGTTGGCAAGCTTATGGAAATGGCTGTTGAGCTTGGTAAGAAGACCCGTCCCACCTTGCACTGCGGTATCTGCGGCGAACACGGCGGCGACCCTGTTTCCGTTGAATTCTGCCATAAGATCGGTCTTGACTACGTTTCCTGCTCTCCCTTCCGTGTTCCGATCGCCCGCCTTGCTGCTGCTCAGGCTGCTATTAAGGAAAGCAAGTAATTGCTGACTTTATAAAGCAAAACTATCCGCCCGAAGTAATTCGGGCGGATTTTTTCTATCCATTGTTTTTTATTAAAAAATATGCTATAATAAAACCAAAGTAAAGAAGTGTGGTGGAAATTTGATGAAAATAATCAGCGATATTAGATTATATAAAAGTACTGAGTCAAATACGCATATCGATATTGGTAATAAAGAAATAAATATTGCCGTTAAGCGAGTAGTTATGAAATTGCGTGAGTATGATTTTTCATTGGGTGAATTTGACCACCTATATTTGAATTTCACTATTTGCAAACCCAAGGGGACTTTTGAACTAATAGACAAAGTGGATCCGTATCACCCTTGGTACAGATACTGCCACATCGGTGTAACACAAAGCGAATACGAGAACTTAACAATTCAACTGGTGTACGAAAAAATCAGTTTAGTTTTAGTTAACCTATTCAATATTCCAGAAGAAGTTATCCAAGATGCAATTACAGAAGCTCAAAAAGGTTCTGTAATGCAAATGTTTTTTAAAGAAAAGAAATCCACAAAAGCAACGGCAACGATTTATTTGAGATTGTTAGATTGTGGAAAATATTTTCCGCTGTTACGCGTAACTGATTTAGATGGGCAGGACATTCTCTGCAAAGATTTACCCGAAACTATTGACTTAAATATTATTGGTGAAATTCAGTTGTCAGCCAAAAAAGTTACAATCAAGCCGCGAAAAAATGCATTTACAACGGATTTAAAACCAATATCTTTCGAATTATAATTCTCCTCTTTTGCGGATAGCAGCACAGGCTGCTATTAAGGAATCTAAGTAATTAGATTTATAGCGTAAAATTATCCCTCTGTCGAGAAATCAGCAGAGAGATTTTTTTGTTATATAGTTGCTTAACAAACAAAAATGATGTATGATAAGTTATCATTATAATTAGGGAGGTATATGAAATGGCAACAACATGGTCGTATGAAGATGAAAAGATATCTTGCAAATTCTTTTTGAAGCACGGGGTTGCAAGTTATACTAAGATTCTAAAACTGATGAGTCTGTTAAATAACAAATTTCCAATAGGCTCAGTGAAATTAAAGCTAAAAAACTATGAGTACATTCACACAAAAGGAAAATCTGGTATGGCAAATGCTAGTTTCCTTTCTAAGTATGTTTACCGCCAATTAACATCTGGAAAAGGCGCCAGTATTAAAATAGCAAGAAAGCATCCTGCTGATGTAGCAAATATTTCCGTAAGAAATATTCTGACAATGCTTAGCATTTACAAGGGTGAAATCACAACTAACGAAATGGACGACACTAATAAGTTTTTTAATTATGAATGTCCGTACACTGGCCGAGACCTTTCAACCGCAATAGCAAATCGACTTGCAGGAGTCCCCGACTCCAGCATAGACATTGACCATATTGTGCCGCAAAACAGAGAGCAATGCGGTTTGAACGTGTATGGCAATCTGGTTTGGGTAGACAGTAAGGCAAACGGAAGAAAAGGTGGAAAAGATTATAAAGAATTCCTTTTGAAGGATAAAGTTATTGCAAGCACGGCAACTCCTGCCGAAATTCAGGCACGCATTGACAAGATTGAGGCCTTTCAACGCCACAGTGGATATGATGCTGTGACTATTGCGAAAACCATTTCGCCTTTATTAAGTAAGCATTATGATGATATTTTGTCTTTACAAGTAAATACTGCTGCCAAGATAGCGAAATCAGCAAAATTATAATTTCCCTCTTTTGCTGATAGCATCACAGGCTGCTATCAAGGGCTAAGATTTAACCCGATAATGAAATCCCCTCGGAGAAATCCGAGGGGATTTTTTGTAAAATAGTTGTTTTTTGGAAGAAAAAGAGCTAAAATATAATAAACGCATTAACTTGCACCAAATTTGGTGCAACAATATTGTTAAAATGAATCCACAATAATTATTGGAGGCATAATGAATATGGACAGCAGAATTACAACTATCAAAAACAACTTGAAAGAAAGAAATCTTAAATTTCCAAAAAATATGGAACTGTTTGATGATGAAACTGACGTGCGTGATGTAAATTCAATTGCACAGAGAGCAATTATATCTGCAATTATGGCAAAATGTGCATTTGATTTATATGAGGCAGAAAATCAAGAAGAAATCAAACAGAATTGTCTTCAAATATTGGAAAAATTTAATCTCCAAGAGCGTCTGTTCGGCAGTGAACTTGATGTATTAAACAAAGATTTTGACAAACCTTTATGTAACACAATAGGATGGAGATATGAAGCGGCAAATGCATTGTTATGGTCTATTGGATTAGTTGACGATATTGTGTCAGCCGATTGGCCTGAAGATGTTGAGTTTGAACTGAATAAAGTTTTTAATTTAGTGACTACATATAATACCTTTGATGACTTTATTGCGGCTTGTAACCTTAAACAAGAATATGAACTCCAAGATGCATTTCAGTTGTATTGGTATTATCATTGGAATATTCACGATGGACAAATATTTGGCAATATCCCCGAAAGCATATCTTATGATGTTGTTATGGAAAGGCGTCGTGCGCTTGAATGGTTGCTTTATTCTGCCGAAAGCGATGATGGCGATTGGGAATTTGGGATGGATACATAATTACCCTCTTTTGCTGATAGCACCACGGGCTGCAATCAAAGACAACAAGTAATTGCTGACTTTATAAAACAAACTATCCGCCCGAAGAAATTCGGGTGGGTTTTAATATCTGTTGAAAATGGTTTGTTTTTATGTTATAATAATCTTGAAAAAACATAGGGGGGTGAAAGGGTGACAAAATATATTTATATTTATCACAAACGGAATGTGAGAGTAGCGTTGCTTTGCGCCCTTATTGCGTTTTTCCCTTTATTCATAGCGTCTTTGTTTTACGACGTGACTCCGGAAGATACTTTGGTTTCATTTACCCCCTTTATTATGGCAGCGGTATGTATCGCCGTCGCATCATTATATACCATAAGATTCAAAAAGCTAATAAAAGCTCAAGAGAAAACCTATGGCATTGAATTTCAAGATACCAACGCCGTACAGATAGGAAAAACCCTGTTTCTCTCGGATGAATGGTTGATATGGGCGGGTTCGGGTGCTTTCTACAGGAAACACATAAAAACGATAAGCTCAGTCCGTTCGCAAGGTCGTAGCTCCGGCTCGTTATCATACAAAGCCGTTATAAAAACTGCAGACGGTAAAAAATATTCCTTTTGGTGTACCGCATCTGCTATAAATAAGATCAAAAAATGGAAGAAGCTGTAATTGAAATATAGACTTTCCTCTTTAACATATTTCTTTCAAACTGCTAAAAAACTAAAGAAATCTATTATACTATGAGGCTTTTATGAAAATCTTACCGCAAATAATAGGCGTGCTTGCCGTGGTAACCTTTCTTTTAAGTTATCAACAGAAAAAAAGAAAAAATATTATACTGTTTAATTTTATCTCCCGATGTCTATACATTTTACAATACTTATTGTTAAGTGCTTTTTCGGGGGCTATATTTGATATTCTTGCTGCTGTTTCTTCTGTTTTTGCAGGTAAAAAGCATCATCCTTTTATAAAAACACATATCAAAAAGATTGTGCTGATCACAAACGCAAGTATAATAGCCATCGGTGTGATTATCGCTTATCATAATCAAAGCTTTTTGGATATATATGCCCTTGCAGGGGTTTTGCTTGAAATAAACGCCTTGTGGCTGAACAGCGAAAAAGCAATACGCTGGGTGTCACTTTTTGCTGCACCCTTTTGGTTTGCATATAATTTCTTCAGCTATGCATACGGCTCTGCCGTGGGGAACGTATTTACTATCATTTCAATAATTATCGCTATGATAAAATACAAAAACTTAAAAAATGAAGCACGGTGACAAAATCCCCCTGCCGATATACTCGGCTTGGGGGATTTTATTTGTTTAGCCTAAATTTTTAACGCCTTTTCCGTAGGCAGCGCAAAGATGATGCCGTTTGCAGGGGAGGTCAAGCCAAACTCACGGTTTACCTCCTCCATTATCTGCTTACACGCCTTATGGGGTGCCAGAATGCAAAGCATTTCACGCTCGCCGTCAACCTTTGCATCTATATACTCGGCAAACTGCTCCACATCCGCAAGCCTTCCTTTAATAACGGTGCCGCCTGTTGCACCGGCTTTTCTTGCTACCTGCATTACGTCCTCGGTATAACCCTCGTTTACGGATATTACTATCAAGTTGCTGTGATGTTCGTTTTGCATACTGACGTTTTCCTTTTCTGCATTCTGATTGCTACCTAAATTAAGAATCTCACTTAACACTCTGCTTGCCGCCGATACGTCTAAAACCACCATCAGTCCGCCGTATTTCACCTGGCTTTGGACCGAATCGCCAAAATTGGCAATAACACTTTGAACGTTGCCTTTTGCGGCAAGACTTACAATTATGTCCTTATCCTTTGTACCAAGGCCGAAAATATCCATCATTTCAGTAGGAGCTGTACCAAAGCCTACGGTTTGAAAATTGATTTTAACCTTCAAGTCGCTAAGCTCCTTAATAAGCTTCTTACCCTTGCCCATCTCCACTATTGACAGGAGCGCCATAATTCTTTTACTCATTTACCTCGCCCTCCATATCAAAAAATACGATATCGTCCTTAATCATACTGATTTCGGTATGAAGCTTTTTAACCTTGCTGGCGTGCTTTCTTCTTTCGTAAAGACCTAAAACCTGTATGGTGATAAGGGGCGCCATCGCTATCATTGCAACGATACCAAAGGCATCGGTCATTACGTTGCCGCCTATAGCCTCACAGGCACCCATTGCAAAGGGTAACATAAAGGTGGAGGTCATAGGACCGCTGGCAACACCGCCGGAGTCGAAGGCGATACCCGTATAAATGTTAGGCACAAAATAACTGATTATAAGAGAAACGGCATAACCAAGTATCAAAAAGGGCATTATAGATATGCCCGTTATAACCCTGAGCATAGAGATACCCACGGAAACGGAAACACCTACAGACAAAGCAACCGCAACGGATTTTTGAGATATTGCACCGTTGGTTATCTCGTTGACCTGTCTTTTGAGTGAATGCACGGCAGGCTCTGCCGTAACTACAAAGTAGCCCATAAGCATACCTATGGGGATAAGCAGTGCCTTAAAGGAGCCGCCCGCAATTTCTGCACCGATAAGTCTGCCTGCAGGCATAAAGCCTACGTTGGCACCCGTAAGGAACAGAACAAGCCCAATATAAGTATAAACAAAACCAAAGGACATTTTGATAATACTATGTATATGATATTTTCTTGTTATCAGCTGATAAACCGCAAAAATCAAAACTATGGGTACAACAGCCAGGGCAACCTCTTTTGCGTAACGGGGCAAGGCAAGAGCAAACTGTCTGAACGCCTCGGTAGTGGTTTTTATATCAACCGCCTCGTAAACGGAAGTAGATGCCTGCGGTCTGTAAAAGATACTTAGCAACAGCACGGACAAAATTGGGCCGATGCTGCAAAGAGCAACAAGACCAAAGCTATGCTCACCTGTGCTTTTGCCTTTTTTGCCGGCAGCAAGACCTGCACCCAAAGTCATAATAAAGGGCACCGTTATAGGGCCTGTCGTAACACCGCCGGAGTCAAAGGCGGTAGGAATAAACTCTTTAGGTGCAAAAAACGAAAGTATTATTATAAAAGCGTAGAATATTACTAGGAGTGTTCTTAAAGGAAGCTCCTTTTTGTTTCGTATAAGGGTTATACTAAGAAAAACACCCACGCCTACACCGACAAAATTAATAAGCAGTGAATTGGGTATAGTCGGCACCTGCTCTGCAAGAACCTGCAGGTCAGGCTCGGAAACAGTAATAAGAAAGCCAAGGACAAAGCATATAAGGAGAGGTATAATCAACCTTGCCCTTTTGTTAAGCGATTTACCGATACCGTCACCTAAAGGCTCCATAGAAATGCCGGAACCAACCGTAAAAAAGCTCATACCCAAAATAAGCAAAATGGTACCGAATAAAAACAGCACAAGAACACCTGCATCAAGGGCAACGCAGGTGACTGAGAGAACCAAAACTATAAGCGCTATCGGTAAAACTGATACCAGCGACTCTTTAATAGATGCAAAAATGTGTGTCATTAAAGTACCTCTGTGCTTTCTGACAGTGTCTAACAGCGTGTTTACTTACATATATATTATATCATAAGCCTTTAATGCTTTCAATATAACAAGTTACAGAAACTACAGTTAGCAGAAAACCTTTTTTTGACATACCCCACAAACGGTATTTGTGTAGCTGATGGGCCTTTTTCTTAAAAGCTCTTTATTTTTGTATCAAGGCGTGGTATAATGATAAAAAAGTTTTGAAAGGGCTAAAGGAATGATGAACAAACAAGAGATATATGAATATTTGAAAGCAAATAATATCCAGCACGAGATTACCGAGCACGGCGCAGTTTATAATATGGCTGAGCTGGCTGAAATAGAATTACCCTACCCCGATTGTGACGCCAAAAACCTTTTTGTCCGTGATGACAAAAAGAGAAACTATTACCTAATAACAGTTAAGGGTGACAAGCGTGTTGACCTTAAGGAATTCAGAAAAAACAACGGCACAAGAAACCTTTCCTTTGCCTCTGCCGAGGATCTGATGACTATAATAGCACTTATACCCGGTGCAGTAACACCTTTAGGTCTGCTTAACGATGAAGAGCGTAAGGTTGTGTTGTATCTGGACGAGGACTTCAAGGCAGGGGACAGCATAATAGGCGTACACCCTAATGATAACACCGCCACCGTTTGGCTTAAGACTGCTGACCTTATAAAGCTAATAAGTGACCACGGCAACACCGTAAATATTGTAAAGCTTTAACACAAAAGAAACAACCCCACGGAGAGTGAGGTTGTTATTTTGTTTATAGCTTGCTGATTAAAATTTAATTTCTTCGCCGTTTTTTATCCTCTCGCTGTACTCAGCGGTTGCACAGAAAATAATGTCGCCTGAGGAATTAATTGCAGTTTCAAGAGAGTCCTGAACAACGCCGATAATAAAGCCAACGGCAACAACCTGCATCGCTACGTCCTGACCTACACCGAGAAGAGAGCATGCCATAGGGATAAGCAGCAGAGAGCCGCCTGCAACGCCTGAAGCACCGCAAGCACCCAGGGTTGCAACGAAGCTGAGAAGAATAGCGATTACAATATTGACGCTGACGCCCTGAGAAAATGCAGCCGCCAGAGACATAACGGTGATGGTGATAGCCGCACCGTCCATATTGATGGTTGCACCCAAGGGGATAGCGACGGAATAGTACTCTTTGTCAAGCCCGAGCTTTTCACAAAGCTTCATATTTACAGGGATGTTTGCGGCAGAGCTTCTGGTAAAGAAGGCGGTAACGCCCGACTCCTTAAAGCACTTTAATACCAGGGGATAGGGGTTTCTCTTAAGAGCTATGGCAACTATAAGAGGGTCAACCAAAAGAGCCACAGCAAGCATACAGCCTACAAGCAAAAGTAAAATCTTGCCGTAGTCGGTAAATATCTCAAGACCGTATTCACCTACGGAGGAGAAAACAAGGCCCATTATACCGAAGGGAGCAAACTGGATAATCCAGGCAACAACCTTGGAAACCCCTGCAGATATATCGTTTAACACGGTCTTTGTATGCTCGCCGGCTGCACGGAAAGCCAAACCAAGGAGCACCGCCCAAGTAAGTATACCGGTATAGTTACCGCTTATAAGAGCAGATACGGGGTTGGACACCATATTGGTAAGCAACGCCTCAAATACCTCGCCAAGGCCTTTAGGGGCAGTTTGCTCTATAGACTGGCTGAGGGGGATGGTCACCTTAAAGATATAGCTGCCTACCACTGCTACGACAGCCGCAAGGAAGGTGCTGAGCATATAAAAGAATATAACCTTTTTGAATCTGCCGCCTATTCCCTTTCCTGCACCGGCAAGGGAGGAAATAACAAGCACGAATACCAGCAAGGGTGCAATAGATTTAAGTGCACCTACAAACAGACTGCCAAACACGGAAACAAAGCTTACCTGGGGTACCAGCAAACCCAGGGTTATGCCTATAGCAAGACCTATTGCTATCCTTAAAATCAAGGGTGTTTTAGTGTAAAACGATACTATTTTTCCCATACATACTCCTTTTTACTTTGGTTTTACACATTATAACAAAAAATCAGCCTGTTGGCAATAGAAAAAACGTTGCTATTATAAATTAATTGTGATATAATCCGAGTAGAGGTGAGTGTATGGGTATTTTTGACATATTCAGAAAAAGAAAGGCACCCAAGCTAAGCAGCGAGGACTTGAAGATGAACAAGCTGTGGGATATGTGGTGTGAGAACAAGGTAGAATCTCCGTTTTCCGATTTGATGGAATACCAAAGTCAGGTCAACAACGGAGGTCACGGCCAGTACTTTTACAATGTAGATAATTCAGGCGACCTCGAGGCGGCTATGTCTGCCTTGACAACAATTTTGCCCAGGGAGCATAAGGATAATATGGAAAGGTCTTACAGGGCACATCTCTTGTATGAGGAAAACGCCGATAAAGAGGACGCGGAAAATATACTGCAGGAATGCGAGGATATACTTGAAGAATGCGACGACTTCTTTTATGAAAACGAAAAAAGCATTATAGATATTGTAAAAGAACGTGCACTTAAAATTGAGTTATAAAAAATTTTATAAACTTATTGTAAATTGTAAAATTTTGTGTTAAAATCCGTTTGCAATAAAATACATCTTTTTTCAAAGGAGACAACAAATGGACATCTTGAAGAAATTCTTTCCCCACGCATTTAAGGCTAAGGAGCTTGCAGCCTTTATCATCACCTTGATAATCTACTTGGTTATTGACGTGGTTTGCGGTTTCGTTATCGGTTTTCTCGCTTCCCTTCCCATCGTTGGCATCATCTTTACACTTTTAGGCTCTTTGGTTGGTCTTTACGCCCTTATAGGCATAGTGCTTTCCATACTCGTTTTTGCAAAGGTTATTAAATAACCGCTTGACGGATACCAGGACAAGAATTACGCCCTCCTTTCGTATAGGGAGGGCGTTTTTTGAAAAAAATAAAAAAACTATTGAAATTAAAATAAACATCTGTTATAATAGTATCACAAATATACAGAATATGGCCATGTCATCTGCAGTTTCGGCGTTAATGGGTCTTGCGCAATCAAAAGCCGTGAAATATGTCAGGTGGGGAACCAAGCAGCATTAAGCGGTATCTTTGGTGTGCCGCGAGGAAGCCTGTTTTCCAGTCGGGTTGTGGACGCATGGTCATATTCTGTATATTTGACTTTGCAAGGAGGCTTTTATATGTACAAGGCGTTATACAGAAAATGGCGTCCCTGTGTGTTTGACGACGTTTGCGGACAAGCTCACATTACAACCGTGCTGCGTAACCAGGTTGCTTCGGGTACGGTTTCCCACGCTTATCTGTTTTGCGGCACCCACGGTACCGGCAAAACCACCTGTGCAAAAATTCTTGCCAAAGCCGTAAACTGCGAAAACGCAGAAAACGGCAGTCCTTGCGGTAAGTGTCCCTCCTGCCTGGAGATAGACAGCGGTGCCTCTACCGACGTGCTTGAGATAGATGCCGCCAGCAACAACGGCGTTGACAGCATTCGTGCCATAAGGGACGAGGTTTTATATCCTCCCACAACCTTGAAGAAGCGCGTTTATATCATCGACGAGGTTCATATGCTGTCCGACAGTGCAAACAACGCCCTTCTTAAAACCTTGGAGGAGCCACCTGAGTACGTTATGTTTGTGCTGGCAACTACCGAGCTGCAGAAGATACCTGCAACTATTCTCTCCCGTTGCCAACGCTTTGAGTTCAGAAGGATAGATGCAGACATCATTTCCGAACGTGTTAGATACGTATGCCGCAACGAAGGCATTGAGATTGATGAGGAGGCTGTTAATCTTATAGCCAGGCTGTCAAACGGTGCTATGCGTGATGCGCTTAGCTTGTTAGAATCCTGCACGGCTTCTTCCGAAAGCAACGTAATCGAATACGCTACTGCCGAAAAGCAGTTAGGTGTTGCTAATAACGAGGAGGTTGTTTCCCTGTTACAGCACGCCTCTGTTGGTGACGTTTCTTCGGCTATGGCGGTTCTTGACAGACTGTACAGAGGCTCCAGAGACCTGGCGACTCTTGTTGACCAATTAACCTATCTTACAAGAGATTTACTTGTTATAAAAAGCTTGCCCGGCATTACACTTAACCGTCTGGGTAGTTCCTTCTGCTTCAGCACGGCTATGTTTGAAATGCTGACAAAGCTTTCTGCGGAGGTTAATAAAGAGACCCTGGTTTACTTTTTTGACGTACTTTCCGATGCACGCTCACGGATGGGTAGCTCTGCCCACAACAAGCGGCTTGTAGCGGAGATGGCTGTTATCAAGCTGGCCGAGCCCTCCTTTGCAGAAGGTATAGAGGCATTGCGGGCAAGGATTGCCGCCCTTGAAGCAGGTGTTCCCTTAAGCACACCTGTAAAAAAGGCTGCAGCTAAAGAAGCCGCAACTGCAGAAAAGCCAAAGGATGCCCCAAAAACCACCAGTTCTCCTACAAAGCCCGCAAAAAACTTATTCCAACAGAAGGCAGAGTTTTTGAATGCTTTGGTACAGCGTGGTGCAGGCTCTATATACGCCTTTGCTTCAAACTGTATATACTGTCTGGACGGAGACACGCTTAATATTTACCCCGACAGTCCGCTGGGCTTTACAATGCTATCGGCGGAAAGTGCCCTGTCCTTTTTGAAAGATGCGGCAAAAATTGCTACTAAAACAGAATGTAATATAGTTGTACATCAGCCGGGCGAAGCACAGCCTGCCGCTGCAGTACCGCTTGATGATTTAATGTAATTAATGATAAAGGAGTACGGATTATGAAAGTAAGATTACCTCAGGGTATGGGTGGCGGCCCTCAGAATATGAACGCAATGATCAGACAGGCACAGAAGATGCAGGAGGAAATGGAGAAGACCCAGGCAGAGCTTGAGCAGAAGGAATATACCATCAATGCCGGCGGCGGTGCTGTTACCGTGGTTATCGGCGGTGACAAGGTTGTAAAGAATATTGAAATTTCTCCCGACATTGTTGACCCCGACGATATCGAAACTATGCAGGACATTCTGGTTGCGGCTGTTAACGAGGCTATCAAAACCGTTGAGACCGCTAACTCTGAGGCTATGTCCAAGGTTACAGGCGGGATGAACGTTCCCGGTATGTTTTAGTCTATGACACCTGCTCTTGAAAGACTGGTTAACCAGTTTGCAAAGCTACCCGGCATAGGCAGAAAAACAGCCTCCCGTCTTGCATACCACATTCTTTCCAAGCCCGAGCAGGAGGTTAAGGAGTTTGCCGACGCTTTGACCTACGCCAAAAGCAGCATCAAGCTTTGCTCGGTTTGCTGTTGTCTTAGCGAAAGCGAGGTTTGCGACGTTTGCGGCAGTGACCGCAGAGACGGAGGTATAATTTGCGTTGTTGAGGACTCTCGCAGTATGACCGCCATCGAGGACACCCGTGAGTACAACGGTATGTACCACGTTCTGGGCGGTGTTATATCCCCTCTTGACGGTATCGGACCCGAACAGCTTAAGATAAGAGAGCTGCTTAAAAGGCTGGACGGCAAGGTAACGGAGATTATCGTTGCCACAAACCCCAGCATTGAGGGTGAGTCCACTGCTATGTACCTTAAGAAGCTGATATCTCCTTTGGGTGTTAAGGTTACACGCTTGGCTTACGGATTGCAGGTGGGTGCAAGCCTTGAATACGCAGACGTTTCTACACTTTCAAAGGCTATAGAACGCCGTACCGAGATTTAATTAATTATAGAGGCTGTCTCATTTGGGACAGCCTCTGCTTTTATTTTTGTTTGCTTTTGAAAAGCAATGACCACAGGAATGCTAAAACGACGGCGGCAGTTATACCTGCCGACGTGCCTGTAAGGCCTCCCGTTAAGGCACCTAAGAGTCCTGTTTCATCTACGGCTTTTTTCGTTCCCTCGGCAAGGGCGTGGCCAAAGCCTACGATGGGTACGGTTGCACCTGCGCCTGCAAAGTCCACCAGCCTTTGGTAAACGCCAAATCCGCTTAGTATTACCCCTGCCACAACGAAGGATACAAGTATCCTTGCCCCCGTCATCCCGGTTTTATCTATCAAAATCTGGGCAAGGACACATATCAGTCCGCCCGTAACGAATACAAACAAATAGTTAAGCATTACACTCGCCCCTTTCAAAATGAATGGCATGGGCGATGCCCGATATACTTTGACCTTGAAAAACCGTATTGGGGTTCATAAGCGCTCCTGTGGATAACAGCAACACGTTGTTCACTTCACCTTTTATGAGCTTATCAAAAAAGAAGCCTGCCGTTACCGCCGCACTGCAACCGCAGCCGGAGCCGCCTGAGTTTACATCCTGCTTGTCCAGGTCGAATATAAGCATACCGCAATCGGTAAACCTGTCGGCAAGGCCGGGTATGGAGTTACCCAACAGCTCCGAGCACAGCTCGTAGCCTTCCCTGCCCAAGTCACCTGTAGCTATAATATCAAAATCCTTTGCCTTTTTTCCGCTGTACAGGAAATATCTTTTTATGCTGTCGGCCGCCGCCTTTGCCATAGCGGCACCCATATTATTTACATCAGTAATACCCGCATCAACTATCCGCCCCACCAAGGCATCTGACACCCTTATAGCAGAGGGTGTTCGGGATAACAGCACCGAGCCGCAGCCTGTTACCGTGTTCTGGGAGGTTGGCGGCCGCTGTCCGCCGTATTCCAAAGGAAATCTGTATTGCTTTTCTGCGGAGCAAAAGTGAGAGCTGGCGTGGGCTATACCCTTGTCTATTGCACCTGCTTTAATAAAGGTTGCGGTACACAGCACAGCCTCAGCAAAGGTGGAGCAGGCTCCGTACAAGCCAAGATAAGGCACGCCGCTTTCCTTTATACCAAAGCTACTGGCAACGCATTGGTTAAGAAGGTCGCCGCCGCATATTAAATCTATGTCCTCAGGCTTGATTTTTCTTTTAGCCAGGAGAAGGTTTATACAGCGATGGGTCATTTCGCTCTCAGCCTTTTCCCAGGTATCGGTGCCGAAATACTCGTCCTCCTCACACATATCAAAATATGAGGAAAGGGGTCCTGCCTTCTCTGTTTTCCCTACTATGCTTGCCCGTTCCTCAACGTAAATATCCTCGTATTTAATAAGTTTAATCATTTACAGCACCTTTGTAACAATATAATATATAAGTCCGTATATGGCAGAAGAAAGAGTTCCGAACACGATAACGGGGCCTGCAATAACAAACATCTTAGAGCAAACACCGTTGATTTTACCCTCTGTTTTGTTTTCGATGGCAGGAGCCGCTATTGCGTTTGCAAAGCCTGTTATGGGCACCAGGGTACCTGCCCCTGCAAACTTGCCTATTCTGTCAAATACACCTATACCCGTAAGCAGCCCTGCTAAAAACACAAGGGATACAGACACCAGGGTACGGGCGTCCTTTTCGCCTGCTCCCAGGTACATATACCAGTCTCCCAACAGCTCTCCAAGGATACAAATCGCCCCACCCACAAAAAAGGCTTTAACGCAGTTTGCGGCGCACGGCGTCCGTTTTGCACGGTTTTCTGTGTATTCGATATAGTTACTTTTCATTCTATCACCCCGATGCATAATATACCACCAAAGGCTTTTTTTATACCGAGGTATTGACTTTTATTGCAAAACTAGGTATAATGACATTGTATTTTTAACATGGAGGTTTATGATTTGAAGAAATACAACGTAAAAGATAGATTCCCCGCATACGCTGATTTTAGAACATTAATAACTTCTATGGGAAAGCGCGGAGATAAAACTTTTTACAAATATATCGTTAACAAGGATGAGGTTCGCGAGCTGTCTTATAAGCAATTTTCTGACAACGTTCTCAACCTTTCTACCGCACTTTATGCTTTAGGTCTTAAAAATAAAAGAATAGCTCTTATATCCGAATCCAGGGCTGAATGGCTGCAGACATATCTTGGTACCATCTGTGCCGGCGCCGTTATCGTTCCTATTGATAAAGAATTAATGCCTGAGCAAATTGCTAATTTTATAACCCTTGCTGAGTGTGATGCGGTATTCGTTTCCCCCACCTACAAGGCTAAGCTTTCTGAACAGCTTTCTTCTCTTGACGTCAAGTATATAGTTGAGCTTGACGAGGAAGCATATGTTCCCCGTAAAAACGGATACGAAAACTTCAGGGATAACAAGTTTTTTAATTTTTACGAGCTTGTTGCTTACGGCAGACACCTGATCGGTGCAGGCTTTCTTGGTATATATGAATTGGACTACGACGTTGATGCAATGGCTGCCCTTATATTTACCAGCGGCACAACAGGCACCAGCAAGGGCGTTATGCTTTCTCAACGCAATCTGCTTTCCAACGCATGGTGTTGCGCTAATTATACCCCCTACACCGGTGAGGACGTGTTCCTTTCCGTGCTCCCCATGCACCATACTTACGAAACCACAATTCAGATTGCCATAATCATAGTAGGAGCTACAATTTGTATAAACAACAGCATCAAGTACGTTATGCGTAACCTTAAGCGTTTTCAGCCCACGGGTCTTGTTCTCGTTCCCTTGTTTGTGCAAACGATTTTCAAGCGTATCAGTGACGAGATAAGAAAAAAAGGCAAGGAAGGCACAATTAATAAAGCGGTTAAGATAACCAAGGGACTGAGGAAGGTTAAGCTTGATATACGCCGTCCCATATTCTCTGAGGTAATTAGTGCCTTAGGCGGCAGGATTAAAAGCATCATCTGCGGCGGTGCGGCGTTGGACGAAGAGCTTGTGCGTAGATTTGAGGAGTTTGGTATTAACCTTTACCAAGGCTACGGTATAACGGAGTGCTCTCCTCTGGTTGCCGTAAACCCCTACACCAAGGTAAAATACGCTTCCATCGGTCTGCCCGTTAAGTGCTGTGACGTAAAGATTCTTAAAGAGTCTGCGGGCTGTGAGGTTTATGCAGAGACCCGTGAGCACGGCGAGATAATAGTTAAGGGCGACAACGTTATGCTTGGCTATTATAAAAATCCCGAAGCCACAGAGGACGCCTTTACCGATGACGGTTATTTCCGTACAGGGGATATCGGTTATCTGGACGAGGACGGATACCTTTACATTACAGGCAGAAAGAAAAATTTGATTATACTTTCCAACGGTAAAAACGTTTACCCCGAGGAAATTGAGGAATATCTGCTAAGGCTTGATACGATAAAGGAATGTGCAGTTGTTGCCCGCAATAACGAGCTTGACGAGCCTGTTATCACAGCAATAATAGTACCTGTTGACGAGGTGCTTGCTTTGGATGACGACGAGATACAAGCCAAGCTGAAGGAAGACGTTTTGTCTGTAAACGATAAGCTTCCCTCCTTCAAGCAGATAAGAAATATCGAGATACGCAAAAACGATTTTGAAAAAACATCTTCTCAGAAGATTAAGCGTTATATGCTTTAATATTTACAATTTGGAAGGATTAGTGTTATGTTTGAAAAATTCAAAGAACTTTTAGTTGAAGAAATGAGCATCTCTCCCGATGCTATCGTTCCCGAGGCTTCTTTTGTAAACGATTTGGGCTTTAACTCTTTAGAGCTTGCTGATTTGGTTGTTTTGTGCGAGGATACCTTTGATATAGAATTTGATGAAGAGGTTCTTCCCCGTCTTCTTACCGTTGGCGACGTAATTAAGTATATCGACGAGCAGAATTAGTTTCGGTAATTAAAACATAAAACGAGCAAGTGGCTTTGCCACTTGCTCGTTTTTTCGTTTCCGATTAACTAACTTTCAAACTCAAAATATTTGTCAAGTATTCCGTGGAGCACGTAGCGCTCGTCAGGCTTAGATGCAAGGTTTGTACAGGTTACCAGAGTGATAATTTTAGAGTTGCCGTTATACCCAACGCTTTTAGATATAGTGTTGCGGGCACGGATATTCTTCAAAAAGTTGTAATAAGCGGTCTTATTGGATTTATCCGTAAAGGTGTTTATAAAGTAAGCACCCTCAGAACGATAGCCTGAAAAGTACTCGTAAATATAAACCGCTTTTTCAGTAACTACGGTTATTTCCATTTCCTGTGCCTGGGTATATCTTGTCTCACTATCGAAAAACCACTTGATCGGACGAAACATTTCACCGTTGGTCATACAGTGGCCGTATATGATAGTATTCATATTCTTGTCGTAATCATCGCTGAGACGGTAATCGGCGAAAATGGATCCTGCTTTTTTCACTTCCCTTTCGGGAGTGTGATGGAGATAATAATCGTTGTTGACAGTTTTCATTATAGGATAACAGATCGAGGTGTTGGAAACCGCAATAAATCCTATACAATCAGAATTATCAGCCTTTGCTTTGTAATACCTTTCCCTGAGAAAATCGTAGTAATTTCGGGTGTCCGTATCAACCATCTCAATACCGCCGTTGTCACTGCCTAAAAAAGTAAGAAGGTCCTTGGCAGGAGACACAGGGCGTGAGGGTTTTATAGCAGGAAGCTCAGAGCCGGTGTCATCGTTAAGCAAATTGTTATAGTAATCCTTTGCTGCGGAAAGGTCGTTTACCCTATCTATTATTTTTGCTACCGAAAAAACCAGTACGCCGATGCAAACGCACAAAGCGATAAGCCTTATTATACCGTTTACGCCAAGCTTACGCTTTTTTCTGCGTCTTTTTTTACTGACGTCTGCCGAGGAAAAGCTTTGCAAGGAAGCCTCAAAATCAGAAACGCCGCTCTTTTTTTCTGCCGCCTGTGCAGGCTGACTGCCCGGCGTGCTGAAATAGTGCTCCTCAGAGGTTTTATCGTTAAAATCGTACTTTGACATAAATATCTCCCTTTGTATAAACACGCGTATATATGTATTATACCTAAAGTATATAATATTTTCAATAGATATTATTATTTTTCGCTGAAATTAACCATAAATTCAATTATTATTGGGATAAACAGTTGACAAATCTGAAAAATAGTATAAAATGGTAATGATATACTTATATAGTTAAAATGGAGGTTTATGACAATGAGCTTGAAAGAAGTAAAAGATGTTGGTACAAACTTAAAGGAGCTTACCTTGCACATAGCAAAGGAAGACTTTGACCGTGAGGTTATGAACGTTTATCGCAAGCAGTGCTCCAAGATAAACATCCCCGGTTTCAGACGCGGTAAGGCTCCTAAGCATATTATCGAAAAAATGTATGGCGCTGATATTTTCTACAACGACGCTCTTGATGCACTTCTTCCCGACGTTTATGCGGTAGCGGTTGAAGAGGCAGGTATTGACGTTGTTTCCAGACCCGAAGTTGAGCTTGATACCATCGACGAAAACGGCGTTGTACTTAAGGCAAAGGTTTACGTTAAGCCTGTTGTAACCGTTAACAAGTACAAGGGACTTAGCGCTGTTAAGGAAGCAGTTGTTGTTGAGGACAGCGAAATTGACGAAGAAATCGAAGCAGCAAGAAAGCGTCTTGCCCGTGTAAGCACCCTTACCGAAGGTGTTGCAGCAGAGGGTGACGAGGCTGTTATTGATTTTGAAGGCTTTGTTGACGGCGTTGCTTTTGAAGGCGGCAAGTCTGAAAAGTATCCCCTTAAGCTTGGCTCCGGTAACTTTATCCCCGGTTTTGAAGAACAGATTATCGGCAAGACCATTGGCGACAGCTTTGACATAAACGTTAAGTTCCCCGAGGAATACGGTGCTGAAAACCTTGCAGGCAAGGACGCTATCTTTAAGATAGTTCTTCACGAGGTTAAGAGAACTGACCTTCCCGAACTTGACGACGAGTTTGTAAAAGAAGCATCTGAGTTTGATACTCTTGATGAATACAAAGCCGACATCAAGGCTAAGATAGAAGCAAAGAAGGAAAAGTCTGCAAACTACGCATATGAGGAAGCTCTTCTTGACGACCTTCTTGCTAACACCGATGTTGACGTTCCCGCTCCTATGATCGAGGACGAAATCGACGCTAACGTAAGAGATTACGACTACAGACTTCAGATGCAGGGCGGCAATCTTGACCTGTTCTTCCAGTACACAGGTCAGACTCTTGAGCAGCTTCGTGAGAGCTTCAGAGCTCAGTCCGAAAGACAGCTTAAGATAAGACTTGCTCTTGCTGAGGTTGTTAAAGCCGAGAGCATTGTTGCTACCGAGGAAGACCTTGAGGCAGAATACGCAAAAATTGCTGACGGCTACAAGACCGAGCTTGAAAAGGTTAAGGCTACTATCGCTCCCGCTACCATCAGCGAGGATATCGTTTTGAGAAAGGCAGTTAACTTTATAGTTGAAAACGCTGCTAAGTAAGCATTAATTCAGAAAGGAAAATATTATGGCATTAGTACCAAACGTTGTTGAAGCTACCGAGCGTGGCGAAAGAGCTTATGATATTTTTTCCCGTTTATTAAATGACAGAATAGTTATCTTGTCCGACGAGGTAAACGATGCGTCTGCTTCCGTTGTTGTAGCACAGCTTCTTTATCTTGAAGCACAGGATCCCGAAAAGGACATTTATTTGTACATCAACAGCCCCGGCGGTAGCGTTACTGCGGGTATGGCAATATACGACACGATGAACTTTATCAAGTGCGACGTGTCTACAATGTGTATGGGCATGGCCGCCAGCATGGGTGCTTTCCTCCTTGCGGCAGGTGCAAAGGGCAAGAGATATGCCCTTCCCAACAGCACTGTTATGATACATCAGCCCCTTGGCGGTGCAAGAGGTCAGGCCAGTGACGTTCTTATTCACGCTGAACATTTACAAAGCACCAAAAAGAGACTTAACGAGCTTCTTGCAAAATCCACCGGTCAGCCTATTGAGGTTATCGAAAAGGACACCGACAGAGATAACTATCTTACTGCTGAACAGGCGTGTGCATACGGTTTGATTGATAAGGTTATAGAAAAGAGATAAGATGGCTAATCATAATAATAACGGTAGAGGCATAAAAACCACGCTGGATGAAACCAGCTCCTGCGAGGTTTGCGGTATATCGGGCGTTCCGCTGGTTGATATAATAATCGAAAAACAGCACGTTAACATTTGCGAGGATTGTCTTAACACCTCCTTTACGGTTTACAATGCGTTTAACGAGACCTATATGAAACGCAGCGGCGGTGCCGGAGAGCTTGGCTTGACTCTTGAAACCTTGCCAAAGCCTAAGGACATTAAGGAGATGCTTGATAACTACGTTATCGGGCAGGACGATGCAAAGCGTACCCTTGCCGTTTCGGTTTACAACCATTACAAGCGTGTCCTTTCCCTTGATAAAAGCAAGAAAAAGGACAAGGCAAGCTGGAAGAAGGACGGAGACGAGGTACAACTGGACAAAAGCAACGTTTTGCTTCTTGGTCCTACGGGCGTTGGTAAAACCCTGCTTGCCCAAACCTTGGCTAAGTTTTTGGACGTTCCCTTCGCTATTGCAGATGCCACCACCCTTACAGAAGCAGGTTACGTAGGCGAAGATGTGGAAAACATTCTGCTTCGTCTGATACAGGCGGCAGACTTTGATATTCAAAAGGCTGAGCTTGGTATTATCTACATCGACGAGGTTGATAAGATATCCAGACGCAGTGAAAACCGCTCTATCACCCGTGACGTTTCGGGCGAGGGCGTTCAACAGGCTTTGCTTAAGATTATCGAGGGCACTGTTTCCAACGTTCCTCCTCAGGGCGGACGCAAGCATCCTAACCAGGAGTTTATACAGATAGACACAAAAAACATTCTGTTTATTTGCGGCGGTGCTTTTGACGGCTTGGAGGCTGTTATCGAAAAGCGTATGGGTAAACAGCTTATAGGCTTTAACAGCACGGTTGGCAACAGCAGGCTTAAAAAGGAAAACATCCTTAAAGAGGTTACTCCCCACGATTTGGTTAAGTACGGTATCATTCCCGAGCTTGTGGGTCGTATACCCGTTATCACTTCCCTGACTCCTTTGGATACAGAGGCTTTTGTTAAGATATTAAAGGAGCCTAAAAACTCCCTGTTTAAGCAGTACAAGCATCTTTTCGCCCTTGACGGCGTTGAGCTTGAGTTTACGGACGAAGCCGCTGAGCTTATTGCAAAGCAAGCCTTTGAGCTTAAGACAGGTGCAAGAGGCTTAAGGTCTATTATGGAAAAGCTGATGCAGGACTATATGTATTCCGTTCCCTCCGAGGAAGGCCTTAAAAAGCTTGTTATCGGCAAAGAACAAATTAAATTTTAAGCAGAAACAGACAGAGGGACTTGTCCTTCTGTCTGTTTTGTGTTAATATCATATTCAACTAAAAGCGAGGTGTATTATGAAAAAAAGATTTGTTTATATATGTAACAGCAAATACTTCGAGGCTGGTGCTACAAGAAACCCGATTTTGGCACCTGACGCAAAGTTGGATATGTTTTATCCGGAGTATTACAGGCTGAATTACGATATGAAGCTTTTGGTTACAAAGCCTGCAACGGAAGCCGAAAAGCAAACTGTTGCTTATAACGACTACCGAGAAAGATACGGAAGTTACGATATCAAATCGTTAAAAGAGGCGATATTGAACGGGGATACAAAAAATGTTTTGTTAAACGGATTTGATCAGGCGCATTTTCTTTATGTTGCGCCGTTTTTACAAGACAGCACCGAGGTGCTTTATCTTTTCAAATGCCCGAAAATCAACGACTTGTCTGCACTTTCAAATTTCAAAAATCTGAAATGCCTTTTTATATTTTGGAATAACTCCCTTGAGAGTCTTTGGGATATGACAAACAACACCGAGCTGAAAGTGATGTCATTTTCGGCAACAAGCAAGCTAAAAAGCATTGATACCTTGGAAAGCTCCATGCTTGAGTATCTGCACATCAACAGTGCCGACAACTGCGGTAACAAAAAGCCTATGTTGTTCGATATGACGGTGCTTGACAAAATCCCCACCTTAAAGCATCTTTCTTTATCATTTACTCGCCTTAAAATTGATTACTGATTATTCAAACGGATTCCCTGTCTGATATCTCTTAGCTTCATCTCTCTGTTGATGGTGTTGATTACAGTCTTTTTATCTGCACTCCAAAGGGGTGCTACCAGATACGCCTTAGGGGCATCACCCGTCAGGCGGTGTATTACTATATCCTTTGGCAGTCTTTTAATGCAAGCAAACAGAATATCCATATACCCGTCAATATCAAGGCACTTAAACAATCCCTTTTGATAATCGGTATATAAATCCGTCTCCTTAAGTATATGTAAGAGCTGTAGCTTTACCCCTTTTGTTCCTGCCTTTACGGCATAATCCAAGGTGGAAAGCACGTCCTTTTTATCTTCACCCGGCAAGCCGATTATTATATGGGTAATAACCTCGATACCTGCTTTATTTAAGCACCTTACCGCATTTTCGTATACATTGTTGGGATAGCAACGCCTGATATATTTTACGCTTTCTTCCTTTGTGCTTTGCAATCCCAGCTCTACCCACACGGGCTTTATTTTGTTAAGTCTTGCCAACAGAGCAATTACATCCGGTGGCAGGCAGTCCGGTCTGGTGGCTATGGATATTGCCGCTATATCTTCCCTGCTTAATGCAGTAGTAAACACTTTTTCAAGGTATTCTACAGGAGCGTAGGTATTTGTATAGCTTTGGAAGTAGGCTATAAAACGCTTTGCCTTGGTTTTGTCCTTTATTAACAGCTTTGCGTCCTCAATGCTTTGGTTAACGTCAGGGTTGTTTTTTGCAAAATGCGCAGAGCCGTTATGGCAGAAAATACAGCCTCTTGTATCAAGGGTGCCATCCCTGTTTGGACAGCTTAAGCCAAGGTCTATAGCAAGCTTGTACACCTTTTCACCAAAAAGCTCGTGCATATATCTATTTAAGGAATAGTATCGGTCTTGCAAAAAGGTCACCTCCCTATTGACCTGCAAAAGGTTTTGTTATATAATAAGCAAGGAATTTTACGATGCAGGTGGACGGTATGAATTTTGTTTTGAAAAGCTTTGACCGGCTCTCTCAAATGGAACTGTACGAAATACTAAGGGCAAGGATGGCAGTATTTGTAGTTGAGCAAAGCTGTCCTTATCAGGACATAGACGGTCTTGATTACGGCGCCCACCATCTTTATATCGAGGAAAATGGCGAGATTAAAGCCTACCTGCGCCTGTTTCAGAAAGATGACTCCACAGCAAGGTTAGGCAGGATTATCACCACGGAGCGAGGTAAGGGCTACGGTCTGGCACTGCTTAACGAGGGTATTGCCGCCGCTAAAAGGCTGTTTAGTCCTAAAACTGTCTATATAGAGGCACAGTGCTATGCCACAGGCTTTTATGAAAAAGCGGGTTTTAAGGTATGCTCTGATGTGTTTTTGGATGATGGGATACCCCACGTAAAAATGGAGCTTCAATTATAATATGATGATGGGGCTGTCTGGTTAGGCAGCCCCTTGTTTGTTGATTTTCAATAATATCAAAAAGACCTACGCCACAAAGTTTAGGACCGTCGAGAACGCCGGTCTCTACTTGTGTTGTATCAAATTAATGTAGTTTTATAGCTTGCCTGCACGCTCAGCATCACGCTGAGCGCTTTTTTTAGCCTCGGACTCTCGCTTATCGTAAAGCTTTTTACCCTTACAAAGTCCTATTTCTATCTTTACCCACTTGCCGTGGAAGTACAGCTTAAGGGGGATAATTGAATATCCCTTTTGACCCACCAGGCCAAACAGCCGTTGTATCTCACGCTTATGCATAAGAAGCTTACGGGGACGAACGGGGTCACGGTTAAAAATGTTGCCCTTTTCATAGGCACTGATGTGCATACCGTAGGCAAAAATCTCGCCGTTTTTTATCTGACAAAAGGAGTCCTTAAGGTTAACTCTGCCTGCACGGAGAGATTTAACCTCCGTACCGCAAAGCTCGATACCTGCTTCAAAGGTATCCTCCACAAAGTAATCGTGATGTGCTTTTTTGTTTTGTGCAATAAGTTTTGTAAGTATATTCGCCATTAAAAGCATCTCTCTTTCTGTTTAACGCTAAAGGCTTTCCACGCTGATGCGGGATGTAAACACCTGTAAACCGTCGTCTTTTACTGCTGTAACAACAGAAGCGTTACCCTCTGCAGTGGAAGACAGGCTTACCGTCTGACCTGCTTTAAGCTCGCTTACAAAATGTATCTCAAACTCGGATACCCTGTTTTTTACCATATCCAAAGCACTGTAATCAACAATCAAATCACCGTATCTGGTGTTGTTTACGTGGTAATTGGTATCCATATCCGTAAAGCTGGCTGTATACTTAGCCTCCTTGGGGGCTATTCCTTCCATAAGCCTTAAACGGCGTGAAGGCTCCAGCGGTAACAGCTCGTCAACGTTGGACGACAGATCTGTAAACAAAGCGTCGGGACGCAAAATACGCCTTGCAGAATAGCTTACCAGAACCCATCTGGTTGTTGCAGTGCCAACCACCCGATCATTAACCGTCATTACGTAGTTACGTATAAAGGATACGCCCTGGGTGCCGCTATTCCAGGTTCTTATCTCCAGCACGTCGTCAACCTTAGGAGTGTTTACAAAGTTAACCAAAACCTTGGATACAACAAAAATCATATCCCTGCTACGGAGAGAATCGTAATCCGCACCTGCTCCTGCCGCATCCATCGTTGCACCGTCCTGCATATATTTAAGCATAGCAGAGGGCTTTATATATCCGTTGGGCAACACATCGTATCCCGTTATAGTGTGTTTTACTGTAAGCATTTTGTATTCCTCAATCTTCGGTTTTAATACCGTACTTTTCCTTTAGGGTATTTGTAATTACAAAAAGGGGCTTTTTTTGTACAGGTGTTTTTTTAGCACGCTTTCTACGGCGTTTATGGGTGGGCGTAAAGTTCATATTAAGAGGGTTATTGCTAAGGGCAACCTGTATACCGCCTGGTCTTACGTGGGTATAAATCTGGGTTGTGCTGACCTTGGAGTGACCCAATATCTCCTTAAGCAACAATATATCAACACCGCCCTCGTTGTACATCAGGGTGGCTGCAGTATGCCTTAGCTTATGCACGGAAAAGCCTCGTTTATCCAATCCGCAAAGCTTAAACTGCCTGTTTATCATCCACTGTATGGTTTTTACGGACATACGGTTGCCCTCGGTAGAAAGCAAGAGGGCGTTTTTGTCCTTTATGCTTCTCCCACGGGAGCGTGCAACGCTTTCACGTACCATAAGATAATCTATAAGCGCCTGTCTGCACACGTCGTTGAAATACAAGGTTCTTACCTTGTTACCCTTACCACGGACAGAAAAGTGCCTGTAGTCCGAGTCGATATCCGTAAGGTCTATACCTGCCAGCTCCGATAAACGCATACCGCAATTCAAAAAAGCAAGCACAATAAAGAGATTTCTTTTATAATTGGGGTCGCTTTTATCAAAGGAGGAAATAAGCATCTGTGCTTCCTTGAGGCTAAGCACTTTAGGAACCGTGGAATCAAGCTTAGGTGCATCCACGTCCTGGGCAGGGTTATTTTTAAGCTGATGAGATTTTGCCGAATGGTATTTGTAAAAAGCTTTTATAGCAGACAGCTTGCGGCTTCTGGTAGGCTTGGATCTTTTCCTTTGAGCAAGGTCAAAAAGATAGCCGTATATCTCATCAGAGCCAACTGAGTCCGCAAAAGCCGCATCAACAATGGAAATATCCACATCCTTTTCAGGGGTGTTTGTGCGTTTTGAAATTATATACCTGAAAAAGCAACGAAGGTCGCTGCAATACTCGTTGACCGTTAAAGGAGAACAGCCCTGAATATTAAGCTTGTTGGATAGAAAGCTCACAAATAGGCTTGGCAATCCTGTTAAATCCATAGCCGTACTCCTTTCATAGTTTATCGGTTAAAGCAATTCGGTTATCAGCCTGTTAGTCTCAAGGAAAGCCTTAAGCTCCTCTGCGCTAAGGGCTCTGCTTGCTACTATCGCCAAGAGATAGAAATGCTTTGCCAGGTTTTTTGCCTTGTCTTCTTCCATAGCGTTAAGCTTAACCACAGAGACAGAGGCGGTGTTTACAACAAGCTCCTCGTCCGTAGGTACGTCTCCGCCCGTGGCGTTGATAGCAGAATACATACGCATCATATCGGCAAAGCGTCTGCCCTCCTCGCCTTGACGGATAAGAGCAGGTGCCGCATCTGCACCCAGGTCGGCAAAGCTTATTTTTGCACCCTCAAGACCCGTTGCCTCGGCAAACAGACTGCGAAGCTTATCGTTATCCTCGGCGTCTGTGCCTATATCGTCCACTGCGGCATCCACACGCAAAAACTTAAGTCCGCTTTTCTTACTTTCCAAGAATGCGGCAAACTGGGTGTCTACGATAGCATCAAGCACGTAAACAGTTATTCCCTTATCTGTGTAAAGGTCCACGTAATAAGACTGCTGCTTAGGGTCGGTGGTATAATATAGCTTTGTTTCCTCGGAGTTATCCGTATTGTCAGGAATCAACTCGGAAAGGGCTGTGTATTTACCCTCGGTAGACTTCAAAAGCATCCCCTGATATACTCTGTCATAAAACTTGCCGTCCTTCATAGAGCCATACTCTATGTAAGGCTTGATAACATCCCACAAAGCACAGTATTTTTCAAAATCGTCATTTTTAAGCTTGATAAGCTTGTCCGCCAGCTTCTTGACTATATGAGTAGACAGCTTGCGGATATAGGCGTTGTCCTGAAGGTAGCTGCGGGAAACGTTCAAGGGCAGCTCGGGACAGTCCAGAACACCGCAGAGATTGTACAGATAGTCGGGTACAATCTCCTTAATATTGTCAGCAACGAAAACAGAGTTATAAAACAGCTTTATACAGCCCTCGTTGCTTTCCATATTATTACGCATAGAGGGAAAATAAAGTATACCCTTAAAGTTAAGGGGATAGTCTGCATTGACGTGAACGTAAAACAAGGGGTCACGGTAGTCGTTAAACAGCTTTTTGTATAAGGCATTATAGTCCTCGTCGCTAAGCTCGGAGGGAGACCTTTGCCACGCAGGCACCACCTCGTTTATAAGCTCCTCCTTGTCGCCCTCACAGCAATATATGGGACAGGACATAAAGGCACAGTATTTTTCAAGAACACTCTTCAGCTTTTCGTAATCCAGATACTCATACTCACCCTCGGCAATATGCAGTACAATCTCCGTGCCTCTGTCTGCCTTTATTCCCCGGGTCATCTCGTACTCGCCGTTTTCCTTGCAATCCCACTGAACGGCAACTGCATCGGTATAGGACTTTGTTTTTATCTCAACGTTGTCCGCAACCATAAACGCAGAGTAAAAGCCCAGACCGAAATGGCCTATAATGCCGCCACCCTTGCTGTCCTCACCCTCGTACTTGGAAACAAAGTCAAGGGCACCGGAAAGGGCTATCTGGTTGATGTACTTATCAACCTCTTCCTCACTCATACCGATACCGTTGTCTTTTACGACAAGGGTTTTAAGCTCTTTATCAATTATTACCTGAACCTTGTATTCCTCCCTGCTCTCCTCCGCCTCGGAAAGAGAAACCAGACGCTTATGCTTGGTAACCGCATCACAAGCGTTGGAAACAAGCTCACGCACAAATATGTCCTTATCGGAATAAAGCCACTTTTTTATTACGGGAAATATATTCTCGGTTTGTACAGATATACCGCCTTTTTTCACTAAAAACCGCCCTTTCTAACAAACAGTCCTGAACTAGTCTTCTATATCCTCGATGATATCGCCGCCGACAAAGCTGCAGTCTATATCCTCAAGCTCATCAACCTCTTCCATAACAAAGCCCGTGTCGTCTGCACCCTCGGTACAGCAGCACTCAACCTCAGGGGTGTAATCCTTGGCACCCTTAAGAACAAGATAGGTACCAACCGCGCCCACTCCTGCCGCAAGCATACCAAATACTATCGCCTTTTTCTTGATGCTGGCACCTGACAAAAACAAATGCACAAGAAAACAAAAGGCTTGCAATACCAAAAATGCACCTGCTATCATCTTGATTTTGTTCATACTTAAAAACCTCCTGAATTATTAACTACTATCATTTTAGACTTTATTTTTAGGCTTGACACTTCATTTTAAGATATTCGCTGATAAATCCATCGATTTCGCCATCCATTACCGCAGAGATATTACCCGTTTCATAGCCCGTGCGGTTATCCTTAGCCAAAGTGTAAGGCATAAACACGTAGGAGCGAATCTGACTGCCCCACTCTATATTAAGCTTTACGCCCTTTATATCGTCAATCTTATCAAGCTGCTCTCTCTCCTTTATCTCAAGGAGCTTGCTTTTAAGCATTTTCATTGCCGTTTCACGGTTTTGAACCTGGCTACGCTCGGTCTGACAGTTTACCACAATACCCGTAGGCAAGTGGGTTATTCTTACTGCAGAGTCGGTTTTATTAACGTGCTGACCGCCTGCACCGCTGGAACGGTGATGGTCAACCTTGATATCCTCTTCCTTTATTTCAATCGACATATCGTCATTAAACTCCGGCATTACCTCAACCGATGCAAAGGAGGTATGTCTTCTGCCCGATGCATCAAAGGGAGACACACGGACAAGGCGGTGCACACCGTTTTCACCCTTAAGGTAGCCGTAGGCGTTTTCGCCCTCAACCAAAAAAGTAACGCTTTTTATACCTGCCTCGTCACCGTCCAGATAATCCAAAACCTTAATCTTATAACGCTTACGCTCTGCATATCTGGTATAAAGCCTGTACAGCATCTGCGCCCAATCCTGCGCCTCGGTACCGCCTGCACCCGGGTGGATAGATATAATGCAATTGCTGTTATCATACTCACCCGATAACAGTATGCGTATCTTTTCCTCCTCGTACTGCTTTTTTATCGACGAAAGCTCTGCCAAAAGGTCGTCAACCAGATCCTCGTCATCGTCCTCTATAGCCATATCGTAAAGCTCTGCAAAGGAATTAAAGCCGTTTTCCAGACTAAGAAAGGAGTCCAAAACGCTTTTTCTGCCCTTAAGCGTGCGAAGCAAACGCTGGGCGCCGTCAGGGTCTGACCAAAAGTCAGGAGCGTTAGTCTGCTCCTCCAATGCTCTTACTTCCTCTACCAAAGCGTCAGCACCTACCGATTGGCGAAGCTGGGCAATGCCCTCCTCAAGCTCCTTTATATCAGGCCTGCACTGTTCAAGTTTTATAAGCATATCAATATCCCACTCTCAATTATTTTCCTTATTATACACCAAGCGCCATAAAAGGTCAACACAAAAACATAATAAGAAATAAAGCAACCGTACCTGTAAGCCGGGTTCTGTCTTAAACAGTCATCTATCTTGAGCATACGTTGCCGCATGCTTCCTTGCCACCTTCGAGGGCTGCCGGGCAAGCATTAACGCCCTCATATGCGGTGTTGCTTCGGATAGGGTTTACATGGCTGTGCTGTCTCCAACACACCGGTGTGCTCTTACCTCGCCTTTCCATCCTTACCGTGTAAAACACGGCGGTATATTTCTGTTGCACTTGCCCTGAAGTCGCCTTCGGCGGATGTTATCCGTTATCCTGCCCTGTGAAGCCCGGACTTTCCTCACCGCGAGACCTTTCGGTATGTCGCAGCGCGACTGTTCGGCACGGTTGCTTAGAATTATTATACTACATAAAATTATTTTTGTCAAACAGTTGATTATTTTTTATTTTAGTATATAATTAATATGATTGGAGAGATTTTACAATGCAAAATTATATTGATTATTACAAAGGCAAAAACATAGGCTTCGTGGGACTGGGCATAAGCAACTTACCTGTTATAAAGGCACTGTCCTCCGTTGCAAAAAGCATTACCGTCCGTGACCTTAAGGATGCCGCCTGCAGGGAGCACGGTGAGCTGCTTGCCTCGGTTGGTGCCAGAATTATAACGGGTGACGATTATCTTAAAAACGTCGACGAGGATATGCTTTTTCTTTCCCCTGCCATAAAGCAGTTTGAAAAGGATATTGTAAACGCAAAAAACAAGGGTGTTTACATAAGTACCGAGATGGAGGAGTTTTTCCGCTTTTGTCCCTGTAAGATTATTGCCGTAACAGGCAGTGACGGCAAGACTACAACCACCACCCTTATTGCAAAGCTTCTGGAACTGGCAGGTAAAAAAGTACACCTTGGCGGTAATATCGGTAACAATCTTTTTGCAAAGCTTGGTGAGATTGCTTCCGATGACTTTGCCGTTGTAGAGCTGTCAAGCTTTCAGCTTATGAAAATGAACGTATCGCCCCATATAGCCGTTATTACCAACGTGTCGCCAAACCATCTGGATTGGCACAACAGCATGGAGGAATACACAGAGGCAAAGAAAACAATTTTTAAGCACCAGGGTGCCGACGGAAAAACCGTGCTTAACGCATCCAACCCCATTACCGCACAGATGGTTGACGAATGCAACGGAAAGGTTATTACCTTTGGCTGTGAGTGCGGTGACTACAGCATACGTACCGACGGTATATACAGGAAGGGCGAGCTTATCCTTGCCGATAGCGATATACTGCTACCAGGGGCGCACAACCGCCAGAATTACGCCGCCGCTATTGCCGCTGTAGAAGATTACGTAAACAAGGAATGCATCGTAAAGCTCGCAAAAAGCTTTGGCGGTGTGGAGCATCGCATTGAGTTTGTAAGAAGCAAGGACGGAGTAAAATACTACAACTCCTCTATCGACTCCAGTCCTACAAGGACGATTGCAGCGCTTAACGCCTTTAAGCAAAAACTTATTGTTATTGCAGGCGGTTATGACAAGAACCTGCCTACAGAGCCTCTCGGTGAGGTGTTCTGCAACAAGGTTAAGGCATGCGTTTTGATGGGCGACACCAAGCCACGTCTTAAGGCAACTTTGGAGTCATCCGATTATAAGGGGACGGTTTTGGAAGCCGATAATATGGAGGAGGCTGTTGCAAAAGCGACAGGCATCGCCACAGAAGGGGATATTATCATTCTGTCTCCTGCGGCGGGAAGCTTTGATAAATACAAAAATTTTATGGAACGCGGCAACCATTTTAAGACAATTGTAAACGCACTATAAAGGAGGATTACATGGAGCTTTTTGAAAGAGTAAAAACGGTTACTGAAATGTGCGCAGTTTCAGGCAGAGAGCATATGGCCTTTGATGAGCTTAAGGAAAAGTTTGGCTATATGTTTGACGAAATATTCACTACCCCTACGGGCAGCTTTGTAGGTATAAAGCGTTGCGGTAAGGAAAACGCACCTAAGCTTTTGTTTGACGCCCATCTGGACGAGATAGGCTTTATGGTAAAGCAGATATGCGACGGTGGTTTTCTTAAGGTTACAAACATCGGCGGTATTGACACGAAGGTTCTTTCTGCCGCTGAGGTGTGGATACACGGTAAGGAGCGTATATCGGGCGTATTTGCGTCTACTCCGCCCCACCTTAAGGAAAACGGAAGCAAGACTAAGCTGCTTCTTTCCGAAATGATGATCGATACGGGCAGAAGCAAGGAATACCTGGAGGAAAACACACCTATAGGAACCGTTGCAAGCTTTAAGGCTACTACCGAAAAGCTTCTTGGCAACCACGTTGTTGGCAAGAGCTTTGACGATAAGATTTGTATTTGTACGATATTAGGTGCACTGGATATACTGAGAGACAAGGATATTAACGTAGACGTTATAGCCCAGTTCAGCGGCGGCGAGGAGATTGGCTACGTAGGTGCGGCAACGGCGGGCTTTACCGCCGACCCCGACTATGCTGTTGCTATAGACGTTACCAACTCCTACGTTCCCGAGTCTCCTAAGCGTAAGGAGGATAACCGTCTTGGCAGAGGCGGCGTTATATCCTTCTCGGGAACCACGTCCCGTCCCCTTACAAAGCGTTTTGTGAAGGCAGTAGACGAATCGGGTATACCCTATCAGGTAGTTGGCGAGCCGGGTAGAACGGGCACAAACGCACAGGTTTTGCAAATACTGCGTTCAGGCGTTCCTACCGCCCTTATTTCCGTGCCGCTTAAGAATATGCATACGCAGGCAGAAACGGCAAACCTTGACGACGTGCAGAACGTTTCCAGAGCTCTTGCGGCACTTGCCGAGTCTTTTTAAGGAGGGATACGTATGTTAGACTTGACTAAAAAGCTTTGTAATCTTTACGGTCCTTCCGGCCTGGAGGATGAGGTAAGAGAGGCTATAATCCAAGAAATAAGTCCCTATTGCGAAAAGCTGTATACCGATAAGGTTGGTAATCTTATCGCCTACAAAAAGGGTAAAAAGCATACGGACAAGCCTTTGATGTTTGCCGCCCATATGGACGAGGTTGGGTTTATGATACAGTATATATCCGACGACGGATATCTGTATTTTGACACCATCGGCGGTATCGACAACAGCGTTATCGGCGGCAGGAGAATGGTACTGGGCGACGACAGACTGCTTGGCGTTGTAGCTTCCAAAGCGATACACCTGCAAAAGCCTGAGGAGAGAGGTATGTGTATCCCTATCTCCGAAATGTATATTGATATAGGTTGCACCGACAAGGCGACTGCAAAGAAATACGTTTCCGTTGGTGACTGCGGCGTGTTTGAGCCTAACTTTGAGGAGTTTGGTGACGGCTTTATTAAATCCAAGGCGTTGGACGACCGTTTTGGTTGCGCCGTCCTTTGCACCATGATCAAGGAAGAGCGTGAGTACGATACTATTTTTGTATTTACCGTTTGCGAGGAAACAGGCTGCAGAGGTGCCCAAACCGCCGCTTATTCCCTTAACCCCGACTACTGCGTGGTTATAGAAAGCACTACCGCAGGGGACCTTAACGGCGTTGCCGTCGAAAGAAGAGCTTCAGCCGTAGGAGAGGGTGCCGTGCTTAGCATTATGGACGGTGGTACGATTTACGACAAGGGTCTGGTGGACAAGGCAGTTGAGCTGGCTAAAGCCAACAAGGTTAAGCACCAGATTAAGAACACCGTTGCAGGCGGTAACGACTCCAGAGCGTTTCAGACTACCGCAAAGGGTAGCAGGGTTTTGGCTATATCTGCCCCTGTAAGATATATACATTCCGCTTCATCCCTTGCTAAAAAAACCGACCTCGAAGCCGTACTTGCACTGGCAAGACTTGTTGCCGATAATGGAAAGGAGATATAATATGTACGACCTTATTAAGAAATATACAAACGCTTTCTCCGTATCAGGTAGAGAGTTTTATCTTGCTGACATAATAGAAGCTGACCTTAAGCCTTACGCTGACAGTATCACCCGTGACGCTATGGGCAACCTTATAGTTTTCAAAAAGGGTGCAGACAGCAGTAAAAAGCTTATGATAGCCGCTCACATGGACGAGATAGGCTTTATGGTTACCAACATAACCGATAACGGCTATATCCGTGTAAGCAACGTTGGCGGTATAAGTGCAGTTTACTCTGCCTATAACGTGGTAAGGTTTGAAAACGGACTTAAGGGTATAATAGTTGCCGATGCAAGCGCCAAGGAGCTTAAGGTTAAGGACCTTGTTATTGATATCGGTGCCAAAAACAAAAAGGATGCCGCTAAAAAGGTTGCCGTTGGTGACCTGTGCTCCCTCGCTCCCTCCTTTACCAGACTTATGAATAAGCGTATAAGCGCAAAGGCTCACGATGACAGGCTGGGCTGTGCTGTTGCCGCAGCATCTGCCATCAACGCCAAGACTCCCAAGTACGACACATACTACGTATTTACCGTACAGGAGGAGGTAGGCTGTCGCGGCTCTATGCCCGCCACCTTTGATATCCGTCCCGATTACGCCATCGCCATCGACGTTACCGCTACAGGCGACACCGTTGGTGCAAGAGCTATGGAGATTAAGCTTGGCAACGGCGCCGCCGTAAAGCTTAAGGACTCCTCCGTTATATGCTCCCAGCTTATGGTAAACGCTATGGTTGACTGTGCAAAGAAAAAGGGCATTAAGTACCAGCTCGAAGTGCTTGAAGCGGGCGGCACGGATACCCACTCTATGCAGTTGGCGGCAGGCGGTTGCCACGCAGGCTGTATCTCCATCCCTACCCGCTACATCCACTCCCCCGTTGAAACCGTTGATTTGAACGACGTTGAGGCTTGCGAAAAGCTGCTTACAGCACTTGTTACCGAGGGTATAGAATGAGTAAAGTATCTGAAAAAATACGCACCCTTGCAAGAGAGTGCGATGAAGAACTAAAGGAAGTTTTCAGCCGTTTTGACGAGATTTCCGTTATAAATACCGAGAAGGTTCTTGCCGTGTTTTCCGAGCTGGGACTGGCAGAAAGACATTTTGCACCCACCAACGGCTACGGCTACAACGACGATGGCCGTGACCTGTGCGACAAAGCTTTTGCAAAGGCTTTTGGTAAAGAGTACGGCTTTGTAAGGCACAGCATAGTATCAGGTACCCACGCTTTGGGTATAGGTTTGTTTGCTCTGCTCCGTCCCGGTGATACGATGCTTTCCGTAGCTGGAAAGCCTTACGACACCCTTGACGGTGTGATAGGTATAAACGGTGCAGGTGAGCCGGGCTGTCTTGCTGAGTTTGGCATTAAGTACAAGCAGATTGATTTGATTGACGGCAAAATACTAAACCTTGACGCTATAAAGGCAGAGCTCGTTAAGGATAGCAGTATAAAGGTTGTTTTCGTGCAACGCTCCAAGGGCTATCTTAACAGGGCAAGCCTGTCCGCAAAGGAGATAACAGAGCTTTACCGTGCTGTTAAATCCGTTTCAAAGGCTTTTGTGGTAGTTGACAACTGCTATGGCGAATTTTGTGAGGCAGAGGAGCCTGAGGGCGACCTGCTTATAGGCTCCCTTATAAAAAACCCCGGCGGCGGTATTGCCGAAACAGGCGCCTATCTAGTTGGCACCAAGGAAGCGACCGAGCTGGCGGCGGCAAGGCTTACCGTACCCGGTATAGGTCTTGAATGCGGTGCCTCTATGGGGCAAACAAGAAATATGTTCAAGGGGCTTTTCTTTGCTCCCCACGCCGTTTGTCAGGCGCTTAAAACTGCCACCTTCGCTTCCCTGCTGTTCAAAAAGCTTGGCTACACCGTTAGCCCCGAATTTGACGAGGAAAGACGGGATATTATACAGACCGTCTCTCTGGGGAACGCTGAATTGCTTTGCGCTTTTTGCAGAGGACTGCAAAGCGGCTCTCCCGTAGACTCCTACGTTACTCCCGAGCCTTGGGATATGCCCGGCTACAGCGACGCCGTTATTATGGCGGCAGGCGCTTTTACACAGGGCTCCTCTCTTGAGCTGTCTGCAGATGCACCGCTCCGTGCTCCCTACACCGTGTTTATGCAGGGCGGTCTTACATACGAAAGCGGACGCTTTGGTATAATGTGTGCCGCTGAAGAATGCGAAAAACAAAAGGCTAACAGATAAAAAAGCTAACGCTCCCTTATCGCTGCGATATGGGAGCGTTTTTGTCCTTGACAAAATCACCTTACGGTGATATATTTTATAATATCAAATTACAATACCGGGAGCTTGATATGGATAAGCGTTTGAAGCATATAACCTTTTCTGCCGTGCTTCTTGCCGCCGCTTTGCTGTTGCCCTTGCTTACGGGTAACGACAGAGAGCTTGGCAATGCACTGTGTCTTATGCACATCCCCGTTTTGGTGTGCGGCTTTATTTGCGGTCCCGTTTGGGGCAGCGTTATCGGTTTTTGCGCTCCCCTTTTGCGCGGCTTGATTTTCGGTGCTCCGCCCTTTATGCCCGTTGGCGTTTGTATGGCCTTTGAGCTTGCGGCATACGGACTTTTTACAGGGGTGCTTTATAAATTACTGCCCAAAAAACTGCCTTACCTTTACGTATCCCTTATAGTTTCCATGCTTTGCGGGCGTTTGGTTTGGGGTCTGGCACAGTACATAGTTTTAGGCGCACAGGGCAATAGCTTTACGCTGACGGTGTTTTGGACCAACGGCTTTGTTAACGCCCTGCCCGGCATAGCGCTTCATATAGCTTTAATCCCCTTGCTGATAACTGCTATTAAAAAATCCGGCTTTATAAAAGAATAAATTTCACATCATCTGAAACGATGCTTTAACTGCTGTTAAGGCATCGTTTTTGTTTGTGTTACGAACACTATGACGCTAAGAAACACAGTAAACATTACACTGCTGTTAAAGCCTGAGAGTATACTAAGCATCAAGCCAAGGACTGTCACAAACAGTATAGACAGGCAGTGAAGTACCCTCTCCGCCTTGTCTGCGGTATAGGGGTCTGTACAGGACAGCATCAAGGCACGGAAGGCTTCCCCGCCGTCCAGCGTTCTTGCAGGAACAACGTTTATTAAGGCGTAGCAAAAGCAGCTGTAATAAAACAGCTTACCGTACACCCCAAAAAGCGGAATCAAACCCAAGGGGGCAAACAGCAGATTTGCGGCAATGCCGCCCAGGGAAATTATAAGCTCCCTTTTATAGCTTAGCATACCGCCGTAGAACATTCTTCCTCCCCACAGCTCCACATCAAAACGCAGTATGGGTGCTCCTACCATGGCGGCACATAGCAGGTGTCCCAGCTCGTGTACAAAGGCAGCCAGAAGCATAACCCCACTGGGGATTATTCCGTTTATTAAAAACACGGTTATAAGACCTATAGGCACCAGCAGATTTATGCGGATGCCTCTTTTTTTGTTTTCGATATACACGCCGTCACCTCATAAGGTCCATAAAGGTATTGTTCATAGCAGGATACGTGCCTTGGTCTGCAAAGGTTTCTACCGCCGCCTCCCTGTCACGCTGTACCTCCTTGTAAAGCCTTATGCCTGTGATGATAACAGCTATCAATGCCATCGCCCATATAAACGTAAATTTACCGCTGAGCTTAAAGTTTTTCATAATCACACCTCCCATATAAAATATTTAGCTTGTTAACCTAATATGACATTTTTTACCGACCGGAGCGTATATACTTTTGGTGAGGTGTTTTTTTGGAAGTTTATATTTACGTTGACATTCTCTTTTTGATTAATTTTTTGATAGACGGTATTTGTCTGCTATGCTCTACCGTTTTACTACGCAGACCCTTTGTGCTTTGGCGTTTAATAGGAGGGGCGGCTTTTGGAGGTTTATACTCGGTGCTTGCGCTGACTCTTTCTGAGCTGCACCCCACTTTTACTTTTTGTTTACATATACTTGCCGCATATCTGATTTGTCTGATTGGCATTAACAGAAACAAGCCAAAGGACGGGCTTATACACACTTTGTACTTTTTCCTTATCAGTGCCGCACTGGGGGGTACCCTTTACGCTTTGTATACCCTTTGCGGCAACTTTGCGATGTATAACGGAATTTTTTACGCCGAACTATCAGCAACTCCCCTTATCCTATGCGCCATACTTATAGCCACCCTTCTTTTATACTGCCTTAGCAAAACAAAAGCAAGGAATAAAGCGGGACATTGCTACTTGAAGCTATGCCACGGCGGGCGAAGTTTTAACGTTTACTGTCTGATTGATAGCGGCAACCTGCTTGTTTGCCCCTACACCGCCTTGCCCGTTGCCATAATAAGCAGAAGGGTTGCTGCTTTGCTGTTGACCGCTGAGGAGATGAGCGCCTTGGAGACCGGAACAATAACAAAAGGGTTAAGACTTATACCTGTAAGCGGTATAGGCGGTACCGCACTGCTTCCCTCCTTTATACCCGAAGAGGCATCGATTTGTGTTTACGGAGAAAAAAGCTTTACAAAAAAACAGTTGTGCGTTGCCATACAAAGGGACACGGCAGACTTTGATAAATACGACGGAATTGTCCCCGCAAGCTTAATTTAACACCAGAAAGGAACAAGGCTTTATGAAAACAAACAAAAACAGGCTGATAATACGCCTTATGCTTAAATTAAATATGATAAACAAAAATGAGCTTTATTATATAAACGGCCCTCAAACCCTGCCGCCACCCCTATCCAAGGAGGAGGAAAACCTGCTTATAGAAAAAGCAAAAAACGATGCCGATGCCAGGAACAAGCTGGTGGAGCATAATTTGCGTTTGGTGGTTTATATAGCCAAGAAATTTGAAAGCACCACCGCGGGGATTGAGGACCTTATATCCATTGGCACGATAGGGCTGATGAAGGCGGTTAACACCTTTTGTCCCGATAAGCAGATTAAGCTGGCGACCTACGCATCCCGTTGTATCGAGAACGAGATACTTATGTTTATGCGTAAAACCGCAGGTAAGGCAGAGCTGTCGCTGGATGAACCCCTTAACACGGATTGGGATGGGAACGAGCTGCTTTTATCCGACGTGTTGGGCACGGAAAACGACTTTGTTTACAACGCCATAGAAAACGTAGAGGACAAAAAGATAATCCGGGGGGCTTTGGAAAAGCTATCGGAGAGGGACAGGTTTATCATTACAAAACGCTTTGGCTTTGACAGCAAGGGCGAAAAGGAGATGACCCAAAAGGAGGTTGCGGATATGCTTGGCATTTCTCAATCCTACATATCAAGGCTTGAAAAGAGGATTTTTGATGAGCTTAAAGACTCTCTGTGCAAGATGGGCTTACATTAACTATTGACAAGACCTGCAAGGGATGATATAATTTTTACGGAATGCTTCATAGACTAAGGAAGGAGGTGTGGAGGAGATTTTACGCTTATTCGGCAAAGGCGGTGCAGAGGTGAAAACCGCACCCGCCCCTATTCGTACCGGAAAGGAAGGGCTGCCGTCGGCCGTTGTTTTCGTTGATTATGAGCATTGGTATATATCGCTTAACAACAATTACGGCATAAGACCCAATATTAAAGCGTGGTTTGAGGATTTACAAAAAAGAGTAAACGTTAAAGAGGTTATGTTTTTTGCGGATTTTTCCCATAAAAACCTTGCCGAGGAAATCGGTCGTATAAGACCCTTTACCAATAAAATTATTGACACGCGCAGTCCAACGGGTACACAAAAGGATTTTACAGATTTTATTATTTTGGACAACATCTATCAAAAAGCTTTGATGGCAGACGACACAGAAGCATTCATTTTGTTTTCAGGTGATGGACATTTCAGTTCGGTAACCTCGTTTTTGAAGAACATATACGGCAAGGAGGTTGGCATTTACGCCATAAAGGGTTGTTTTTCCAGACAGCTGCAGGAGACCTCTACCTGGTACATATCCCTGCCCAACGACGATGACGTTTACGGACTGTACTATCAGAAAATTTTTGAATATCTTAAGATGGAAGAAAACAAAAAATCAAAAAGTTTGCCTACGGTGACGAAGTGCATTACCGCATTATCTAAAAACAAGCGATTGGAAAGAAAAAAGATTATTTCTGCTTTGGACAAGTTGATTGATGACGGCGTTTTATCAAAGCGTAGCCTTAACAGTCAGGGTATATCCGTTAAGGATGCTTTGTTTGTAGATTGGGAGCTTGCCAAGAACAAGGAGCTTGTATAACGAAATTATGCTAATTAAAGCTAAAACACTAAACTTTTTTAATAAACTCTATTGCATTTAGCTTTTTTTGTGGTATAATACTTATAAGATTATAGTATAGTATAAGAGTGAGCATTGTAAAATGCTCGCTCTTTTAATATGCAATTATTCAGCGAGGTGAATTTATGGCAAAAAATATTCCCGCAGAGGTTGAGGCTTTAATAAAAGACGTTATCGAAAGCACGGGTATCACCCTTTGGAACGTGGAGCTTGAGAAGGAAGGCAGCGGTCTTAACCTTCTTGTTACCATCGACAAGGACGAGGGCATTACCATCAACGACTGTGCAGAGATAACGAGGCTTATTGACCCTATGCTTGATGAGGCTGACCCTATCCCTACCTCCTACTGTCTTGAGGTTTCCAGCGTGGGCACGGAAAGGGCGCTGAGAAGGAAGGAGCATTACGATTATGCTATCCGCACTGCACTGCCTTGCAACATTAAGCTGTTTGCGCCCGTGGACGGTGTTAAGGAGCTGTGCGGTGTTCTTATCTCCTACAACGACGAGGGCTTTACCTTCAGCATTGGCGGTGAGGAGCGTAGCTTTACTAAGAAAAGCGTTGCCAAGCTTTATATAATTCACCAGATAGATCAGTAAATAAAATTAACAATATAATAGCGAGGATGAGAAAATGAACAAAGAGTTATTTGAAGCGCTGGAGGCGCTGGAAAAAGAAAAAGGTATTTCCGTTGAGTATATGCTTGAGAAAATAGAAGCCGCTATGCTCTCTGCATATAAGTCTTCTTACAAGCGTGACGGTGCCCCCAACGAGGGCGGCCGCCAGAGAAGAGAGCCCGGTGACCCTGTGGGCGGCAAGAAGGAGCCTGCAGGTCCTGAAAACATTCGCATTAAGCTAGACCGTGAAAAGAAGGAAATGCGTCTTTACCGTCAGCTTACCGTAGTTGAGACCGTTGAGGACGAAAAGACTGAGATTTCCCTTGAGGGTGCCAGAGCAAAGTCCAAAAAGTATATGCTTGGTGACATTTTTGAAACAGAAATGGACCCTAAGAACTTTGGCAGAATCCCTGCACAGGCAGGTAAGCAGGTTATCATTCAGGCAATCAGAGAAGCTGAGCACGGAATGATGATTAAAGAGTACACCGAAAAGAAGGAAGATATTGTTTCCGCCATAGTTTCCCGCGTGGACCCCACCACGGGCAACGCTACCTTGGAAATTGGCAAAAACGAGATGGTTTTATATAAGCGTGAGCAGATAGCTGAAGAATCCTTGCAGGTTGGTGACCGTATAAAGGTATTTATTACCGAAATCCGCAAGGAAAACCACGGCCCCTCAATCATTCTCTCCCGCGTACATCCCGGCTTGGTACAGCGTTTGTTTGAGCTTGAGGTTCCCGAGATCAAGGACGGCACCGTAGTTATTAACGCTATTGCCCGTGAGGCGGGTAACCGCACCAAGGTTGCCGTTAGCTCCACCTCTCCCGAGGTTGACCCTATCGGTGCTTGCATTGGTCCCAAGGGTACCCGTAAGAACGCTATCTCTGCCGAGCTTGGCAACGAAAAGATAGACATAATCAAGTATAGCGATGACCCCGTTAGCTTTATCAGTGCCGCATTGGCACCTGCAACTGTACTTTCTGTTGTTAAGACCCCCGACGGCGACAAGACCTATCGCATCATCGTAAACGATGACCAGCTTTCCCTGGCGATAGGCAGAAAGGGTCAGAACGCAAGATTGGCAGCAAAGCTTACCGGTTGTAAAATAGACATCAAGAGCGTTACTACCCTTGATGCAGATACCGAGGATGAAACCGACAACGAGGCAGACGAGGATACCGCAGAATAATTTGTGCGGCATACGGAACATAAGAGTCCCTACCGTTTGATTTAAGAGGAGTATATGACAAACCACGAAAAACGCATACCTTGCAGAAGATGCATTGGTTGCAGAGAGTCTTTTCAAAAGCAACAGCTGTTGCGGATTGTAAAATTCGGCGGTGCCGTGTTTGTTGACAAAACAGGCAAGGCAGATGGCAGAGGTGCTTACTTTTGCGGAAAAGCAGAGTGTCTCAAATCAATACTTAAGGGGCGCAAGCTGGAAAAGGCGTTTCGTATGCAAATCCCTGCAGATATATATAACAGTTTGGAAGAGTTTTCATCTAATATGGAGGTGCAATGATATATGGCAACTATGGAAAAATATAGAATTAACAGTCTTGCAAAGGATTTGAACGTTAAGAATAAGGATCTAATTCAGCTTTTGGCTGACCACGGTATGCCCAGAAGAAGCTCTATGTCCGTTTTGGAGGAGCCTGAGCTTAGCTTGATATTTGAATACGTTACACAGAAAAACCAGGTAGACCTTACCGCTTTCTTCAAGTATTACGACGAAAAGAAGGCAGCACTGAAGGCAGAAACCGAAAAGAATAAGGCAGCAGCTACAGCTACTACCGAAAAAACAGAGGGCGAGGTTAAGAAGGCTGACGCTCCCCAGAAGAAGGCTCCCCCGAAGAAGGGCGAAGCTCCCGTAAAGAAAAAGGATAAAACCCAGGTGCGCCACGTTGATACCCGCGGCGGTGCTTCCGTTGACCTTTCCAAGTACGACGATAACCTTGATAAGTACGACACCCGTACAGATAAGGACGGCAAGGGCGTACAGCGTATGAAGAAAAAGGGCGGCAACACCCGCCCCGGCGAAGGCTTTAAGAACGGCAAGCCCGAAGCAAACAAACAGCAGACCAAAAAGGCTCCCTTTAAGCCTAAGCCTGTTAAGCTTTCTATTACCGTGCCCGATGAGATTACCGTTACCGAGCTGGCTTCCCGTATGAAAACAGCCGCAAACGAGGTTATAAAGCGTTTGTTTAATATGGGCGTTATGGCTACCGTTAACCAGAGCATTGACTTTGATACGGCCTTTTTGCTTTGCGACGAAATGGGTATTGAGGTAACCAAAGAGGTTGTTGTTACTATTGAAGAGCGTTTGTTTGACGAGAGCGTTGACGCCGAGGAAAACCTTGTACACAGACCTCCCGTTGTCGTTGTAATGGGCCACGTTGACCACGGTAAGACTTCCCTTCTTGACGCTATCAGAAACACCAGCGTTACCTCGGGCGAGGCAGGCGGTATTACCCAGCATATCGGTGCTTACAGCGTAACCGCTAAAGGCGAAAACATTACCTTCCTTGACACTCCCGGTCACGCCGCATTTACCGCTATGCGTGCAAGAGGTGCCAACATAACCGATATAGCCGTACTCGTTGTTGCTGCTGACGACGGTATTCTGCCCCAGACCATTGAGCCTATTAACCACGCAAAGGCTGCAGGCGTTTCCATTGTTGTTGCCATCAACAAAATGGATAAGCCTACCGCTAACCCCGACAACGTTAAGAATAACCTTGTTCAGTATGACCTTGTTCCCGAGGAATGGGGCGGCGACGTTATTTGCGTACCCGTTTCTGCTCTCAAGCACGAGGGTATAGACGACCTGTTGGAAATGATACTCCTTACCGCTGAAGTTATGGAGCTTAAGGCTAACCCCAACAGAGCCGCCAAGGGCGTTGTTGTCGAAGCAAGACTTGACAAGGGACGCGGTACGGTAGCTACTATCCTCGTACAGAACGGTACCCTTAAGTTGGGCGATATCGTAATTGCAGGCACGTCCGTTGGCCGTGTAAGAGTTATGCTTAACGATAAGGGTCAGCGTATTACCGAAGCAGGTCCTTCCTGCCCCGTTGAGATTACAGGTCTTTCCGAGGTTCCTGCAGCAGGCGACGTAATCTACGCCGTTAAGGACGAAAAGATGGCTCGTGAGCTTGTTGAACAGCGTAAGCAGGAAAAGAAAGAGGCTGAATTCTCCCGCAATGCCAAGGTTAACCTGGATGATTTGTTCAGCCAGATAAACGACGGCGTTAAGGAGCTTAATATCGTTATCAAAGCCGACGTACAGGGCTCTGCCGAGGCACTTAAGGCAAGCCTTGAGAAGCTTACCAACGAAGAGGTTAAGGTAAGAGTTATCCATGCAGGCGTTGGCGGTATCAGCGATAACGACGTTATGCTTGCAGATGCTTCCAACGCTATTATTATTGGCTTTAACATCAGACCTGACAAGTCTGCTTTGTCCTCTGCCGAGGAAAAGAAGGTTGATATCAGATCCTACCGTGTAATTTACGAATGCCTTGAGGAAATCGAGGCTGCTATGAAGGGTATGCTGGCTCCTAAGTTTAAGGAAGTTATACTTGGCCGCGCCGAGGTAAGACAGACCATACACGTTCCCAACATCGGTACTATTGCAGGCTCCTACGTTTTAGACGGCAAGATAACGAGAAACGCTTCCATAAGAGTGCTCAGAGACAGCGTTGTTATCTTTGAGGACAAAATATCCTCCCTCAGACGCTTCAAGGATGACGTTCGTGAGGTTGCACAGTCCTACGAGTGCGGTATCGGCTTGGAAAAGTTTAACGATATCAAGATCGGTGACGTGCTTGAAGCCTTTATAATGGAAGAAATCAAAGCTTAAGAAAAAGCATAAGAAGGTATATAAATGGCGCATAGAATTGACCGAATTAATGAAAGCGTTGCCAGAGAGCTTACTGATATTTTACGCAACGTAAAGGACCCCAGAGTTTCGGGTGCTTTCATCAGCATTACCGGAGTTGACGTTTCTGCAGATTTATCCTTTGCCAAGGTGCATTACAGCGTCCTTGGACAAAGTGACCCACACTTGGCAAAGGGTTTAGTTTCTGCAAGCGGTTATATCCGCGGCGAGCTTGCCGCAAGACTTAACCTGCGTGTAACTCCTAAGCTTACTTTTATTAAAGACGATACCGCCGAAAAAGCAATGAAAATCAATGACATTTTGCGAAACACCACTTACTCTACCCTACCCGGCGGCGGAGAGGATGAGAATGATGACCAGCATTAACTTAAAAGAAGCCGCTTCGTTTTTTAAGGAACGCGACGGCTTCGTCGTTTTTACCCACGCAAACCCCGATGGCGATACTATCGGCTCTGCTACCGCGCTGGTGCTTATGCTTCGTGCTATGGGCAAGGAAGCGGTGGCTATCTGTGCTGACGCCATACCTCAAAAGCTGGGGTTTATGAACACGGAGGACGTGTTCGTCAAGGAGCTTCCCGAAAGCATCGGCACCGCCGTAAGCGTTGACGTGGCTTCTCAGGCTATCCTGGGCTCCCTTGGCTATTTCTGCGATACACGCTCCTTCGATCTGTCCATTGACCACCACAAAATCAATACTGTTCCCTGTGAGCGTTTGCTGGTAATGAATAACTATATTGCCAACGGTGAGATCATTTATGAGCTGGCACTGTGTCTGGGCATAAGCCCTGACCTTGATATGGCAACCGCTCTTTACGGTGCTATTTGCTCGGACAGCGGTGGATTTAAGTACGTAAATACCAGAGCCGAGACCTATGAGCACGCCGCTGATATGATACGCATAGGCGTTGATTTTGTCCGCATAAACAGGATGCTGTTTGAGGATAAAACACCCAAGCAGATAGCTCTTGAAAAAATAGCCTACAACACCCTTGGCTTATACTACGGCGGCAAGCTTGCCGTTGTTGCGGTGGACGAGGAGACCGTAAAGGAGCTTTGTGTTGCCGACAGCGATTTTGATGCCATCAACCAGATACCTCGCCAGATTGTGGGGGTTGAGGTCTCTGCCGTACTGCGTCCCAGAAACGGCGGCACCAAGGTTTCACTCAGGTCTAACGATAGCTTCGACGTAGCCGATTTTGCCAGAAAGCAAGGTGGAGGCGGACATATACACGCCGCAGGCTACAGCTTCAGCGGCTGTGTTAAGGACGCTACAGCAGCTTTGATTAAGGATTTTGACGGAGTTTTATAGTTTATGGATGTTAGCGGCATACTTATTGTAAACAAGCCCGCAGGCATGAGCAGTCATGCCGTGGTAAACAGGATACGCCGAATATACGGTACAAAAACCGTGGGACACTGCGGCACCCTTGACCCTATGGCAACAGGCGTTTTGCCTATTCTTATAGGGCGTGCCGTTAAGGCTTCGGAGTTTTTGAAGGACCACGATAAGTCTTACATTGCAGGCGTTTGCCTGGGGATAACAACCGACAGCTTTGATACAACGGGCAACGTAGTTGAAAAGTTTGAGGGAGAGCTACCCGATTTCACCGCTTTTGAAAGGGCGGCAAAGGAGTTTGAGGGTACGTTTATGCAGCTTCCCCCTATGTACTCTGCCTTGAAGGTTGGCGGTGTTAAGCTGGTTAACCTTGCCAGACAGGGGCTTGAGGTTGAGCGTACTCCCAGAGAGGTTACGGTAAGCCGACTTGTTACCTACGAAAAGGACGGCGTTTATTATATCGACGCCGATTGCTCCAAGGGTACATACATCCGCTCTTTGTGCTACGACATAGGCGAAAAGCTGGGCTGCGGGGCGGCAATGTCCTCCCTTTGCAGGACAAGAGTTGGTGACTTTGACATTAAAGACTCCTACACCTTGGAACAGCTTGCGGAGATGAGTGAGGAGGACCTTACCGACTGTTTACAGCCTATCGACAGCCTTTTTATGGATCTGCCCCGTATATTTTTGCCCAAGTTTTACGCAGGTCTTTACAAAAACGGCTGTGAGATTTACTTTAAGAAGCTGCGCCCCGCAGGGATTGACCGTGAAGCCGTTGGTGTTTTATACAGAGTTTATGACCAGGGGGGCTTTGTTGCCTTAGGCGAAAGCGCTATGTACGATAAAGGCGTGGCTCTGAAATCCAGAAAAATGTTTTTTAATTAGGGAAGCCTTTGACCGCTTCCCTTTTTCATCATTTTTTAATGTTGAAAATTTATACTTGCTTATGTATGACAAGGAGGCTGGGAATATGAGGATACTTATTGCAGACGACGAGAGAGCACTTTGCGATATAACCGCAAAAAAGCTTATAATAGAAGGCTTTTCTGTTGACTGTTGCTATAACGGCGAGGAGGCTATGGATTACCTCCGTTTTGCCGAATACGACGCTATTATTCTTGATATAATGATGCCAAAGCTTACAGGGCTTGAGGTGCTTACCTGGATAAGAAACAATAAAAACCATGTTCCCGTGCTGTTGCTTACCGCAAAGGACTCGGTAAACGACCGTGTAGCAGGCCTTAATGCAGGGGCAGACGATTATCTTATAAAGCCCTTTTCGCTAGACGAGCTTGTTGCCAGGATACACGCCATAACAAGAAGAAAAAGCGGTATTGTTACTAACGTAATAACGGCAGGCGACCTTGTTATGAACATCAACACCCACAGCGTTACCAGAGGGGGCAAGCCTATTTCTCTTTCCTCCAAGGAGTTTGCAATACTTGAGTATCTTATTAAAAACAAGGGTAACGTTCTGTCCAGAGAGAAAATTGAGCAGCACATCTGGAACTACGATTACGAGGGCGGAAGTAACGTAATTGACGTGTATATAAGCTATCTGAGGAAAAAGATTGACGGTGACTACGAAACAAAGCTTATCCACACCATACGCGGTGTTGGATATATTATAAAGGAATAACAAGGAATGAAAAGATTATCCATAAAGCTTAAAATCACGTTGTATTTTACGCTGATTATGATACTGCTGGCAAGCATTCTTTTGGTATACACCGCTTCTATGTCACGAAGGGTTGCCAGAAACGAGCTGTTTGAAACCTTGAGCGCCGGCGTAAACGCATTGCACGACCGGCTTCATTACAAAAAACCAAACGCTCCCTCAGCAATGCCTGAACGCCCAAACGAGGATAAAAAGCCGCCTAACCAAGAGGATAAGGGACAGCCAAAGCTGGATATACCCGAAGACGTCAGCTACAAGGTTGGTGACGTTTACCTTGCGGTTTTTGAGACAGACATCAACGGTGAAGTACTTGCAAGCTACGGCAGCCTGCCGGATGGAATAAGCTTTGACCCCAAAAACGCCACAAACGGAGAAAAAAGCTCGGTTACTGCTGAAGATGGTAAGTATTACGTATACAAAAGGAGTATAAAAGACCCCGGCGGTAAGGATAGCGGTGCCTGGGTAGTAGGTGCTATCACTGCCCATATGTCTGCCTCTGTAGCTCACGGCACGATGCAGCTTGCGATGTTTGCCATACCCTTTATTATAATTTTTGCGGCACTTCTCGGCTACGCCATAACCAAGCGGGCATTTAAGCCCGTTTCAAATATAACGAGTGCCGCCGCTGAGATTGCAAGCAGTAACGATTTAAGCAGACGCATTAATCTGAATGGCAACGGCAAGGACGAGATACACGGTCTTGCAAAAACCTTTGACGGAATGCTGGATGCCATACAAGCTAATTACGAAAAAGAAAAGCAGTTTACAGACGACGCCTCTCACGAGCTAAGAACACCCGTTGCGGTTATTCTTGCCCAGTGCCAGCTGTCCTTGGCACAAAACGCTACCGAGGAGGAGCTAAGAGAAGCTATCAGCGCCATCCACAGACAAGGCTTAAAAATGAACAAGCTGCTTTCGGAGCTGTTAACACTGGCGAGGACCGACAACAACAGGGCGGTTTACGAGATGGAGCATTTTGATTTGGTAGAGCTTACGGAGATGGTTATAGAGGAGCTGTATTCTATCTCCAAAAGCAAAAACATAAGCCTTTCTCTTGAGACCGAGGAGTCTGTCGTTATCTACGCAGACCGCACCGCCGTAATGCGGGTGCTTATTAACTACCTCAATAACGCCATTAAATACGGCAAGGAAGGCGGTTTTGTCAAGGTTTACATTGAAAAGAACGGTGAATTTGGAGCCGTTTGCAAGGTACAGGATAACGGTATTGGTATTGCAGCTAAGGACCTGGACAAGATATGGAACCGTTTTTACCGTGCAGACGCTTCCAGAACCAACGACGGAAGTGACAGTATGGGGCTTGGCTTGCCCTTGGCTAAAAGCCTTATCGAGGATATGGGCGGTACCGTTTGGGCAGAAAGCGTTCTCGGCGAGGGCTCTGTCTTTGGCTTCAAAATTTAATATAAAACATATGGGGGTTGTCTTTAACAAGACGCCCCCTCAGCTTGATGACAAACCTTGTCATCAAGCTGGCAGAGTGCTGAGAAAGAGTACAGACAAGACGAACCGAGGCGATAACTGTACTAAGTACTGTGAGCCGAGGTTCGTTTTGAACGAAAAAACAAGTATAATGCAGAAAATTCGGGGAAAATTTCCCTGAATTTTCTACTTTAGAATGAGTATATTTTATTCTTTTTCGTGCTCTGTGCCTTTGTCAGCGGTCTGTGGGGGTTGTCTTTAACAAGACGCCCCCTTTTTTGTTGACAACGAAAATAGGTAGTGCTATAATCTGCTTGTAAAATGCTTAAGAGGTGATTATAATGCTTTTTGGCAGGTATGTTAATAAATACTATCTTAAATACGGCTTTGTTATACTTTTGGGTTTATTATCTCTTATTTTCGTTGATATTTTCCAGCTTAAAATCCCCGAAATATACCGCAGCGTAATTAACGGTATCAACGGTGACAGCGACGTAGTGTTTGACTTGGATTATTTGCTGGATGAAATTTGCTTCCCGCTTATAATCATTATAGTGGCACTGCTGGTTGGCCGTTTTCTGTGGCGTATTTGTCTGTTTGGTACGGCTATCAAAGTAGAAACCGACCTCAGATACCGTATGTTTGACCACTGCAAGGACCTGTCACACCAGTATTATCAGGCAAACACCGTGGGTAACCTTATGTCCCTGTTTACCAATGACCTCGAAACCATACACGAGTGCTTTGGTATGGGCATAATGATGCTTTTTGACGCTATGTTTCTTGGTGGGCTTGCCATTTTTAAGATGTGGCGTATGGACGGTTTGCTTACCGTTCTTTCCCTGCTTCCTATGCTTTTGCTTCTGACCGTTGCCCTTATTGTAGGCAGGTTTATGAGCAAAAAGTGGGAGAGACGGCAGGAGTCCTTCTCTGCCCTCTCCGAATTTGCCCAGGAAAGCTTTTCCGGCATCTCCGTTATCAAGGCCTTCGTTAAGGAGGCAAGGGAGCTATGGGCGTTCAAAAAGCTTAACGTGGATAACGAAAACGCCAACGTTGATTACACCCGTTTGTCTACCCTTTTGAAGATTTCCGTTACCCTGCTTGTTGAGTCCGTTATTTGTATTATACTGGGCTACGGCGGTTATCTGGTTTATAAGGGTAGCTTTTCTGCAGGTCAGCTTATAGAGTTTATAGGCTACTTTAACGCTATCGTATGGCCCGTTATGGCTATCTCCGAGCTTATTGAGCTACGCTCCAAGGGCAAGGCGTCTCTTAAGCGTGTGTCTGCCCTGCTTGATGCCAAGCAGGACGTGGTTGACAAGGGGGATATGGATAAGGCTGATGCTATCCTGGGGAATATCCGGTTTAATAACCTTAGCTTCAGATACCCCGACGGCGACAGAGACGTGCTTAGAAATATCAGCTTTACCATAAATGCCGGCGAAAACGTTGGTATCATCGGCAAAACAGGCTCAGGCAAAACAACTGTTATCGATTTGATACTGCGTACCTATAATATAGACGACGGGATGCTGTTTATTGACGGGCACGACGTAAACCACCTGCCTATAAAAACGGTACGAAACGCCTGTGCCTACGAACCGCAGGACAACTTTTTGTTCAGCGACACTATAGAAAGCAATATTGCCTTTTCCAAGGACGAGGCACACGAAACGGAAATTGAGGACGCCGCAGTGCTTTCCGACATAAACGCTGATATCAAAGGCTTTACGGCAGGCTACGCTACTATGCTGGGCGAAAGAGGCGTTACCGTATCAGGGGGACAAAAGCAGCGTATTTCCATTGCCCGTGCGTTGATTAAGGATGCTCCGATACTTATACTGGACGACTCGGTTTCTGCGGTGGATACGAAAACCGAAAAGGTTATTTTGCAAAACCTTTCCGTTGCCCGCAAGGGTAAAACCACCATTCTTATTGCCCACAGAATATCCAGCGTAGAACAGATGGATAAGATTATACTTATCGACAAGGGCGAGGTTTTGGCTATCGGCACCCACGAGGAGCTTATAAATAGCTGTGAGGATTACAGGATAATGGTAGAGATGCAAAGGCTTGAGGACGAAGGAGGCGATAGTAATGACTGAGTATTATCCCCTTTTAATAATAGGTGCTATTATCGGCACCTTTTGCGCGGTTTCCTTTATAGCCTACTCTACGATAAAAAACAAAAAGGAAAGCATAGGCTTTGACCGCAATATGAAGGATGGAGAGATTATCCGCCGTCTTGCCGTATACGCAAAACCTTATACAAAAAGCTTTATCTTTGTTGGCGTTACTATGCTGTTTTCCATTGCCTACGATATTATCGCACCTCTTATGATAGGCAGTATTGAGGAGATGGTTAAGGAAAACGGTTTTGCTGTGTCGGCACTGGTTACCAGGGTGCTTATTTACGGCTCTATCCTTGCCCTTTCTATGCTTTGTACCTATTGGCAGATGATAATACTGCAAAAAACAGGTCAGCGTATTATGTCCGCCCTGCGTGAGGACGTGTTTACCCATATAGAGACCCTGTCTCACGGTCAGCTTAATATGATGCCTGTCGGTAAGCTGGTTACCCGAGTTACCAATGATACAAACGCTATTTCCATGCTGTTTACCAACATACTTGTAAACCTTGTTAAAAACTGCTTTGTTATTATCGGCGTGCTTGTAGCTATGCTTTGTGTAAACTACGCCTTGACCCTTATGGTGCTTTGCTTTGTGCCCTTTGTTATTTTGTTTACCGTTATTTTCCGTAAGTTTACAAGGATGGCTTTCCGCAAGGTTAAGGATTGCACTACGGACATAAACACCTTTTTGTCGGAAAACCTTTCGGGCATAAAAATTACGCAGGTGTTTAACCGTGAAGAGCGTAAGCTAAAGGAATTTGAGGCTAAAAATACAAAGCTTCAAAAGGCTAAACGGAACCAGATATTCGTTTTCAGCATCTTCCGTCCAGTGGTTTATATGCTTTACGTTTCCTCGGTGCTTTGTCTGTTTTATCTTGGCGGCAAGGGCTACATTGGCGGCACTCCCTTTATGGGGCAGGTAATTACAAGCGGTGTTATCGTTACTTTTTATATGTTCATTAACAAGTTCTTTACACCTATACAAAGCCTTGCAGAGCAGTTTAACTGGCTGCAGTCTGCCTTTGCTTCCGCTGAAAAGATTTTTTCTATAATGGACATCGCTCCCCAGATAACGGATGCTTCCGACGCTATCGAGCCCACGGAAATAAGGGGAGAGATAGAGTTTCGTAACGTTTGGTTTGCCTACGTTGGTGAGCATTGGATACTTAAGGACGTTTCCTTCCATATCAAGGCAGGTGAGACGGTAGCCTTCGTAGGCTCTACGGGCTCGGGCAAGTCCACCATACTTTCCCTTATTTGCAGAAACTACGACGTAAACAAGGGGCAGATTTTGATTGACGGCATCGACATAAAACGGATTAAGCTATCCGCACTGCGGAAGTTTTTCGGACAGATGCTGCAGGACGTATTTATCTTCTCGGGTACCGTCAGAAGCAATATCGTTTTGCGTAACGACAGCTTTACCGATGAGGAAATTTTAAGGGTATGTAAATACGTAAACGCCGACAGCTTTATTGATAAGCTGCCCCAGGGGCTGGATGAGCCTGTTAGGGAGCGTGGAAACAACCTCTCCGCCGGGGAAAGACAGTTGCTTTCCTTCGCCCGCACCATTATACATAAGCCTTCTATTATGATACTGGACGAGGCAACGGCTAATATTGATATGGAAACGGAAAAGCTTATACAAAACTCCCTTGAGAAGATTAAAAGCATAGGCACAATGCTTATGGTTGCCCACAGGCTTTCCACCATACAGCACGCCGACAACATAATTTTGCTGTCTCACGGCGAGATAAAAGAGCAAGGCAGTCATATGGAGCTATTGAAGCAAAGAGGCAGATACCACCGCTTGTATATGCTTCAATACCATAAAGAAAAATTTGATGCAAGTTAATTTATAAAATCTATTGATTTTTCAAGCAAATAATTGTATAATATACTCACGATAAATGATTTTTGGAGGTAAATTATGGGAAAATTTGTAATTCGTAACACAGCCACCGGTATTAAGTTTGATCTTAAGGCTGACAACGGTCAGGTTATCGCTACTTCTGAGGTTTATAACTCTGAAGGTGCTTGCAAAAACGGCATCGAAAGCGTACAGAAAAACGCTCCCGTTGCTGCTGTTGAAAACCAGACGGTAGAAGGCTTTGCTACCGAAAAGCATCCTAAGTTTGAGATTTACACCGATAAAGCCGGTGAGTTCCGTTTCCGTCTTAAGGCTACCAACGGTCAGGTTATCGCTGTTAGCGAAGGCTACAAGGCTCTTGCAAGCTGTGAAAACGGCATTGCCAGCGTTAAGAAGAACGCTGTAGACGCTGACGTAGTTGAGGAGTAATTATGGGTTTTGATATCAAGGCAAAAATCGGCGAAGTAGTTGATAAAATTAAGAACGACAAGGGGCTTATGGATAAGTTTAAGGCAAGCCCCGAAAAAACCGTTGAAGAGCTTATAGGCGTTGACATACCCGACGGTATGCTTGCCAAGGTTGTTGACGGTGTTAAAAGCGGCGTTGCCCTTGACAAGGCTAAGGATGCCCTGGGTTCTCTTAAGAATTTATTCTAAATATAACTGCCCTCCTGTTTTGGTTACAGGAGGGTCAGACCGCTGACAAAGGCACAGAGCACGAAAAAGAATAAAATATACTCATTCTAAAGTAGAAAATTCAGGAAAAATTTTCCTGAATTTTCTACATTTTATTTGTTTTTTCGTTCAAAACGAACCTCAGCTCACAGTACTCCGGGGTCCCCACAAAAATATATTTTTGTGGGGTGGTATTACAGTTCTCGCCTCGGTTCGTCTTGCCTGCACTCTTTCTCAGCACTCTGCCAGCTTGATGACAAGGTTTGTCATCAAGCTGGCCCTCCTGTTTTGGTTACAGGAGGGTTTTTATTAGCTTGCTAATCCCGCTTTAACATTACTGTGCTACATTGCAAGATAAATAATACGTGTAGGTGGCTTATGAAAAACAAATATTACAGTTTGGTTTACTATATATTCCTTACCGCTTTTACGGTGTACGTGCTTTTGGATGCTTTTGTTATAGAGCGTGTTTATGAAGTTATCAACAGCAGCAGCTTTGCAGAAAGCGTTGACAACAGCCAAAGGCAGGAGGATGACACAAGCATAGCACCGCCTTCCGTAAGCGATACCGAGTATAAGGACGAAAATATAAGCATTACCTTGACAGAGCACCGAGTAGAAAATACCACCGTTTACGTTGCCGATGTGGTGCTTAAGGACCCATCGTTTTTGAAAACCGCCTTTGCCGAGGATAAATACGGCAAGAATATCAAGGAAAAAACCTCGGTCATTGCAGAGGGTAAAAATGCCGTTCTTGCAATAAACGGTGACTATTACAGTGCAAGAAAGGGCTGTGTTATAAGAAACGGAGTGCTGTACCGTGATTTTTCCGGTGACCGTGATGAGGAATGTCTTGTTATATACAAGGACGGCAGCTTTGATTTCGTTAACGGGAACAGCAACGGTGAGGAGCTTGTAAGCAAGGGTGCCATGCAGGCTTTAAGCTTTGGCCCTGCCTTGGTAAAGGACGGAGAGGTTTGCGTTAACACTAACACAGAGGTTGACAAGGCTATGCGTAACAACCCACGCACTGCCATAGCCTGGTATGGCGATTATCACTACGCTTTTATCGTTGGCGATGGCAGAACGAAGGAAAGCGAGGGACTTTCTCTTTACGAGCTGGCACAGTTTGTAAAGGGGCTTGGTGTAAAACGCTGCTATAATCTGGACGGGGGCGGCTCCTCTACTATGTGTTTCAGAGGAAGGCTTATTAACAACCCCACCACTAACGGCAATAAAATCTCTGAGAGAGAGGTGAGCGATATTGTTTACATCGGCTACTGATACGGATAGAAAAGCCAACCTGAAAAGTGCCGTTATTTACCTTGGCTGGACAGCCTTTTGCGGTTTCTTCAGCTCGGTATACGGCAAGTTCAGCCACGGAGTATCCTCCGACTATATGGTGTTTTTATGTCTTATTCCCTTTCTGGCAGGATGTCTTCCCTATTATCTGTTATACGCCCTTAAGCTGAAGGCCCCCCATACCCCGGCAAGGCAGCTATATGACTGCGGTATCGCAACACTGGCTGCAGGCTCCTGTCTGACAGGTGTTTTTGAAATATACGGTAGTCCCTGTGTCTTTGTTCCCTATTACTTTATCGTGGGTGCCATCCTGTCCTTTTGCGGTGTCACGGCTTATTTTATTAAACGCTGATATTTTGCCTTTACTTCTGCCTGATTCCGTTGTATAATATAAAGCAGGAGGTGTTGACTGTGAAAGGCATTGCAATCCAACTTAAAAAAACAGCCGGCCGAAAAGAAATGGGGGTAAGTAAGCTGTTTGGCAGTCCCGACGTATGGTCAGGCTTTGAGTGGCCTGCTATCACCGACGGCGGCAACTGCTACGATTTGGACTTTTTGGCACAGATAAACTGCGGCGACGCTTCTGTTTTTGACCATAGCGGTCTGTTCCCCAACAGTGGTATGCTGTATTTCTTTTACGATTTTGTTGGCTGTCCCACCGATATGGAGGACCCTAACGCCGCCAGAGTTTTGTATTACAACGGCAATACCCAAGCTTTGGACGAGCTGACTATGGTTGATGACCAGGGCGTGGACTGCGCCATTGCCACCGCCAGGCATATTAGCTTTTCCGCTGTAGGCTCCAATACAAACAGCGCAGGGCTAAAGCTGTGCTACGAGGACGGCGACCTTGAGGATTACGTTGTTTTGCTTAAAATAAACTCCTTTTCTGCCCTTAACGGCGAGCTTAAGTTTAACGATATAGGCAGTCTTTTGTTTTTGATCGACAAGGATAAGCTTAAGGCTTTAGACTTTTCCGACGTAAGGGTAACGGTTAAATATAAACAGTAAAATTAAGGCTACCGTTTTGACGGTAGCCTTAATTTTACTGTTTTAAGTCGGCAATTTCCTTTTCGGAATTAATGCATTCGCCGTTTGCCCATATTTCAAAATGCACGTGAGGAGGGTCTGCAACCTCGATAATAGCCGTGCTGCCTATCGCACCTATGGTTTCGCCCGCTTTGACCGTTACACCTACGGCTATGCCCTGAGGTAATTCCTTAGCAAGGTTTTTATACACAGACACCACGCCGCCCTCGTGGCTTATCTCAAGGGTTGTACCCATAAACGGATCGTTGTTGATTTTACTTATAACACCGTCGGTATAGGCAACAACCTTTTCCCCGGTCTCACCCGCTATATCAACGCCGCTGTGGGTGCGGTAGTCCTGCATTGTTTCAGAAAACACCAAGGCATCCGCATAATAGCCTTTCAGAACCTGTCCCGCAGTAGGACGCACGTACACAGGCAGCTCCTCTGCAGGCTCGTCAGGCTTTGGCTCTATCACCTCGGCATCAACGCCTGAGTTGTCTGTACCCGTAGGCTTTTCCTGGGGCTTGGGACTTGGCTCTGCAGGCTTACTGATATCGGGTATGCTTATAGAAATATCAGGGATGCCTATGCTAATATCGTCAAGATCGTTCAGCTTGTCCTTGACGTTACTGCCGGTCGAAATAAGGCTGATAGTCAGCATAGCCACCATACACACTGCAACACCCATGTAGATTGCAGATGTTGTTCTTTTGGACAAGGCAAAGCTTCTTAAACGCCTTTTCTTTTTCGGTTCTTTTGGTGTTTGCTTAAAGTTGCTGTTCTTTTCTTCCATATTAAGTCCTCCGGAAAATTTTAGTCCTGTGCTATCAGGCTTTTTCCTATTTTGGACTTATTTTACTTTGTTTATTCGCTTTTTATCAGGGAAACTTGAGTTCCTTTATAAAAATAATCAATTATCTCTCTATAATTTTTACCCTCTTTTGCCATAAGAATTGCCGTGTATCTGCTCATCCCCACGCCGTTGCCTACCCCATAACAGCTTACGGTAAAGCCCTTTTCCGTAGCCTCTACCTCAAAGCAGGTGCTTTGCAGCCCCAACAGCCTTGCAAAGGTGCTACCCTTAAAGCAAAGCCCTCCAACCTCTATGGTGTATACCCTGCCGCTGTCTGTGTATTCCTTGTTACCTATCCAGCCTTCTATGTCGCCCGACAAATTAACGCTGTATTCCGAGAAAGCGTTGCTAAAAGCGTTCGCCTCAAGGCATAATACCTGCTTATGGTCTGAAAATTCGCCCTCGTTGTAGACTTTTGTTGACTTAAGATATGCAAGCTCGCTTCCAAAAACAGTCTCATAGCTCTCAGTTTTTCCCTTTGAGGACCTGTGGCTCAGTGCCAGTGCCGCAGTGCCGTTATATGTAAGCACTTCTCCTCTTGTGGCGTTGCTTGCCTCAATAGCCGCAGAATTGGCCCTTGAAGGCAGAGTAAAGCAATGCCCGGGGTCAGAGCAAAGCTCATAGCCCTGGTGCTCAGGATGCTCATATCTGTAGCAAACAACCGACCTTATTGCAACAGCCTGTGCCTTAAGCGCCTCTTGCGGAGTATCCGCCTCCATTAAAACCGACAGGGCTTTTGCTACGTATTCCTCAAGACCGATGTGTTTCAGTACCTTTTCCTCGCCGTCAAAATACCTTATATCAATATCGGCGTCCTCAAGCTCCTCTGTAGCTGCTTGTCCTTCAAGCTGCAAAGGCATAAGCGTCGGCATCAATGCACACCACAAAAACAATGCCGCAAACAAACATACGTAATTTTTCATAAAAACACTTCCCTTCTATTCACCTGTAACACCATATGCAAGCTAATATGTAAAAATTACAATAAAAACCTTTACATACGGGCAAAAAAGGTGTATAATAAGATGTTATATTTTTTGGTTAGAAGGTTTGCGCTATGAACAATAAAACAATTTATTACACCGTGCTGGCATTTGCACTGCTTGCCTCTTTGATATTTGGCGTTTTTATGACTTTATCCATCTCTCAAAGCGCTGACAGCACCATCGCCAATATTAACGCCTACAGTGCGGACAAGGTAAAGTATTTTAACCTTATTTCGTGGGTGTTCGTTGCCTGTCTGATAATATTCCTGTTTTTCACCTTTACGCAAAAGAAATACTTTGGCAAAAGCCTTAAGATAAGCTCGGGCGGCAACAAGGCCGCTTGTCTCATAGGCGGCGGTGTTTCTGCCTTGGTAGTGGTTTTCAACGTTGTTGCTGAGATAGTGTCTAAGCCCTTTATCGTGGGCACGGATAATGCCAAGGATATCGACGGCTTCTACCGTTTTATCAAGTATACTGCCCTTGGCAAGTCCTACAACCTCCCCTACATCGGCCTGATGATTGTGTTGGCACTGACGGCGGTGTATTTCTTCTACTGCGCATTCAAGGCAGAAAAGAAGGCCGAACGTCTTGCAGTCTTCTCCCTTTGTCCCGTGCTTGCATTTGGAGCAAAGCTTATCTTTGACTTTTTGATGCAAAACTCTAACGGCTTTGGCAAGCTGTATAACTACCACCTGCTTAGTCTTGGCTTTATGCTTTTATTCTTCGTTAACGAGACAAGGTTTTATATAAAGAAGCCCGCACCAGCTTTGTATATATTCTTCGGTCTGGCGGCGAGCGTAGCAACGTCCATATACTCCATTCCCATCCTGATACTTTATACAGCCAACGTGATCGAGCTGTCGGGCATAAACCTGATGTTTTCAGTAATGGATATATTCTTCGTTGCATACATATATACTAGGCTTTTCAAGCTTAGCATAAGGGAACCTAAGCATAATACGGAAAAATTGGTAAAAAACCCTTGATTTTTGAAAACGAATGTGGTATAATTCTGTAAGAAATGTTTGGTAACTCGTAAGGAGGCGTTGCTTTATAGGCAATATACTGAAGAAGTATTCTGTAAGGCTTGCTTGTACTGTTATCTGCTGGGCAATTATCGTTGTTCCGTGTTTCTATAATATAACCAAGGGTTTTGAGCCTAAGGGTGCAAACTATTCTGGTACCACCGTACCTGTGCAGTTGCCCTCCGTCCTTGTTCAGAACAGCTTGCCTGTTGGTGAGTTTAATGCGGACGGCGCTGTTACGTCTCCCTCTATCGGTGCTGACGGGGTTTCCTCCCCCTCTGATAAGGAGTTGTCTTCCCTACAGGGTGCCACCGGCGGTTCTTCCGTTCAGGCTCCTGCAAAACCTTCCGCCCCCATCGTGCAGAAACCCAGTACACCAAGCACCCCCAATGTAAGCCAACCCGAAAACAAGCCTACCGTGCAAAAACCCGTTTCAGGCGGTAGCGCTCAGTTGTTTGATACATACGCATTACTTCCTCAACCCGATGGTACAGGCTTTGTTTACTATGAGCAGACCTGGCCTGTATACACAAACTACCCCTATGGGTATAATACTGTTGGCGGCTACGGTTGCGGCCCCACCTCTATGGCGATGGTTATAAGCAACCTTACAGGTAAAACCGTTAGTCCCACTTATATGGCAGACTGGTCCTTCAACAACGGCTATTACTTCCGTGGCAGAGGTACTGCCTACGGTCTCTTCCCTGCCGCTTCCGCTGCTTATGGCATCAAGTGCACTACGATAAGTGCTTATGATAAAAACGCTGTTGTTTCCGCACTAAAGAGTGGCAAGCTATTGCTTACAGTTGTTGGTGCCGGCGACTTTACCCGTGGCAGACACTTTTTGCTGATAAGAGGCATCACCGAGGACGGTAAATTGCTTCTTGCAGACAGCGGCAAGTATGAAAACTGCTTGGTTGAATGGGAATACAGCCGTGTGCTTAACCAGGTTGCAAACAGTTATTTTTGGGTATTTGAGTATTAACGGGATGCAAAATCAATAACAAACCGCCCCGATTACGGGGCGCATACGCCGGTGTGATGGAATTGGCAGACGTGCTGGACTCAAAATCCAGTGGTAGCGATACCGTGCGGGTTCGACCCCCGCCACCGGCACCAGACAGTGAAAATCCGAACCTTTATCCAATTGGAGAAGGGTTCGGATTTTTAGTTATGCTTTGATGGTTCTTTGTAGGTAGTTGAAGTAAAGTTCAAAACAGAATAGAAAAGCAAGCAGTTGCCTTTTGACGACTGCTTGTATTTTTTGCTTCGGGGCCGTTTTCTTGGATTGTGAGTAAAGTGTATCACGTCGGTTTTGTTTCATGCGCATCGGGGTGTGCATGTAAAAACATTTGTACGGTTAGGGCAAAGAAAATCCCCTCTCTTTGGGAGAGGGGAAGCTATGCAAGGTTCAGTGCTAAGTGTATGTTTTAGAAGCTGTCGATAATACCTGCGTCGTATTTAAGAATCATAGCGGCATCAAGATTATCTGCCGAACCATCATTATTGACGTCAGCCGCGTTCTTGTCTATGCTGTTAATGATACCGGCATCGTATTTTAGCACCATAGCCGCATCAAGATTATCAACATATCCGTCGTTGTTTACATCACCTGGTGTATAGTTGGGATGGCTTTCATTGTTTTTGATATACATAGCCGTAACAGTCAGATCGGAAATCACATTATTATATTCAACATCCCAACCTGTGAAAGTGTAGCCTGTACGAGAGGGATTAGAGGGAGCGGTAGCGGCAGTGCCGTAGTTAACGCTCTGTGTTTTGAGTGTAGTGCCGTCCCAATCCTTAAAGGTTACGGTGTAGGAGTTTGCCGTCCAATGCGCATAAAGGGTATGATTTGACGCTGTTGAAACAGTAGAACTGCTTGTAATCTTAGTTCCGCCGCTTGCAGAAGTGTACCAGCCGTCAAAGGTGTAGCCTGTATATGTGGGAGTGGGAAGTGTACCGTAAGTGCCACCGTAGGTTACCGTCTTGCCGGAGGTAGAACAGCTGCCGCCATTAGCGTTAAAGGTTACGGTATAGGTTGTTACTGCAGGAGCTGTTGCAACAAAATTCATTCCTCTTTGTTTTGCTGTATCGAAAGTAGCAGAGTTAGGTGTGCCATTTATTGTATAAGACGCAGAATTTGCAATTTCATATCCTGTATTTGCAGTAAAATGAATTCTTGCTTGATATTCATTACCTGTAACAAAAGTATCAGAATTTGTTAAATGTGCTCCATTATTATCTA
>JAZSQJ010000077.1:0-21948 GCA_045537905.1 Eubacteriales bacterium
GGCGTTGCCACCGTAGTGGTTATAGGCGACGTTAACGGCGACGGTATGGCAAGTGCTGCCGACCTGGTGTCGATAAAAGCCCATCTTACGGGACGTAACACTCTTACAGATGCGTTCTACGAGGCAGGAGACTATAATTCCGACACCCTTATCAGCACCGACGACTACCTGTCGCTGAAGGCTCTTATCAAAAACGGAGCATAGTGCCGATTAAGAAAAAAGCCTAAACGCTTCCCTCCTGTCCCCTGTTGAGACTAACGTCTGCTTCCTTGCAACGTCGGCACTAGCGGACCGGAACAAACTTCAAAAAGACAAGCTTTACACAAATAGCCAACCTCTCTCAAAAGCTTAAGAGGTTGGCTATGTTTTATCTGAAAAAGCGGCTGTCTCATTAAAGCACGCCCAATTTCTATAAAGGCCCCTTTTGAAAAAGGATTAAACTGCATATACAAGGGGCATCTGTTACGATTACGGTTATCGCCTTGGTTCGTCTTGTCTGTACTCTTTCTCAGCACTCTGCCAGCTTGATGACAAGGTTTGTCATCAAGCTGAGGCTGTCTCAAATTTTCATTTGAGACAGCCCCTTTCTGTACGTATTAGTTTTTAAGACTAAGTGCCATAGTTATAAGGTCTGCGGTAGAAACAGCGTTGTCGCCGGAAACGTCGGCGGCAAGCTCGGCTGCGCCGATAAGCTCAGTGAGGTTTTTGATATGACCGGAAATGCCAAGATAGTCTGCAGTGGTAGTTGCACCGTCTCCGTCGATATCGCCATATACCACTATACAAACGGCAGAAGTAACACCGTTTACAGTGGTGGAGAGAATGGAGCCTGTTGATGCTATGTCTGTAAGCACAGAGCCGTTTTTGCCCGTTACCTTCATATCGGCATCAGCAAACAACGCCATTATATCGGTTGCCTTCGTTGCACCCTGGCCGAAGGTTATATAGCCCTTTTGTATGTCAAGGCTTATGCCGTCGGTGCTTGCACCGTCCTTAAAGGTAAAGGGGTCGGCAAGAACAACCGCACAGCTTATGATGGCAATAGTCTTTTCAACACCAAAACCGTCTTTGTACTTGAGAGTTGTTACAACGGTGCTGTTGCTGGCAGCTTCTGCACGTGCAATAAAGCTACCGGACACTGCACTTTGGAAGCCTGTAAGCTCGGTGTTGGTGTAGCTTACGCTATAGGTGCCTACCTCATCGGTGCAGGTAACATCGCTTATACCGTAGCCGTTGCCAAGAACAAAGCTAACGTTGGGGGTGTCTGCCGTAATGTTAAGTGCAGCGCCTCTATAGGTGTAGTCGGTACCGTCAACGGTAACGGTAGCCTCGCAATCAAGACGCTTGTTAAGATAGCTTGCACAGCCCTCTGCCATAGCAAGAGCTATCTGGTTAAAATAAGTATCAAAGGCTGTGTTGTCCTTTTCGGTATCTATAAAGCCAAGCTCTACAAGAGCAGTAGGAAGATCGTCACGGGCGTTGTTTGTGACAACAAGGTTGTCTCTTGGCTTAAGTCCACGGTTGGTAAATATATTAAGTGCAACAAATTTATCCTGCAATGACTGAGCAAAGGCTTTGTCAAGTGCGTCACCTGTCTCATAAAGGGTTTCAACGCCGTTGGCAGAATTGTTATAAGAATTACGGTGGATACAGATAAACAGATCAAAGTCGCCTGCGTTTGCTTTAGCTGCACGGCTCATAAGACCGTCATCCACGTCCTCAATTCTACAGAACGCAACGGTAAAGCCCATCTTCTCAAGGGTTTCACCCAACTTAAGAGACATATTGAGAGTGTCATTCTTCTCCTGTCTGGTACCGTAGCAAGCACCCGGCTGGCTGCCGCCATGACCGGGATCTATGATAACATCTGCGGAGGTAACACGGTTACCTCTGAGATCGAGGGGCTTTTCAACGTAGAAAAAGTTGTAGGAAGAGGAAAGAGCGGAGTCGAAGTAATTAACACCGTCACCCTTTGCCTTAATCTGTACCTTGGTATAGCTTGTATTGCCGCCGTAGTCAACTCTGGGCTTCATATCGGGAACATAGCTTGTACTCTTAATGCCGGAGGTAACCAGCACGCCGTCTATGTAAGCGTCGTAAGAGGTAGCGCCCTCAACTGCATTCCAGGTAATAACGGGAGGCTCAAAGGTTTCCATACGGCTGAGGTTGCCCGAAATAACGGGAGCAGCCAAGGTTTTTGAACCTGTAGAGGAGCTGTCGCTCATTATCTGAACCTCGGAGCAGGTTATTCTCCACTGGGTACCTATAGTAAACTTAATGATAACGTAGGAGCCTGACAGATTGCCGCTTGTACTGTAATTTCTTACGTAGCCTGTATCTGATGTGGTACATTCACCAAGAAGCGTTGCCGAGGAAAGAGTTTCGCTGTTGCCAACATAAACCTCTATTTTTGTAGGGTAACCGCAGTTTTCGTTGTTGTCACGGTCATTCATATAAACGTTAACGGTTTTAACGTTGACAGAGCTATCAAATTTGAAATAAATATTAGCGGTGCCTGAGCCCATACCGTCATTCCAGAACTCAACGTTACTGCCCTTTGAGGTTTCAGAATCGGCAGTAGGTATAACACCGTCGGTAAGCTTACCGCTGTGGTAGCTTGTCCAACTGTTTACAGGAGTATCGCAATAGTTGCCACTGGTGCCATTATCGTCACCCTCACCCTTGTAAGTAGCTGTGCTTGCTATATTAGTAATTGCCGCATCTACGGAAAACGCAGGAAAAAAGCCTATGCAAAGAACAAAGCAAAGCGCAAAAGCCAATAGTCTTTTCATAATTACCTCCATATAATAATCAAAATCGATTTATTATACACATTATAAACAATCAAGTCAAGAGGCAATTGACAGCTTTTTACAACCAAAAAGCCTAAGAAAAGTGTATTGCCAAACCATAAGCATTATGTTAAAATAACAAAAAGGATATTACGTTTTTTCAAAAGGAGTTATGTAATGGAGATTTGGGATTTATATAATAAAAACAGAGAGCTGACCGGTGAAACAATGACTCGCGGAGAGAGGGTGCCCGAAAACCGCTACCATTTGGTGGTTCATATATGGATACACGACGGGAACGGCAGATACCTGATATCGCAAAGAAGCAAAAGCAGAAGCAAAAACCCCTTGCTTTGGGAATGTGCGGGAGGCTCGGTTCTGGCAGGAGAGGACAGTATCACTGCGGCACTGAGGGAAACCGAGGAGGAGATTGGCGTAAAGCTTGGTCCTGCCGAGGGTAAGATTTTGTTTTCAAAACCGAGAGACGTTATAAACGGCGTCGAGTTCCGTGATATTGTGGACGTATGGCTGTTCAGATACGAAGGGGACGCAGATTTGAAAAACGCCACAACCGATGAAGTGGAGCAGGTACGCTGGATGACGTTGGAGGAAATACAGGAGCTTTGGGATAAGGGCTTATTTGTGCCCACCTTACAGTATTTTTTTACCGAGGTTAACGGACAGATATTCTAACGGTAATACCGGTTTTTATAAAGCGATCAGTTAAAGAGCCGATAAGCCTATGTCGAAAGGGCTTTTGGCTCTTTTTTATTTCACTTAGTTAAAAACACCAGGTAACTTCTTTACAACAATATTGACTAAGCATATACGGTTTTTATCGTAACACGATAAATTTTTATTGACATTTGCGTTAAAAGCTGTTATAATAACCTCATGAAAGGAGTATGCCATATGACACAAAAATCTTTAGCCGCCCTTTTGAAGGGCTTAATAATTGCAGTTGGGCTTTTTGGTACCGCCGTACTTGTATACGTTTCTTTCGTACTGTTTACCTACGTTCAGGCAATCGCCTTGTATCTGGTAAGCTTTTTAGCTATATGCATCCTGCCTTGTTATGCAGTGCTTATACTGTCCTGGGGTGTTGCAAGAAACATTGGCAGGGACAGGTCTTTTTCGTTTTCAAATGCAAGGCTGTTAAAGTATAACGCCATCCTCTCCGCTTGCGACACGCTGCTTTTTGCCTTAGGAACGCTTATAATCCTGTTTTCAGGTTACCTTCTTGTGACAATCTTCGGAGTAGCTATGATAATTTTGTTTTTCGGCGTTGCCGCCACCATCGTTTTTGCTTCCCTTTCCCACCTTGTATACAAGGCGGCTGAGCTACAGGAAGAAAACGACTTAACGGTATGAGGTTGGTTATGGAACAGGATATCATCATAAACATTGACGTTATGCTTGCAAAGCGAAAAATGAGCGTTACTGAGCTTTCAGAGAAAGTGGGTATAACCATTGCAAATATATCAATACTTAAAAATGGCAAAGCAAAGGCTATTAAATTTTCCACACTGGCAAAGATATGTGATGCCCTTGAGTGTCAACCGGGAGACATACTTGAATACAGGAGCAGCAAACAATGAAACGCTTTTTTAAGATAGTGCAACAAATAATTAAACGCTTTTTTAAGATAACGAAGAAAATCTTATTTTTCTTGTTTGTCGTATTTTGCAGCCTTTGTGTTGCCGCATTTTTTATTTTGCTCTTTGAAGGTGAATTGTCTCCAAAGAATTTCCCAACATATATATTGTCTACCTTCGATTGTGATTACGAACGCACCCATCACTTTGACAATAGTGGCAGAGACACCTTTATGTTTTTCTGTTACGAGCTGAGTGAACCGCAAATTGATACCGAACTGTTTGCCCCCGTTACTGACGATGCCCTTTCCAGCATAACCAAGTGCATCAACGTTTTTGAAGACGGTGTTGGACATCATAAGAATTGCACAGACGACAAAGGGAGCTGTGAGGTTATTACAAATTACTGCTTTGACCGTGATACCTTGGATGCTGACGACTATTATTATTTTAACGGCGAACATTCTGCATACAATTTCAAACTGTATATTTTTGATACAAAAACCAACGCACTTTATTACTTTTTCTTGACATTCTAATGAGAGCTTGAAAACAGCGGTGCAAGCGGCGCAGACTATTTTGGTGTGGGAGTTGACATTTATACCGTTTTTTTAGTTGCCACAGCTGTTATAGGCTTGATACTGTCAATCATCACCGCAACGATAGCCGATATAAAGGCTATAAAATCATTTTCTTACATAATGTGTTTGCTGTCCGTTATCCTTGTGTTATTTACACCTGTAATATTAAGGTGGCGTATCAATTAAACAACTAAAGCAAATGCCTCCCGAAAAGAGAGGCATTGTTTTATTATGTGCTTGATGGAGTTTACCTTATAAGTGTACCTATTCCCTTCCGTTGAACCTTTTGCTTTTGAAGGACATATTACGCCCTACCGCGGCTTAATATACCAACAATGATTAATCCAAGGCCTGCAACGGCAGCCAGCATAGCATACAGCATCAGGTTAAAGCTGTCGCCCGTTACGGGTGGGGGCGGATTTTCGCTGTAGGTATTGGATATTACAAAGGCGGTTTCCCTTTGCTCAACCGTTACGGTATAACCGGAGGCAACGTTTGTTTCAACCACTGTCCAAACTGCACCGTCACCGGGTGCCGTCCATTTGTAATGCCAATTGTTCTCTGCGGAAAGGCTTACGGTTTCCACATATTCCCCATCCTTGTAAAGCTCTGCCTCGATTGAAGCGGGTCTTTTTGATTCAACCCCGGTGTCCTTCCACAGCTTTAGAATGCTATACTCTGTATCGTCCGGCCGGGTTTGCTCGTATAAGGATTTTGGCTTTGCATTTACCTGATAATTCCAGGTGCCGTCGTCATTAGAGGCAGGAAGTATCATCATAAAGCTGTCAAAAGCGCAATACCCTTTATCGTACTCTGCTCTTACACCCTTTATCAGATACAGTCCTGTTTCCAGAGCGGTGAATGTCACTTTACCCTTTTCGTCGGTAACAGCAGAAGCTGTAGGCTCGATGGAGTCGGCAATTACATAAGCAGTATAGGTTTGAGCGATAAGGTTCCATTCACTTTGGCTTTTTACCGTGTTGAGGGAAACCGCATAATCGCCGAATTTGCCGTCAACGCTGAAAACGGTGTTGGAATGAACTTTTGCAACACGGTATATGCGGATATTCAAGTTCTCAAAAGCCGTACCGTTATACTCGTATTCAAGGCTTAAATCCACATCCCCATCTGTAGCTATAGGGTCAATAGCCGAAACGCCCAAGGAAGGTAAAGCATATCCTAAAACGAATATCAAAGCGAATAAAACAGCCGAAAGTTTACGCATTATATATCATCCCCTTCTATTAGTTTTTCCTTTTTTACAGGTTGGAATATAACATAAATTATCAAAGCAAGCAGTATAGGCAGCGCAACTATAGGGGTTACAACCAGTGCATCTATCCTAAACGCCTCTGCACCTATATATGCGGTTTTTGTAGTAAGGGCGTCTATCCTCTTCCCTCTTACCAAAAGGCGGTGGGAGTTAATACCGTACGGTGTACAGGTAAGCAGAGTGCAGTAGTCTTCCCCTTCGCTTATAACGATGTTGCTTGCGTTTTCGGGAGTAACTACCAGAACACTGTCAACCTGATACATCAGCACTCGATCGTAAACTGTTATCTTGAAGGTATCTCCAAGCTGTACCTTATCAAGGTCGGTGAAAAGCTTTGCATTGGGAAGCCCTCTGTGGGCAGAAATAACTGCGTGGGTGGAGCTTCCGCCTATGGGCAGGCTGGTACCCTCCACGTGGCCTGCCGCCTTTGCAAGAACGTTTTCCGAGGTGCTGTGATATATGGGTATCGTAACGCCTATATTATCTATACTTACATAGCCCATCATACCGTCTCCGCCCAGATTGAGGGCAGACCAGTATTCCTTTTCAAGGGAAGGATAATCAACGAGCTGAGTCTCTAGCTCTGAAAGAGCCCTGTTGTATTCCTCAGCCGCCTCAAACAGCTCTCCGTAATTGATATCGCCAAGGTTTTCAAGCATATTTTCGTAGTTTTCTACTGCGTGGGATTGGGTCTTGGAGTTCCAATAGGAGCTTATTGCCGGGTACAGAAGCACAGAAAGACCTATGATAAAAAGGCTGAGCATTATAATTGTAGATATTTTACGAAACATCTCTTTTACCTCTTTTTCATAAACCTTTATGCGGTTCTGTTTTCTTTTTGGGGGAGCTTCACAATTGGAAGCTCCCCCCTATTTTTATCTATCCTGCATTTACTTAACGAAGGTTACCTTGCTCATCCTCTTCTTAACTACCATAAGCATACCCGTTGCAACTACAAGGATGCCGCCGATCGCTATAAAGAGAACGGTGCCGATGCCGCCTGTGCCGGGAAGCACATAGCCTGTATTATTGAGAACCTTGATATAACCGTCTACTGCGTTGGCGACGGTGTAATTAAGGCTTGCGGTCTGAGAAAGAGAGCCTGTTCTCATAACGTTAACGGTAACGTCGTGGGTAAGAGGATTGTAACCTGCGGGAGCCGCTATCTCTGTAAGATAGTAAACACCTGAGTCAAGTCCTCTGATATGGAACTTACCGTCAGCGTTGGTGGTAATATCCGTAAAGGAGCCGTCGCCCTCAACGGGGTTCATTACCACGCGGTATACGGGGTAACCTGTGGTAGCATCAGTACCCTCATCAACAAAGCTGATGGTGTGCTTTACGTTATCGTGAGAATCGTAAATCTGGAACACTGCGCCTGCAAGGGGAATCTCCTCACCTGTAGCTGCCGCATACTTGAATACGGAGAAATCCCAAACAAAGGTGGTGGTAGTTGTCTTTTCGGATTCAACGTAAGGGTTTTCGCCATAATAAAGGGTTGCGTCGTTGGGGTTGCCGCTTTCTGCAATGATTGCATTTTCGTTAACGGTGGCGGTATACTTTATTTCTATCTGGGTGCCGGGAACGAGATCAGCGTTGTCCAGCTTCATAACGAAGTCGGCGTTTGCAAACTTTTCTGCCTCGTAGTTGCCCTCGCCAAAGAAGCCGTTAAGAGCTGCAGTAACGGCATCTGCACCCTCGGTTGCGTAAACTATCTCATAATCTACATGGTTTTCAGCCTCGTTAAGGATATAGGTTACGCTGGAGATAGTACCCATAGTAAGACCGTCGGACATCTCGTCCTTGATTATGTAGTTGATGGCGCCCATGGTTACATCAACCTCTATAAGGAACTCAACCTCCTGACCTATGGTAGCATCGTTGGACTTGTCATAGGTGCCGTTGGAGTCTTCCTTTACAAACTTGTTGATGGTGGTTGTAGAGTTTTTCTCACCGATGCTTATCTCGGGGTTTGCCGTGGTAAGAATACATACAGTACCAAGGGTGGAGTCTATGGCATAGTAGCCAAGAGCAAGATTTTCAAAAACCACGGAGTCGCTGTCTGCGGTAAGAGAAGCAGCGGCGGAAATGCCGTTTGCTTTTGCGTATTCAATCGCTGCAAGGGCAAAACCGGGAAGCTCGGAGTTTGCTATAGACTGACCGTCGTAACGGATATAACCGTTGGTTACCTCTACGTTGTAGGGGTCCTGCTCAAGAAAGGCTTCCCACTTGTCATCGGTTATCTTGTAGGAATAGTTGATTGCGGTGGAGGATTCCAGCGTTGCTATCTGATACAGGGTGTAAACCTGTCCCTCAACAGCGCTTGTTACGGTAATCTTACCGTTGTTTTCCCCTTCTGCGGATACGGAAACCGCCATGGAAAGTGCAAGTACCATAATCATAATTACGGCAAACAGTTTTTGAAGCTTTTTCATTTCATCTCTCTCCCTTAATGTATTTATATTTTTTAATTATTTTATCTGTTATAGGAATTGTAAAGAGCATTACGAAGCCCAATACCAAGGGTATCATATACGGCCACCAGCCGCTTCCGCCCGTTTGCGGCAGCATCATACCCGAGCTGTTCGTGAATAGGATGACCGTATCACCCGTCAGCACGCCTGTTGCCGTGTTGCCCTCTGTGCTGTTCCCTTCGTTTACTGTGTATACCGTGTTATATCCCGGAGTCATCGCTTCCGTCACGGTATATCTCGTACCCTTAGGTAAGTAGTTTATTATTACGTACTCCCCGTGGGAAAGGCTTATTATATTTTCCGTTGCGTTGATGATATAGGTGCCAAGCTCACCTGCCTGAGAATACGCCGTATAGGAATAATCATCGGTAAGAGCAACGCCCTTTTCATCATACAGCGCTACGGTAAAATCAAAATCTGCGGTGTTGCTTCCGTTTATAACCTGCTTACCAAGCTGCAAATTTGCAGTTTCAAGCTGAGGTATCTCAGCTGAAACAGAAGGAAGGGTAAACGCCATATAGCAGGTAGAGCCTGATGCTCCTCGCTCTGTATAGTAAAAGCTGAGAGTATGCTCGCCATACTTATCTGCGGCGGAAAGCTTATTGATATAAGGCCACAGGTCAACGAACTGACCTACCGAGGAGTGAACGCCGCCGATATCGCATATCAAGGTGTCATCAAGGAAAACCCACATATCGTCGTCGCCGTAGAATATGTATTCAAGAGCGCCTACGTAATCCTCGGACAGGGTAAACTTAACCTGATAGTTCATACCGAAATAAGAATTATGGTCCTTACCGTCATCGCATATAGGCATAGTACCTTGAGTTGTACTGAAGGTACTGTCATCCTGGAAAAACTTTCTGCTTGTTTTAAGAGCGTAGTTGCCAAACTTAAAGTCGTGCCCTATTCCGCCCCAGGTTGATGAATAGTCCATAGGCCAGAAATTGTTTGTAAATATATTGGTGTAGGTTGTTGTATCACAGACGGGGTTGTTAAAGTGGTTAAGATCGCCTGCGGCTATAGCACCCGTGTTAGTCTTTACAGTCGTAAGCACGTAGGTGTCGCCGTTTCGGGCGAACTGTAGGTTATAGCCGTTTATTACCGTCTTACCCACTTGCTGAGCATCGGTAAACAGTATCGGAGCGGATATGCCGTTTGCGTACCTTAAGGTGCCGTCAGCATTCTTCCCCGTTACCATACCAAAGGTACACCCCTTATAGCTTTGACTGTTAAACATATTCGGTAAATTACCGTTCCAAGTTACCCTACCGTAGGCTGTACCGGTATTTGTGTTACCAAAGGCGAGCTTTACGGTGTCGGCAGGGGCAGCAAAGCTGTTTATGCCCTCGTTATAGGTCGCCGCATACCATGCAATAGCTGTATCCTGGGCAGAGGTGAGGTAAGATTTACCCGTAGAGTCGTGTATATCACCGTCGGTAATATCGTAGTCGTAGAACTGAACGTTGTTTGTGTAGGTGCCGCTTACTTCGTTATATACCAGCCTTAACACCGTGCTGTCGGTAATATGTATCCTCGTGGAAGAAGCAGACTCTGCTCTGTTGGTGAAGGAAACGTCCGCACCGTAAACCGTCCAATCTGCCTGATTTACACTGCTTGCGGATTTACCTGCATTAAGCACCCAAATCTGATACAGCTTGAAGTTTGGCGACTGCCTGTTTCTGTCTACATACGCTACGCCAGGAGCTTTTACATACTCATATTTCCGGTCTGCATACATAGGAGCCAGCTCAAGGTGAGTTGCCATCTCGTATTTGTTTGTGCCCGGTATCAAGTTCAAATGGGCGTCCACCAGTCCGCTGCCTACTGAATAGGTAATGCCATTTTGCGGAAGGGTTGCATTAGAGTTGTCAAGCACTGCTATATTTACATCACCCGTGGTGTTAAATACGGTAGCGTGAGAATAGTACTGAACGGTGTAAACAGGGTTGGTAGTAGAATACAGGGCTATCGCCATGGTCTTCCCTGCCAAGGGCGTTTCAAGAGTTACGCTGTCGCTTTGGCTTGCGGCATAGGCGGTTTCCCTTTGTGATATGTCACCCATAACACCCTCAAAGGCTGTAAGCGCCAAAACCTTTTCGCTGTTTTCATTACTTGTATGGGCAAGAGGCTTTACCGTTTGTCCTGCACCCTTGTTCAAGGCAAGAAAGCCTTCTTTAACCGTATTTTGCTTTGCCCTTATCTCACATTTAATTTGGCATTTATCCATATTAAGCCTTGCACCCTCGTAGGTAAATTCCATATTAAATGCAAACAGCTTTTGTAAATCCTCGGCACCTATACTTCCGTTTACATAGCTCAGGTAATTTCTGTAAGCTTCGCTTTTTACATTAAGCTCTGTAACGTCAAGCTTTACGCCTTCTGCACTTGCATTCTTTACAGCCCTGTCCTCATCTTCAAAGCCTGCCCTGCCTGTTACGTGAAAGCTTATTGAAAGGTGGCTGTTTTCATAAGGAATAACCGTATTCATTTTTATCCCTGCCGACGGCTCCATCGTTATTGCAGGCAGTATCAGCGCATAGGTTGTAACAAACACTGTAAAAGCTGACAGTACGCTGATTATTCTGTGCCATATTTTTCTTCGTCTATGTATTCTTTCGTATTTGTTAGTAATTGCGTTGCCTTTCAATGTCTATCTCACCCCTTTCATTGTACCGTAACGTATTTACCTCAATCAACGCCTCCGAAACCCGATAAGGGCCAGACGCGGAAAACTATCTTGCCTACTATTTCGTCCACGTCAATACAGCCTATCAAGGCGTTTCGGCTATCCACCGAGGTACTTCTGTTGTCACCCAGAACGAACAGCGATCTTTCAGGCACCGTATACGGATACTCTATATCACTTTCGTCCTCTGCTTTTTCTTTGATATACGGCTCCTCAAGCGTTTCGCCGTTTACCTTTACGGTTCCGTCCTTTTCTATTTCTATTACGTCGCCTGCCGTGCCTATAACACGTTTTACCAAAATCTGGTTGTTATAGTAGAAACAGCATATATCGCCTTTATCAAGGTCATCTGTCTTAACCGATACCACTATCTCGCCGTTTTCAAGAGTAGGACTCATAGAGCTGCCGTATATCTCAAGAACGGGCAGAAACAAGGTTGCTATCAAAACCGATACGGCAGCAACAACCAAAAGTGAAAAGAACGTGGTTTTAAGAAGCTTTCTGTACCTTTGCTTATACTTTACTCTTATAAGCTCATCCTCAAGCTCTTCTGAGGAAGGTAATACCCTTCCGTTTATTTCATCATACATAACGCCACCTCAGACTCAGTTATCGCCGCTTTCACTTTTTAAGCTTTCCAGGTATATCTCCGCTGCAGCCTGCGCCGCCTCAAACACGCCCGAAAGCTTAAGGGCTGCCTCTGCAAGATTACCTGCGTTTTCTATCTTTATCCGCTTATCTTCCAATTGCTCTTCCAGCTTCTTTACCCGTTTTTCAAGCTGCTCGCTTACTCTGGTCTGAACAATCAGCATTTCCAAAAGCTCTTTCCTGCTTAGCTTTTTAAGCTCCTTATCAGTCAAATCAACCAAGCCTTTCTTTATTGTATTTCTGTATGGCGTTGTTTAACAGGTCCTGCGTTATCGGTTTTACTCCAAAATACGTACAACCAAGCCTGTAGGACTGTGTTCCAAAGTTGCCGTCCTCCGATATCCAAACAACCGCTACGTCAGGTCTTAAGCCTTTTGATGCCGTAACGGCCTCCATTCCCTCCGCACCGTTTGCCGTAACAAGCACCAAGTCGGTTTTACATTTGCCGTTATCAATAATCCCGATAAACTCATCATAATCATTAACCGTGGTGTATTCAATTAATCTGTACTGCAATTCGGAAACATCGCCGAGACAGGATATGCAAATATCACAATCTGCTTTTTCGCCGTAAATAACGATGTGCACTGCCCCGTCTCCTTTCTGTGCGTTTTTAGCTTACGTGCTAATCATAGCACGCATTCTACCAAGAGTCAATACACTTTACTCAAGTGGTAAAAAAACGACTTAAGTGGTTATTGATACTTGACTTGACTGTTTTGGGGTGCTATACTCAAAATACAGATTAAATTACGGTGGTTTTAATATGAGAATTGCAATAGTAGAAGACGATAAAAAACAGACGGAGTTTATGAAAGCCTGCCTGCAAAAAGAGCTTTCTGCCCTGGGCGACCGCGGCTACAGTATAAGCGAGTTTGAAAGCGGAGAGGCTTTTGTTGAAAGGTTTAAGGGCGGAGACTTTGACCTTATAATCCTTGATATTTATATGGACAAGCTGACAGGGATGGACGTTGCATACCGCATCCGTCAGCTTGATAAGCACGTTATTATCGTCTTTTGCACCTCCAGCAACGAGTTTGCCAGCGAAAGCTACGAGGTTAACGCCCGTCATTACCTTAGAAAACCTATCACGGAAGAAAGTGTTTCCGCTATGTTCCGCCGCTTTGATCTAGACGTAATAGAAAAGACAAGGGTTGTAACCCTTCCCGACGGCAAGAGCATTATGCTCAGAAAAATCTTGTATTCCGAATACAACAACCACACGGTAAGCATACATATAAACGGTGAAAACAGCCACCGTATACGAATCAGCCAAGGCGACTTTGAAAAGATTTTAGAGGTTTTCGGTCATTTCTGCTCCCCGTATAAAGGCATCACCGTTAACTTTTTTGCCGTTCAAGCCGTAAACGACGACAGCGTGAAGCTTAGCGACGGAACGGTTTTACCTCTTACACGCAGGAGACAGAAGGAGTTCAAGGAGGCGTACACCAAATTCAAATTTGACCGCATGCGAAAGGAAGCAGAAAGCATATGACTTTTTGGAACGAAATAGAAAATACCCTTTGTATGCTTGCCACGTATCTTCCTTCTATTCTTATAGCGATAGTCCCTTTCAAGGGTAAGCTAAGATTTGGAAAGACGGTTACTGTCCTTTTGGTAGCGGGGCTGTGTTTTTCGGAGCTGGCTTTGTTATATATTAACACCCGTTTCAGTTTATCCGGTGAGGCGTTATTGCTGCTTAGCTTTCTTGTTTGCACGTCCTTTGCCTTTGTTGCTATAAAAGCACATAAGGGCAAAATTATGTTTACGCTGATAATTTTGGCTAATATAACAAACTGCGTAACCGTTTGCTCTAAATGGCTGGAAAAGCTGATGTTTGGTAAGGAAACTGCGATGCTGTCGATAAATTATACCTTGGTTATCAGCACGCTTATAGTATCTTTCCTCATTTTTTTGCCGGTTTATTATTATTTTTCTACACACTTCAGAGAAGGCTTGTCAAAAAATGCAAACAATACACCCTGGCAATATCTGTGGGTTATACCTACCACCTTTTATATCACCTGGATTCATCACCTTCACGACAGCGGTGAGAAAATAACCACCATTGCTTTCGACTCTGCCCACGCTCTTTTCTTTTTGCTGTTGAACGCAGGTGCGTTTTTTGCTTACCATACGGTTATCCGTATGATAAATATGCAAAGCGAAAACCTGGAGCTGGAGCGTAACAACAACGCCTTAACACTGCAGACCCTTCAACACGAAAACCTGAAAGAACGCATTGCAGAGGCAAGGCGTGCAAAGCACGATGTCAGACACCATATAGTTTATCTGGACAGCTGTTTGCAAAACGGCGAATACGAAAAAGCAAAGGAATATCTTAAGGGCTACAAAAAAAGTCTGCCCGATGACAGCTCTATCACGTTCTGCGAGCACGGCGTAGTAAACTCCTTGCTTTTATACTATGCACAGCTTTCTAAAAACAACAGTATTGATTTTGACGTAGCGGCGGCAATTATCCCTTCTGGCACAAATTTACCTGACGACGTGTTTTCCGTTATGTTTGGAAACCTTTTAGAAAACGCATTGGACGCTTGCTGTGAACAAACCGAGGGCAAGCGTATTATCACTGTAAAAAGCAGGGTGGATGCAGATTTTTTCTTTTTACACATAGAAAACACCTACAACGGCAACCCGTTGCCTAACAAAAACGGCGTTTTCACGTCAAGCAAGGCGCACGGAAGCGGGCTTGGACTGGAGTCTATAAAGACTATAGTCAAGCGCTACGACGGGATTTTTGAAACCAGCCATACCGACAAAAAATTTGCTGTTTCCGTTATTTTGAATATTCCGCAACAATTGTAATATAAAGAATATATACAGAAAATCGGCTTGGAGCCAAAAAGCTCCAAGCCGATTTTTTACCGTGTAACCGTTTTAATTTCCGCTTAGCATAAGCTTAAGTGTTACGTAGTCTGCGGCACTTATATCGCCGCTGTCGTCCATATCTGCCGCAAGGAGCTGTGCCTTGCTAAAGCCGACGTCTGATTTGATGTAGCTTTTAAGGTTGATGTAGTCCGTAGCGGAAACCGTGCCTGTGCCGTCCGTATCACCCGTTACTGCCACGGTCATCTCCCGGGTGCCGTCATAGGAGCTAACAAGCCAGCCTGTGGAAACAAGGGAGGTTTCTGCCTCTTCACTGCCGTCACGGAATACCTTTACCTTGGTAAGGAAGCTGTTCTTAAAGCTGTTAAGTGCCGTGTTGGCAGGCACCTTGTATACATAGCTGCCGTCCTCGGTATATACAGCCTCATCCTTCAGGACTATGCCGTTTTTCAGGTTGTTGTTATACTCCTTGAGCACGGGATATGACGCTGATGCAGACTGATAGTAATAGGTCTTACCTGCACCTTTGTTAAGATTGGTTTTAACCGTACCGCCGGAAAGCTGAGCGGCTGTAAAGGTGCTGTGTGCATCCGCCTGAGTGCCGTTTACTGCGTAGCTTGCTCCGCTTACTGCCAGGGCGTAGTTGTTGCTGATATAGCTTGTATTACCGCCTGTGGCGTTGTTGTTGTAGAAAAGCTGGTATACCACAGTGTTTGTGCCGTTTCCAACCACATTACCTGCGTTATAGCAATCCTTGACATAGGTTTTGGCACCGCTGAAATAGGCTACTAAGCCACAGGCTCTTTGTACAACGCCGTTAGTACCGCCGTTTACGGTTATAGTACCCACGTTGTAGCAGTGGAATATACCGTTGCCCGTACTGCCGCCCATAAAGTAGCCCGCTATACCGCCTGCACCCTTTGTGCCATAGGTACTGCCTGCGTCAGCGGTGGTAATACTGCCCGTGTTGCCGCAGGCTGTTATTTTGTAGTTGTATCCGCTTGCCGCACCGTTGGTGGAAAGTCTGCCCGCTATACCGCCTGCATTAGTGGTTGCCTCTACCTTGCCGTGGTTGTAGCAATCCGTAATATAAAGTGCGTTTACAGTGTTTATCGTTGCACCCGTGCTATCCACATAGCTTACGCTACCCGAACCGTAAATACCGCCCGCGATAAAGTTTGTTGAGGCGGTTGAATAGTGAACATAACCATGGTTGGTACAGCCGGAAACTCTTGCACATCCTACGGAATAGCCAAGGATACCTGCCGCACGGGAGCCGCCGCCTGTTACCTCACCGTAGTTTGCCGTGTTTGTTACGTTACATATATAGCTTACCGTTGCGGTTTTTACACCGTAACGGGCAATTATGCCGCCTGCATAGGAATCACCCTGTACCTTGCCCTTGTTAACGCAGCCGTCTATTACAAGAGAGGGGCCTTCCACCTCACCAAACAGACCGCCCGCTATAGAACCGGAAACGTTGCCGTAGTTAGAGCAGTTTATTGCCGCTATTTTAGCTCCGTCTGCCGTAAAGCCCACAAGACCGCCCGTGGTTGTGCCGCCGTAAAGGTGTACGTTTGTTACTACGTTTTCAAACCTTGCATCTGCAGTGCTCTTAATACCTATGGCACCGTTGTACGTGCCCTTTCCGTTTATCTCGCCCTTTACCTTAAGGTTCTTTACGGTGCCGCTGATATCGGCAAACATAGGAGCGCTTGTTGTTACGGTGTAGCCGTTACCGTCAAATACGCCCGTAAATTTTGAAGCGTAGGAGGTGTTAAGAGTAATATCTGCCGTAAGATAGTATCTGCCGCCTGGGCTCATTACCGCAAACTCCTCAGCGGTGCTTATAGCGGTATCAGCTTCTCCCCATCTGGTATCTATAAGCAAATTGAAGGCTGCTTGCTGGTCGGCTGTAAGACCGCCTATGGTATAAGCGCTTGCTGTAAAGGAGGCTGTTGCCATTAACGCCTTTGAGGTAGGCGTAAAATTATATGCACCTGTAGCAACGGAGGTGGTGCCATCCTCTGCGGTGGTGGTTCCGCCGTCTGTAGAGTCAAGGAAGCAGCTGCAAACAGCCTCGCTTACCGTTTGAGCAGTGTTGAAGCTTATATACAATTTGGTGTATGTGCTGTTGCTTAAATTAAAGCCGGCTGTAAGGTTATTGACGTCTCCGTCGGTGCTGTGGTAATAGTCAAAGCGTTTAACCAGAGTGCCATCCTCGGTGTAGCCTATGCTGCGTGCAGTTCTGTCAATGGGGAAAATCAAATCAGCCGCTATACTGCCCGATTTATCATAGGCGATAGCCTTTGCTATTCTGTCGGTATGATACGTTACCTGTGTAGCATCCTCGTTTAACGTAACAAAGCGTACACTTTCCGTGGAGGATATTTTATCCGTATCGGTATAGGATGCAGAGTAGATCATAGGACAATAGGCTATACTGCCTGCAGGCACTATTGCCTGCCCTTCTACCCGTGCCATCTTCATCTGAGAGCTTACAGCTGATGCAGCAACGGACTTGCAAGCGGCTTCGTCTGCATTGCTGTAGTTCCACAGTATAAAGTCGTAAAGGTCAAGGGGAACGGAGGAAACGTTAATTATTTCCACGCCCTCGTACATATCCGTACCGGGACTGTTTTTGATAACCTCCGTTATATAAAGGGGGTTACCGAAGAACAGTGTAATACGCTCTACGTTACTGTAAACACCGTTTACCCTTGCACAGTACTTTATAACCGTATCCTTTGTTACGGAGATAACACCGGGATACAGCTTACGAGTATCAGAGTTGCGAGGGTCGCTGCTGTCCGTGGTGTAGTATATCTCTCCGTCACCGTTAAGGGTTACGCTCTGGGGAGCGTTGTAAATACCTGTAGAGTGGGAGGCGAGAGGCGCTACCGCCTTGTTAATCGTGTAGGTAGCAACGACGGGAAGGTGGTCGGAGGCAATCCTCAGCTCAGGGGCACCGTTGCCCACCTCGTAAGTAAGAGGAGTTAACGCCTCACTACTGTAGAATATATGGTCTATGGGTAAATTGGGCGCTCTTGCAAAGGCCGCAGAGCTTATGTTACCCATAGAATACTCGTATCTTATAAAGCCGTCGTTTGCATAGATAGTATCCGCAAGCTTTGTAAGGATAAGCTTATACGAGGCGTCGTTACTACGCATATTGAAGTCCCCTGTAAATACAGTAGGTATAGTACCGTAAACGGCGTAAACCTTTTTTATGGTATCCAAAGCCTGGGTTGCGTTGGATAAACGTGCCTCCAGAGCTTCCTCGGCGGTATAATCGGTATAGGTGTCCAGATTCAATGCAAAATGAGCATTCAAGGCAAGGACGTAACCGCCGCCAACCTTGTCCTTAAGCACCGCCCACGCCAAGCCCTTTGTGCCGCTGTACGCCGCCTTTTGTGCCGCAGTCATACCTTTAATATTGTAGCTCTTGTCAAACAGCAGGGCACCGTGTCCAACGTTATTGTTGGCTGCACTGTTGCTTTCCAGCGTAAAACGCTTGGTATTATACATTATGGGCACCATGGTTACGACGTTTGCCACCGTGGTATCCGTTCTGTACTCGTCAACTATAGCGTAGCCTGCGTTGCTGGCAAGCAGGCTGGTAATACCGCTTTTGTTTGCGGCAGAACGCTCCTGAAAACCAACTATGTCGGGATGAAAGCCTGCAACCACGTTATACATATGAGTGGTGCGGTTAAGTCCGTCGCTTAAAGCGGCGGTTGCCTGATTTTCGTAAAGGGTGTTGAAGGTCATAACCTTCATCGTGTTACCGTTATCGGGAGCCTTTGGAGGCTGGTAGCTTACACTTTCCTTGGTAACGCCTGTAGGTATATCCCCAAGGCCCGTATAAACTATAAAGTCATCCATGTACGCCTTAATCTTTGCGGTGGTTTTAAGAGCTATGGCAGAGGCGTACTGCTGCGCCGCCATAAACAGCTCCTTATACTTGGCTACAGGAACGGAAACCTTGGTGCCGTTAATATAAACCGTAGGGCCCTTGTCAATGTCAACGGCTATCCTTATGGTAACCTCTTTACCCACCATAGGATAATCGGTGTTAGCGGAAGCGTTAGCAGAAGCCGCAGGAACGCCGAACAGCTTATAGGAAATAGAGCTGTTACCCGTGGCAGGCATATAGTAGCTGCCGGTAGAATCGTCATAGCTGTACCAGCTATAGGCTCTTACCTGGTTGTTACCGTAGCCCGCTACACGCAGATGCACGGTGTTATAGGACTTGTATCCGTTATAGTTATATATGAGACAGGAATACTTGGTGTAATCCGTAGCGGCAACGTATTTCAGCTTATAGGCAATTGTGTAGTCGCTTTTTGCAACTTCACTCATAGCGGCATCGTCCAACACTGTAACATAGGAATCCGAGGTAGAGGTGGAGCCCGTAGTGTCACACAAAAGCTTTCCGCCGTCTATGGAATAGGTTACGGAATTGGAGCGAAACTCCTCTGCCAAAGTCCAGCCCAAGGTAGAAAGAACCTTGGAGTTGCCGGTGGTGTTGGCATAGTTAAAGTCCTCGTAATAAATAACGGTGCCGTTTGCAAGACCGCCTGCCGCACTTATGTCAGTTACATCCCCTAACCACGGAAACAGACCGGTAAGCACTACAAACACAAGCAAAACCGCCATACTTCTTTTTGCCATAATGTTGCCCCCCCTTAATACATTTGATAATTTATGATACCACCGCTGTACACTTATTACAACACTTTTGTTTATCATTTTTGTATCTTTGTGCACTTTGCACTGTTACAGCATAGGATTTTTTAGCATAATAACAGTTGGCTCCATTTACACCTTGTGAAAAGAGAACTAAATACATATTAAACAAACGTGCAAAAAACGAAAAAACGCAAACACACAATAGGAGCATATATGTAAAAAACACTTTGGGCAAGCCGTTCTTTGCACACAAAATCACCCCACGAAGTCTGACAACTTCGTGGGGACCCCGACAAAAAGGGGCTGAGCAATGATGTGACCCCAAAAAGTTAGACTTTTTATAGCGTAGTAGTTTTATGACTGCTACGCTATATTTTTGCAACAACACGGCAAGGTAAGCCTGTAAGCTCCTCACAGCTAAGGGGATACGTATATACAGTAAAGCCGCCGTCGTGTTTTAACAGTGTTTTCAAATTGCAAAGGTTTTCTATTATAAAAACGCCTCTGTCGGCACAGTACCGGTCCTTGGGTGTATGCTCCTTCCCACGTCTGACGCCTGCAAAATCAAGCCCGATGATAGATACGCCCTTGTCCAAAAGAGCGTCTATCAGCTCATTGGAAAGCTGTGGATGCTCTGAAAAATACACCTTACTGCCATAGGCTTCCTTTTCAACGTATCCCGTGTAAAAAACCACAAACGTATCCTTATCAACAATAGACATCTTGACGTCCCCTATATCTATATCGCGGTCGGTTACTGCACTTACGTCAAAAATAACACCCTTACGCTCTGTATATTCCAAGGGAAAAATCTTATCCATTACATCAAAATGGGTACCCAGATGCCCTGCCAACGCTTTGTTTTTATTAGCATTAGCCTCTGCAATCATTTCCGCGGTAATTTTTAAGGTAATATCTATTAGCATATTTTCTGCCTCCGTTTTTTGTTTTGACGCCTGTATTGTATCACAGCAAAACAATAATTAAAAGAGGCTTAGCTGATTTTGTTTGTAATTTTGCAAAGCCAAATCAAGCCTGAAGATTTTTAGATAGAACCGCCTTGACGCTCCAGATACTCCTCAGCCGATTGTACCGCTACAGAACCGTCTGCAACGGCGGTCACCACCTGACGCAGGGGTTTTGTTCTTACGTCCCCTGCGGCATAAACCCCTTCAACCGATGTTTTTGTGTTTTCTGCCGCAATTATATATCCGTCGCCGTCAAGCTCAAGCTGACCGCCGAGAAACTCCGTTGCAGGCTTTCTTCCGATACTTACAAACACGCCGTGGCAGGACACAAGGCTTTCTTCCCCCTTGGCATTTATAAGACGTACACCTGTTATCTTGTCCTCGCAAACCAGCTCTTTAACCGTGCTGTTCCATCTTAATTCCACGTTCTCTGTTTTTGCAAGCTGGTCACGGTATATTTTCGTTGCACGGAGAGTGTTTTTCCGATGTACAAGGATAAGCTTTTTGGCAAAACGGCTAAGCAACAAGGCGTCTGTAACGGCGGTATTGCCGCCACCAACCACCACAACAGTTTTCCCTTTGTAAAACATACCGTCACAAACGGCACAATAGTGTATCCCTCTGCCAACCAGCCCCTCTTCCCTGTCAATGCCCAGCTTTCTGGGATAAGCTCCCGTAGCGATAACGACGGTTTTTCCATACAAAGCTCCTGACACGGTTTCGACCGCCTTAGGGTTTTCACTTAGCTTTACACCGATAACCCTGGCGTTTTCGCTTTTTGCCCCAAAGCGTTCTGCGTGTTGTTTCATTCTGTGTGCCAGGGACGAGCCGTCTATCCCCTCCAAGCCGGGATAATTGTCTATTTGATTTGCAAGAGTAAGCTGTCCCCCTGTGTAAGAGCCTTCCAGTACAATTGCATTAAGTCCTGCCCTGGCGGCATAAAGGGCTGTGCTGTAGCCTGCAGGCCCCCCGCCTATTATTATCATATCATAAAGGATATCTGTGTTGCTCATATAACGCTCTCCTTTCACTTGCCGACGACAGAATAAAAACACCCTCCGCATTAAGCGGAGAGGTCAGACCGCTGACAAAGGCACAGAGCACGAAAAAGAATAAAATATACTCATTCTAAAGTAGAAAATTCAGGGAAAATTTCCCTGAATTTTCTACATTTTATTTGTTTTTTCGTTCAAAACGAACCTCAGCTCACAGTACTTAGTACAGTTATCGCCTCGGTTCGTCTTGCCTGCACTCTTTCTCAGCACTCTGCCAGCTTGATGACAAGGTTTGTCATCAAGCTGACCCTCCGCATTAAGCGGAGAGGTGTCTTTGTGCTGTTTTTGCCGTGCTTCCGATTTTTTATCGGTTACGGTTGTCGTTCTGATTGTT
>JAZSQJ010000015.1:0-70765 GCA_045537905.1 Eubacteriales bacterium
TACTACTTTAATTACATAAAACCCTTGCGCAAATTAAAAAGAAAACCGCCTGTTCAATTCAGACTTGAACAGACGGCTTAAAAATATTATTTTTTGTGTCTACTAACTATTGACTAGTTCATGCCTTCCCTGAATTTTCTACTTTAGAATGAGTATATTTTATTCTTTTTCGTGCTCTGTGCCTTTGTCAGCGGTCTGAGGCATCCCATCGGGGTGCCTTTTTTACATATAAATCAATTTCCTTGTTTTAAGTTTTCTTCCTTTTCGAGCACCGTATACGCAATCTTGCCCACGCCTGTTTTCGGTAGCTCGCTACGGAATTCAATATCATAGGGCAGGGCGTATCTTGCAATATGCTTCCTGCAATGCTCCATCAATTCAGCCTTAAGGCTGTCGTCTGCAACAACCCCTACCTTGGGTACGACAAAGGCCTTAACCTTCTGCATTTTGTAGGGGTCCTTAACGCCGATAACACAGCACATCTGCACAGCCCGGTGGGCGTCAATAACGTTTTCAAGCTGGCTGGGGTATATGTTATAGCCGCTGCTTATTATCATCCTTTTAATGCGTTGACGGAAGTATATAAAGCCATCCTCGTCCATTAAGCCTAAATCCCCTGTGTGAAGCCAGACCTTGCCGTCACCGTGGGTACGAAGTGCGGCGGCGTTTTCTTCCTCGTGGCCTATATATCCCAGCATCACGGAAGGCCCTCTTAGGCAAATCTCGCCCTCTGTGCCGTAGGGTAATTCCTCCGTAGTACCAACGGCACATATCTTGTAATAGGTGTCGGGATAGGGCAGACCGATGCTACCCTCACGCTCGGTATGTAAGGGGGTAAGACAGCTGGCGGTAACGCATTCCGTAGTGCCGTAGCCTTCCCTTATTTTAACGTCCGCACCGTGCTCAGCCAAAAAGCGGTCCATCTTCTTTTTAAGCTCTACAGACAGGCTGTCTCCGCCGGAGAACACACCCATAAGACAGTCCAGCTTCACCCCTTTAAGGCTCTCAAGCCTAGTGATAGCCTCAAACAGGGTAGGCACCCCTGCAATATAGTTTGGTCTGTTCTTTTTAATAAGCTCTGCATATTCCTTGGGGTTAAACTTGGGTACCAAAACCGACGTACCCCCTGCCACCATCATAGTATGCACGCATACCCCCAGACCAAAGCCATGGAACATAGGCATAGCCGCCAGCATAACCTTGCCGCGGATAGGTTTGCCGCACATAGCGGCGGTTTGCAATGCAAGGGCGTTAAGGTTAAGGTTGGATAGCTTTATGGCTTTGGTAACCCCTGTCGTACCGCCCGAAAACAGTATAACCGCCACGTCCTCAGCTGCAACTCTTTCCTTTCTATCTGTGGTAACGGCGTTACCTTTATTAATAAACTCTTTCCATGCGGTGGCAAAACCGGGTATACGCTTGCTATACCTTCTGCCCTTGGTCATACGGAAAAGCCCTGCCTTAACAAAGCCCAGCCCGTCAGCGGCAGAGGTAACGATAAGCTTCAGACCGGGTATGTCTGCTTTAACGGAATTAAACTTATCAGCAAACTGGTCAAGGGCAACGGCAAATCCACAGCTTGCTTCACGGAGCATAGCGCTTATCTCCGACTCTGCAGACAGTGGGTGCAGCATACAGGCTACCGCTCCAAGGCTGTTTATGGCGTAAAGGCAAAACACAGTCTGGGGCAGGTTGGGTAAGCACACCGCAACCCTGTCGCCCTTTTTAACGCCTGCGGCAGTAAAGGCCGCCGCCACTCTGTCTATCCCGCGGGCAAGCTGCTTGTAGTCAAAGCTTCTGCCCATAAAGGACAAAGCGGTGCTGTCAGGTAACTCTCCTGCCGCTTTAGCCACCAGCTCGTACATAGAGCAATCGGGATATTCCAAATTAAATGGCACGTCTCCATAATTTTTTAACCACACGGCACCCTTTTCCATTCCGCCCTCCAAGTGTGTAATCTGCTTCGTATATAATAGCAAATTTTTGTCTCCTTGTCAACTTAATAGCTAAGTCTTTACAAACTGTAAAGCAATATGTTATAATGATAATAACGATATATCAAGGAGGTGCATCCGTGCTTTATCTGTATTCCGTTTTGCATACCTTAGTTCCTGCCCTTATACTGTGTGTCTCCCTTTACCTTTCGGTAGGTATGGGTGCTACGGACTTTTTCAATTCGGCAAGCGTAGCTTTTGCCGCTTCCTTTGACGCATTTCTTGGTATGTTTATGTTCTACGTGGTTTTCCATAACAATAACCATAGCAAACGCAGCCTCTATCTGGGTAAGGGCGATCAGAATACGTCCCTTTTCCATTGGTTAAAAAAGGTACTTACGTCGGCGGACTTCTGGCTATGCTCTCTCCTGCTGGTGGTGCCTGTATCTCTTATAGGCAGGGTACAAACAGCTTTGAGTATGCCCTTTTATACCATCGTTGCTATAATGTTACCCATACTTATATTGTGCGAGACCCTGCAATGCCGTCGTTGGGCGGAGGATTATGCCGCTTATATGGAGCTGCACGTCAACGACAGTACAGAGGAGTATCTGAGCAGAAGGAAGCCAAGCATACGAAAAAAGCTGCTTAATATGGTGCTTTGCCTGTTGGCATACGGCTTCGTAGGCTTTTTGCCCTATATATCCGTTGCCGTGTTGGTGCCTATCCTTGGCGTTTTTGCCAGCGAGATATACAGCGCTTTAATTTATATCCCTCTTATAATTCTTGCTATATGGCTACTTCGTGCCTACGGCACCCTGCGTAAACGCCGTAAAGCTATTAAAGAGCTAAAGGAGCTGTGTACCTACAACGGCTATAGCTTAAAGGACAATACCCGATTTTATAAAGGCTTGTTTTATTCTACGGCAGAGGGAGACGTTGTAATAGAAAAAGGCGAAAAAAGGTATATAATAAGCTTTATCCCCGTGCCCTACAGATTTAGTAAGCTGGTGTTTTACGTAGCAAACAGCTATGGCTTCCGTCCCCGTATCCTTGGTATGAACGTAAATATGCCCGTCCACAAAATCGGCTTCGGCAAGGAGGAGGGTGAGAGCTTTCTGGTACTGAGCAAGGCGGCGGCAAACGCAAAGCTTTGGACCGGTAAAGGCTTTTCCGTAATAGACAATGGGGAAGTGCTTTACGGAGCAAAGGTCTATTCCGCCACTGCCTTTATTGCCTATTTCGACAGGCGGCTAAGAAAAGATAATCCCTAAGCAAACCGCAAAAACGCACCTTGGTAAAAATGCACAAAATCACCCCTTTAATTTTTACAAAGCATTATAAAATTACCACTTGTCAAAAAAGACATAAAAATGTATAATTATATGTATATTTATATCCGTATTTGTGGAAAATTGGCTTTTTATGTTGGGCTTTGGTCTATGCCGTATACAAACGGTGTGGAATATTATGTAAATACGGTATTTTATTAAGGGGCGTTAATTATGAACGAATATAACAAGCTATTAAAGGAATACGAGGAGTATAAGGCGCTGGGTCTTAAGCTGGATATGACCAGGGGTAAGCCCTCGGCTGAACAGCTTGATATAATGGAGGAGCTTCTTTCTACCTTGAATAACAGCGCAGACTGCATTTTTGAGGGTACGGATTGCCGTAATTACGGCATTGTGGACGGTATTCCTGCGGCAAAACGCCTGTTTGCCGATATCCTTGGCACTACTCCCGAAAAGGTTATCGTTGGCGGTAACTCCAGCCTTAACCTTATGTTCGATGCCGTTGCCCGTGCTATGCTTCGCGGAGTTATGGATGGGGAAAAGCCTTGGTGTAGCTATGACGAGATAAGCTTCCTTTGTCCTGTTCCCGGCTATGACAGGCATTTTGCTATCTGCAATTACTTCGGTATAAATATGATAAACGTTCCTCTTACTGCAGAGGGGCCCGATATGGATATGGTAGAGGCGCTTGTATCCGAGGATGAGACTATAAAGGGTATGTGGTGCGTGCCCAAGTACGCTAATCCTACGGGCATAACCTACTCGGCAGAAACGGTACGCCGTATGGCTTCTCTTTGTCCTAAGGCAAAGGACTTCCGTGTGTTCTGGGACAACGCCTATGTCGTTCACGATTTGAGCGACGATTGTGACAGCCTGCCCGATATCCTTTCCATAGCGGCAGAGTACGGCAACGAGGATATGTTCTATGAGTTTACGTCTACCTCCAAGATAAGCTTCCCCGGCGCAGGTCTTGCGGCAATAGCTTCCGGTGAGGCTAATATCAAGCGTATCGCTAAGGAGATGTCCTATCAGACCATCGGTCACGATAAGCTAAACCAGCTCCGTCACGTAAAGCTGTTCCCTGATAAGGCAGCGGTTATGGAGCATATGAAGAAGCACGCAGCCCTTATCAAGCCTAAGTTTGATGCAGTGCTGGATGCCTTTGCAGCGGAAGGTATTGACAAGCTGGCAGGCGTAAGCTATACCAGACCCAAGGGCGGTTATTTTATAAGCCTTGATTTGCCCAACGGCTGTGCAAAGCGTCTTGTTCAGCTTGCGGCAGAGGCAGGACTTGCCCTTACAGCGGCAGGTGCAACTTTCCCCTACGGTAAGGACGTCAAGGACAGCAACCTCCGAATAGCGCCCACCTTCCCCAGTCTTGAGAATATCCAAAAAGCGGCAAAGCTTCTTTGCTGTTGTATTAAATTAGTTGTAGCAGAACATAGCCTGTAATAAAAACGGAGCTATCTCATTAGTATAAAGACTTAATTATCAAACGCAAAACAACATACACCCCCGAGTAGACCTTGGATTTCTATTCGGGGGTGTATTTCTGAGAAAAATGCTTTTGGTGAAGTTTTCGCAGGGGCGAAAGTGAAGTTGTTATCATAAATAACAGTGAAGTTTGGTCTTACAGACCAAGTGAACTTCACTTGCCCTTTAGGGCAAACTTAGTAGGGGTTGTCTCAAATGAAAATTTGAGACAACCCCGTTTTATTAATCCTTAATAACCGTTACCTTTTCAATAACGGGCTGTTCTTCAAACAAAACGGTGCCGTTATTGTCTATGGGGCGAACCATCTTCGCAATGGCGTCCACAACGTCAATGCCGTCGGTAACAACGCCAAAGGCGGCGTACTGACCGTCGAGGAAGGTAGCGTCCTCGTGTACTATAAAGAACTGGCTGGAAGCGCTGTTAGGGTCAGACGCCCTTGCCATAGAGATTACACCACGCTTGTGGGAGATAGTGTTCTTAAAGCCGTTAGCGGCAAACTCGCCCCTGATATTGTTCATACTGCCGCCCATACCGTTATGCTCAGGGTCACCGCCCTGTATCATAAAGCCTCTTATAATACGGTGGAAGGTAAGCCCGTCATAAAAGCCCATCTCTGCCAGCTTTACGAAATTAGCCACGGTAATAGGGGCGTCGACAGGGTTAAGGGCAAGGGTAATAGTACCAAAATCTCTTATCTCCATTTTTACAGTAAACATATTAAAACCTCCGTAAATTAATATTTTCAAGCTATTATATATCAAAACGCCAAATAAAGCAAGATAAAAATAAACATCCGCCACAGCCAACGGATGCTTATTTTTTGTCTTACTGCTTTTTAATATCGTTTCTCTTTATCTTTTTGGAGGAGGTCTTAGGGAACTCCTCGTCACGGATAACAACCTTGTGTATGTGCTTGTAGGAGGGAAGCCCCTTAAGCATGGCCTGTATATCAGCCTTAAATATTTCTTCATAGCTTCTGCCGTCCTTGGGCATAAGCTCCTTATCAAGATAACCCTCAGCACAAAGGTCAACCTCGGCGCCTTTTTCGTCCTTAACGGAGTAAACAACCGCATCCTTAACGTAGGGAATGGAGTAGATGTAGTTTTCTATCTCCTCGGGGTAAATGTTCTTACCGTTGTCAAGTATGATAAGATTCTTTTTTCTGCCGGTAATATAAAGACTGCCATCGGTGTAGTGACCAAGGTCACCGGTGTGGAACCAACCGTCAACAAGAACCTCGGCGGTCTGTTCGGGGTCTTTGTAGTAGCCCATCATAACCACGTCGCCCTTAACGCAAATTTCACCGTTGCTGTTTTCGTCCTTGTTGTCTATCTCAATCTCAAGGCAGGGAAGTACAACGCCTACAGAGTCAAAATTGTTGTTATGGCACTGGTTTACGGAAACAAGAGGAGAACACTCTGTAATGCCGTAGCCGATCTCAAGGTCTATACCGATGCTGGTAAAGAACGCGCCAACCTCGGCTCTTACAGGCGCGCCGCCGCAAACAAGCTGACGAAGCTCACCGCCAAAGTTGTCTATAATCTGCTTGAAGAACTTACGGCGAAAGTCTATGCCTATCTTTTTCAAGCCGTTGCTAAGCTTTATCATCTTTCTTACAAGACCAGCCTTGCCCTTTTCCTCAAGAGCCGCCCAGACACGCTTATAAAACAGCTCTGCAAAAGCGGGTACGATAAACATATACTCAGGCTTATAAAGCTGGATATTGGCAAGCACTGCACGCAAGGACTCGTTAATACAAATACAGTTGTGCTTGTGTATGCTTACAAGCACACCGATAACAGCCTCGTAGGTGTGGTGGTAGGGAAGCACGGAAAGGCATCTGCCGCTTACGTCCTCGACCATAAGACCGTAGTTCAAGGCAGAACGCAGGTTGTGCTGTGAAAGCATAACGCCCTTAGCGTTGCCCGTTGTACCGGAGGTGTAAACCAGCATCTTAAGCTCCATATCAGGGCTTGTTTTTTCCGTATAAAGGCTGTAGCCCTCAGCCATAAGCTGACGGCCTTCGTCGATAAGGGAATCAATAGAGATGGGTTCATCACCGTCAAGGCAAACTACAAGCTTAACATTTTCAAGCTCCTTGGCGCCGGAGGTAAACAGGGGAACAAAGGCCTTATCACAAAAGATAACAACGCTCTCGCTATGCTCAATAACGTGAAGCTTATCCTTCTCGGGCAAGTCCTTATCAACGGGAACGATTATATTAGAGCCGCAAAGGGTACTTACGTAGGTAACAATCCAGTTATAGCTGTTTGCGCCGACGCAAGCTATATGACAGCCCTTGTCAAAGCCTCTGTTTGAAAGAGCGTTACCAAGACATATAGTCTGCTCATAAAACTCCTTACAGCCAACCTCTACAGGCTTTCCTGCCTTTTTATGTATAAACAAGGTCTTGTCACCCATAGCGGCAACAGCCTTTTCCATCATATCACGGATTGAGTCTATCGTAACGACTTCGTTATACTTAATCTTTTTTGCCATAAAACCCTCCATAAAAAATAAAAACCGATGTAATTGTTAACACTATTATACATAGTTTTCATTACTATGTCAATAGGCGGGCAATAAGTTTTTTTATTTTTCTTGACTAAATGACGTGCTTGTGTTACAATGCTTTAAGAAATGGAGGAATTAAAATGCTTAGTCTGGACGAGATAAAGGCGTATCGCAGTCCCCGTTGGGACAAGCTGCCTGATATAGATTTGTATATGGATCAGGTGCTGGTGGTGCTTGACAAGTATCTTTGTATATTCAAAAACAGTGAGGATGAGAAGATAATCACCTCTGCAATGATAAACAACTACGTAAAGCAGAAGATTACCAAGCCCCCTGTAAACAAAAAGTACACCCGCTATCACGTGGCGTTTTTGTACGTGGTGTGCGTGCTTAAAAACTTTGTAAGCCTGTCGGATATCTGCATAGGCGTAGGCTCTCTGTTAAGCGGCAGACACTCTGCCGAGGCGTTTGATATGTTTTGTGAGGAGCTGGACGCCGCCCTTGCCGTTACCTTTGGCGATGGGGAGGATAGCAGGAAAAAGCCTGTTACCGACGAGGAGAAGATACTTCGTGCCGTAACCACAGCCAGTGCAAATATGCTTTATGCAAAGTACTTTATATCCGCAAAGCAAGGGGAGCCTAAGGATGAATAAAACTAATGCAATGCGTATGCTTGACAATGCAGGCATAGAATACAAGGCGCTGGAGTACGAGTGTGATGAGTCGGACCTGTCAGGTACAACCGTTGCGGCAAAGGTAGGACTGCCTCCCGAGATGGTGTTCAAAACCCTTACCGCAAAGGGTGACAAAACGGGACTGTGTGTGTTTTGCATCCCTGCTGATAAGGAGCTGGATTTGAAGAAGGCAGCAAAGCACAGCGGCAACAAAAGGGTGGAGCTGCTTCCTGTAAAGGAGCTGCTTGGCGCAACGGGCTACATTCGCGGCGGCTGCTCTCCCGTGGGGATGAAAAAATCCTACCCCACTTATTTTGACGAAACGGTTATTCTTTTTGAGGAGATAACTATAAGCGCAGGCGTCCGTGGCTGTCAACTGCTGCTTAATGCGGAAAGGCTTATGGAGTTTTTGAAAGCTCCTTGCTACGACCTGTTAATGCAGTAAAAATACAAAAAACAAAGGGCTGTAAAAAACTCTGTTTTTTACAGCCCTTTTGCAGGGGATAGGAAAAAATGGTTGGAATGTGCGAGCTGAAGTTCGTACATAGCAAGAAAATATATTACAAATAGTTAATCGTGCTTTTGTCACGATTAACAACCGTGTAAGTTGTATAGAATTTTCTTGCGGTCCAGCCTTTTTTTACAGCCCCTTTTATTAAGACTTAAATACTTTGTTAAGCACTAGCACTACACAAGCAATAAGACCAAGTACGATTACAACGCCAAGCATACCAAGACCCATATGCTCAAGAGTTTTGGACATATTGTCCGTGGTAAAGGAAAGCTGAACGTCGCCAACTGCGTCCTCGTTATCCTCTACGCTTTCATCTACCGCACCGATGGTAGGAATAGAAGCGTCAGAGCTTGCCTCAAGGCTATCTTCAGCAAAGGCACTTACGGAGAAAACAGAAATAAGAGTAATAATTGTAAGAATAAATATAATTGTCTTTTTCATATTACGCACCTCATCCCTGTACCAGACCGAGAATCAAACCGCCTGCGATAACGGAAGCGATCTGACCGGAAACGTTAGCTGCGGTGGAATGCATAAGCAAGAAGTTCTGGGGGTCTTCCTTAAGTCCCATCTTATGGATAACACGGGAGGACATAGGGAAGGCAGAAATGCCGGCAGCACCGATCATGGGGTTAACCTTCTTCTTGGAGAACAGGTTCATAAGCTTACCAAGCATTACGCCGCCAATGGTATCGAATACAAAGGCAAACAGACCAAGACCCATAATAAGGAGGGTAGCGGGCTTAAGGAAAGCCTCGCCTCTCATAGTGAAGGCGATGGTAATACCAAGGAACAGGGTAACAAGGTTAGCAAGCTCCTTCTGGGCGGTCTGAGAAAGGTTGTCAAGCACGCCGCACTCTCTGATAAGGTTACCAAACATAAGGAAGCCAACGAGAGCAACGGAAGCGGGAGCAAACAGACCTGCAAGCACGGTAATTATAATGGGGAAAAGTATGCGTGTTGTCTTGGAAACGGAAGCAGGCTTGTATTCCATTCTTATCATACGTTCCTTTTTGGTGGTGATAAGACGGATAACGGGGGGCTGGATAATAGGCACAAGTGCCATATAGGAGTAAGCCGCAACGGTGATAGCACCGATATAGTTGGAATTAAGCGCACGGGAAACAACTATAGCGGTAGGACCGTCAGCCGCACCGATTATACCGATAGAAGCCGCATCCTTGATGTCGAAGAAGAAGCTGGCTACAAAATAGGTGAAGAAAATACCAAACTGAGCTGCAGCGCCAAACAACAGCATCTTGGGGTTGGAAAGCAGGGGGCCGAAGTCAATCATCGCACCTATACCGATAAAGAGTATAAGGGGGAAGAGCTCGTTAGCGATACCTGCGTTATAAAGAGTCTCAAGAACCTCAGAAACGCCCTCGGCAGGAACAAGATTGCCTGCGGCATCCATCTGCAAGGGGGTAGGTAGGTTCATAAGTATTGCGCCAAAGCCCATAGGGAGAAGCAGTGTAGGTTCCATATCCTTTTTTATCGCAAGATAAATAAGGATAGCGCCGATAAGCCACATAACAGGCATTTGCCATTCTATGTTGCCAAAGTAGCGAAACAGTATCTGTATACTATCCATTACGTAACAGCGGCAGTTCAAGCCGCACCTCCTAAAATATTTCCATTTATTTTAACTCATTTGTAAGCTTTTGTCAACTGATAAATTAGCCTCTAAAAGAATTTACCGTTTCTTAGGAGAGATTTATCCGTTATTCGAAAACTGTTTTTATAATATTCAATAAGTCCTTCCTTTTTCATCTTAGAAAGCTCTCTGGAAAGGGCACTTCTGTCCACGTTAAGGTACCTGGCAAGGCCCTCCCGGTCAAAGGGCAGCTCAAAGGTAGCGGTGCCTGTTTTGCCGTGCATATAATTAAGCAAGCGTATAATCTTATCCCTGATGGTGGTGGCAGAAATACAAATCATCCTGTCCATCAGGGTAAAGTATTTTTCCGCATAAATCTTTGCAAGGTTTGAAAGCAAAACGCGTCTCTCCTCTGCAAAATCAAGGGATGGCGTCAGCAAGGACTCAAAGGGTATAAACAAGGCTGTGCAGGGCACCGTGCTTATAAGGGCAACGGGACTTCGCATAGTATCGTTTGCGGCAAGAAAATCAGCAAAAATCTCACCAACGCCCAGGCTGGAGATAAGAGTGCTGTCACCGTCAAAGCCAAGGTGTACCGCCTCAATACTTCCTTCCAGCACAATACCCAGCTTGTCGGTACGGTCTCCCTGGTTAATAATAACCTCCCCCTTACCAAAGCTGCGCTTTACTGCACCTAAGGCTTGCTTAAGCTCTGCCAGTCTGTCCTCCGTAATGCCTGCAAACAAATCACGTTCCTTCTTAGTTTTCATATATATTAGCCCTCCCTTTTATACTTAGGGTTAAGCTCTATAAAAATAAAGTAGGGAGACGTAGGTGCATTAAGCACGTTAAATCGGTAGGCAGACAGCTCCTTCTGTTCACGCCCGGACAGCATTTCACAGATAAGCTGTCCTTCAATATTGCCCTCCTCGTGACCCGGGTAAACGGCAATAAGCAAGCAACCACCGGGCTTGATTACGGAAATAGCGGCGTTGATTGCAGGCAGAGTGGTTTCCCTCAAGGTGGTTATCCTTTTGTCCCCTCCGGGTAAAAAGCCAAGATTAAAAACCCCTGCATCCAAAGGCTCCTTTACGTACTCAAGCAACTTGTGATGGCTATCCTTGATAAGAGTGCACCTCTCCAGACAGTCATTCTCCTCAAGGAGCTTTTTTGTGTTGGCAAGGGCACCGTCCTGTATATCAAAGGCATAAACCTTGCCCTCCTTGCCAACCCTTTCCGCCAGCCATAGAGTATCGTGGCCGTTGCCCATAGTAAAGTCGCCAACAACGCTTCCGTTGCCGATGTGGTCGGCAAGCAAATCCTTTTCAATTACACGCAAACTCAGCATAACTCTTTCCTTTCTGCCTCGTTTAATTTTCACAAACAAAAAGACGGTTTTTTCAAACGCGTCTTTTTGCTTGCTTTATTCAAATATTATTACTTACTGAAAAAATATTCGGGTCGAAAACGTTCAAGTCAACGGGACTTAGATTTCGTCGATAATGCCTGCGTCGTACTTAAGGATAACGGTAGCGTCAAGGTTGTTTACCTTGTCGTCCTTGTTAACGTCAGCGTTAGCAATCTCGTCAACGATGCCTGCATCGTACTTGAGAACAACGGTAGCATCAAGGTTGTCAACCTTGCCGTCGCTGTTGGTGTCGCCAAGGGCATAGATAGGATCGTCGGTGCCGCCGTCAATCTTTCTACCAAGAACTTCGATTTCGGTAACAGCTATAACGTATGCCTTGGAGTTGTAATCAACCTTAAAGTAGCGTGCCTTTACTTCGTCAAAGGTGCCGAGGTGGGTTTCAAGGGAGGTATCCTTTTCTCCACCGGGCGTAGAGAAGTAAATAGTATCGGTAAAGCCCGTAACCTCGGTAAAGTTTTCACCGTCGTCAGAGTAGGAAACCTTCAGGGAGCCGTCCTGGATACCCTGGAAGCTGGTACCGTGTGCGGAAGCATCGCGGAGAACAACGTTGGAAATTACTTCTGCCTTGCCAAGGTCAATAGTGATCTCAGCCTTACCGCCTGTACCCTGGAAGCCGACAAAGTTCAAGGGGTTGTTGGCAAAGCCTGCGGTAGCTATAACGCCGTCAGTAAGCTTGGTAAGATTTTCGTCCTTGGAAACGCCGTAGTAGGAAATCTCTGTGGAGGAACCCTTCCAAACCTCGGTGTACTTCTTGCCGAGAGCGTAGTTGGTGAGGTGGGAAACGTCAAGCTCGCCCATATCTTCATAGGTAGCTCTGATTTCGGTATCCTTGTTGCTGGTGGTGAAGGCGGTGGTAGCAGCAGTTGCATCAGCAAAGGTGCCTTCGCCTTCGTCTATAACCCACTTAACAAATGCCTTACCGGGCATATTTCTAGCGGAAATATTAACGGTCTCGCCGTTAGCGTATCTGCCGGAGCCTGTACCGGAGGTAACGGCAAGGTCATACTTGTCACGGTAGCTAGCCTTAATAACTACGTCACTTGCAATAACGGTGACAGTAGTGGTGGTAGCGTTTCTGTCAGCAATGGAAGCGCCGCCGTAGGTAACTTCCCAAATGTCAAAGAGGAATACGCCTTCGGGAGCGTTAGCGGTAACCTCAAAGGTATCGCCTACAGCGTAGTACTTAGGCTCTGCACCGAAGGTATCGTCGTTTTCAACGGTAACCTTGTAAACCTTGGTAAGGGTGGTAACGTCAGCAGTGCCGCCCTCATAGGTAGCGGTGGTGCCGTCAATAGCGGTAACGTCAATTATGGTGCCGTCAGCAGTTCTGTAGCTGCCGAGAGCGTAGCCTGCACCCTTGTAGGTGAGAGCAGAAATATCAATCCAGCCCTTGGTGCCGTCAGCCAGGGTAACCTTACCCCAGTTCCAGGAGGTCTGTTCTACGTAAGCAGTGCTATCCTTAGCGATGGTGCCAACCTTGCCGGTAGCGGTGTTAGCTGCACGGTAAACGCTGATTTCAGCGGGGATAGCGTATGCGCCCTTGTTGTAAACCTTGCTGCTGGGATTGTAATAGGTGTTCTTAACGGTATCGGTTTCAACGTAGGTACCGCCCATTGCTTCGTAATAGTCATACATTCTGTCAAGGAATACCTTGAAGTATGTACCGTAGAAGTCAAACTTCTTACCGCCGGAGCCAAATACGTAACGCATCTGGATGGGGCAGTTTTTAGCAGCGGAGGAGTAGTGCTGAACAACCTGAGTGTAGGGGTTGAAGTTGAGCTTCAAGCAAATGTAAGCAACAAGCTCTGCAAGGTAGGTAGCAGTGCTGTCGAAGGTGTTTGCATACCACTCATACATTTCAACAGAATCCCAAAGCTCACCGGCAGAGGTCTGCTCTGCAGGGAAGCCGGGGGTAGCGGTCTCAATACCTACAGCGGAGGAGTTGGAAGCGTCCTGAACCCAACCCATTTCTATCTTGGTAGCAACGTCGGTGGTGCCCCAGTAGTTACCGCCTGCGTGCCAGCCTTTTTCGTTAAGGGGTATCATCTGGAAAATACCGTCGTTACCGCAGGTGTAGTGCCAAGAAACCTCAACGTCTGTATTCTTACCGTAGTTGTGGTTAGCAAGGGCGGTAGAAGAAGCGGGATAAGCGCCGGTGTTGTGTACGGTTATATACTTCTGATAGTTGTATGTACCGCGGCTCTTAAAGTTTTCAGCCATAAAGTCGGCAGTAACCTTCTGCTGCCATCTTGTACCTTCAGCAAGGTAAAATTCCTCGTTGTTGGTAAGGGTATCGTTGTCGGGGAGAGGAAGATACTCGGGTATCAAAATCTCCGGAGCAACAAATTCAGCATCTGTAACAACATCAGCTGCAAAGGCAGGGAAAGCGATAACAGCGGATGCCAGTACAAATGTCAGCGCAAGCAAACATGAGAGCAAGCGTTTTTTCATGTGGTGTTTCTCCTTTTCAATAAATATTTGCAGTAATAGCCTACTGCGTTTTCTACTAGCATTTTATAACAAAACTCAAATAATGTCAACCTGTATTTTATATAAAATACAAAATATATTCTGTTAAAAAGTACCAACACTCTTTTTTTCAGAACGAAATATCGTTTTATATAAAAACAATTCCGTTGACAGTAAAGGGCACGGAGTGCTATAATCAAGGACGTAAACGAAAGGGTGGGTAACGCTTATGAAAATAACGGTTTTAGCAGAAAACGTAACGGAAACGGATAGCCTTTCGGCAGAGCACGGACTGTCTTTGTACATAGAAACAGACACGAAACGGCTGCTGTTTGATATGGGGCAAACGGATCTGTTTGCAGAAAACGCAAAAAAGCTGGGCGTAGACCTTGGCGCGGTGGACTTCGCCGTACTGTCTCACGGTCACTATGACCACGGCGGCGGACTGTCTGCCTTTTTGTCCGTAAACGACCACGCCCCCGTGTACGTAAACGAAAGGGCGTTTTTGCCCTATTATAACGGAAGCGACAAATATATAGGGCTTGATAAAAAGCTACAGGTTGCTGACAGACTACACTTTGTAAAGGATAGCTTTATTATAATGGAAGGCTTTCATCTTTACACCTGCAACGGCAAACGTAAAAGCTTTGAGCTTGGTAGCTTTGGGCTTAACAAGTTGGAGGAGGGTAGCCTCGTTCCCGACGATTTTCTCCACGAGCAATACCTGCTTATAGAGGAAAAGGGAAAGCGGGTATTGATAAGCGGATGTTCTCATAAGGGGGTGCTTAACGTTGTAAAGTGGTTCTCCCCCGATGTTTTTATAGGAGGTTTTCATTTTTCAAAGCTGCCTACGGATAACACGTTGACAGAGTATGCGAGGTACCTGTCAGGCTTTGATGCCGACTATTACACCTGCCATTGCACGGGGGTAGAGCAGTTTGAGTATATGCAAAAAACTATGCCAAGGCTGGAGTATATTTCCACCGGGAAAAGGATAATAATATAACAAAAAGCTCCCAAAAGGAGGGTTTGCCGTACAGCATATCCTTTAGGGAGCTTTTTATATTTACAGTATCACCTTAAAAAATCCTTTCTGTAATTAACGCCAATGCTTTCCGCAAGGCTTGCAAGCTGCTCGTTTGATATATGGTTTTTACGGGGCAGATGGGCGGTAAGCATATAAATCTGTGCCGCCTTTTCTGCGGTTTCAATCAGGCCAAAAGCCTCGTCAAGGGTTTTGCCCACGCCGTAAATGCCGTGCATCGCCCAAACCACAAGGCGAAAACGTCTCATCTTTTCGGCAGTAGCTCTGCCAATTTCCTCCGTACCGCAAACCATCCAGGGAAGCACTCCCACTCCGTCGGGGAACACCATAATCCCCTCCGTACAGCTCCCCCACAGACTGCGGGTAAAAGCCCCCTCTTCCGGCTCGTGTACGAAGCTCATCGCCATAAGGTGGGTAGGGTGGCAGTGGGTAACCACACGGTTAGAGCCGTCAACACCAAGTCTTTCGATATGGCTCATAAGATGGGCAGGAAGCTCACTGGTAAACCTGCCGCCGCCCTCGTATCCCCATAAAAGCTCGGCAGTTTTACCGTCCCTTGCAATTCTCAGTATGCCAAGACATTCGGAGGGCTTTTCTCCGATGTTTTTGAAATAGCTGCCCGTCGCCGTAACAAGAAAGCAGCGTCCCGGCAGGGAAGAGGCGTCAAAATCTATGTTGTAACTGCGTATAACCTTGCTTGTATCAAGGTATTCTGTAAGCTCCGTCTCCTCAAGCAGGTAGCTTATGTTTCCGCTGTTTCGCTCGCACCAGCCAAGACGGTACATATCCCCCGCAGTTTTTGCTATCTGTTTAATAAAAGGTGCAGAAAGAATATCCCTCATAAACATAAAATCCTTTCAAGTGATTACGCCAGTATTATACAGGAAAAATACAAACATTTCAACACATATACGGCAAGAAAATATAATAGATTAATTGTCAAACCAAGTGCAACGCTTTTTGACAAAGAATTCAAACAAATCAACAGCTTTTTGAAAATTGAGAACCTTTATTGGTCTGGTTTCGAACAACGCTATGTTCTTTTTTTGTGCCTTCAGGCGTGAAAATAACCCCCGCGGTTTTACTGTGGGAAGAAAAATACTTTAGTATACTTGGTGTTCCGCCTATAGTTTTTGTTTGCATTTGTTGTAAAAGAAGGGACGTATACCGAATAGCCTTTGATATGGCGATAAACGATAAAAACCGCACCGATATCTTGCGGATTCTGTCAAAAGTTGTGCTTATGCTATTGTTATGGACAAGAAAATATGTTATAATGTAAGTTCTAAAGGAGTATCCTGCGAAACAATTAAGTTGGTATTTAGGAGTGATATCTATGTGGAACGCAATTAGCATAGTTATTTTAATTATCGAGGCTTTGATGATTGCTGGGTTTATCATCGGCAGATTTCAAAAAAGACGGTTTAACGAAACCGCTTCGTTTATCTGCATAGTTCTTTTGCTGAACTATTCCTTGCACCTGGTTCCCTATCTCTACGGAGTTTTGGAGCTTGGTGAGGAGTCCAACGTTATTTTAGGCTTGCTCGGCTGTCTGGGCTCGTCGATAAAGTTCTTCGTTGGTGAACCCAACGTGGAAGCGGTTGAAAAGTTTACGGATGCCTTTACACATTTTTCTGTTGCCTATATGTTAGGTGTTGTTGTATCTCTGCTTACCACCATCAGCACGGCAATAGAAGTTTTCAGCACTTCTATAGTAAACAGCTTCCGTTTATCCAAGGCTATGGGCAGGGAAAGCTGTGATATTGTCCTTGGCAACAGTCCAAAAGCACTGCACTATACAAAAACCTGCAATGCAGTACTGTTGCTTGATGACAGCGTGGGGAAGGATGTTGTAACAGAGCTAATCGAAGACGGCTATGCTGTTTTGCGTAAAGGCTTTACCGTGCAGCTGCTAAGGGGGCGTCGTTTGAATGCTGAGACCAGATATAACGTAATCTGCACGGAATCGGATAAAGCACTGGACTATATCGACGTCTTTATTACATACAAAAAGACGGAAGCAAAGGCGAAAAACGTATATTTGTATATAGAGCTTGATGGCGAAAAGGCAGAAACCGTTCGCCGTGAAATTATTGAAAAAAACGGAATGGAAGCCTATATCGACACCTTCTGTACAAGAGAGCTGATGGCAAGAACCTTTGTTGAAGAAAACCCTGTTACCAAATATCTGCCCAAGTCATACGTCCAAGATGCGGCGATAAAAAACGGTACCGAAATAAACGTGTTTCTGCTTGGTTTTTCTAAGCATGGTAAAGAGCTGTACCGTCAATCGGTGATGAATAATCAGTTGGTTACCTTTGATGGGGAATACAGGGTACTTCCGATAAACTACTATTTGTGTGACAGGGGCATAGATAGCACCGAATGGAGCATCAGCGGCTTGACTGAGGCACTGGGCGAGCTGGATCCTGCAAAGCATTTTCCTTTGATTGAAACACCCTTCAAAACAAGGGTTGTTGACAAGGCTCCAACCTCCCGTGAGGTGCTTACGGCGATCAAAGCACAGGTGAAAAGGGAAAACAGCTATACGTTCGTTATCATCGACACCGACGAGGATTGCCGTAATATTGAAATCAGTGCCAGGCTTAAAACCCTATTGTTCGGTGCCGACAACTATCATATATTTGTAAGAAGCGAAGCCGCTTATACAAAGGATGATGATGCCGTTACTTATTTTGGTAACAGCCAGGACGTGTTTAATCACGACGTAATCGTAAACGATTCTCTGGCGGTAATGGCAAAGAAGCTGAACGAGGTTTATACCGCCCAGCACGCAGATGCGGAGGAGAGAAAACGGGCAGACTTTGCCGAGTACATACAGAAAAAAGCCGAAAAAGACTGGAACGGTTTTGACTACTTCACTATGTATTCCAATATTTATTGCGCTATGAGCCTGCGTGTAAAGCTTAACTTACTGGGACTGGATTACGTCAAGGACGGAAAAGGTGCCGGGGTTTCACTTATCAAAGAGCGTAACGGACGTAAGGATGGATATGCTTATAGCGAGTATGCCGGTCCGTCCGTCCGCAACGCACTGATTGCACAAGAGCACGCCAGGTGGAACGCCTACCATCTTTTGAGTGAGTATTTGCCCCTTGAAAAAGAGGGCATTACGGTCATGTCGGATAACGGTAAAAAAGTGCGTTTTAACGTAAAAAACCTTGCGGCTAAAAAGCACGCTTGTCTTACAAGCTATAAAGGACTAAGTGTTTTGTCTGCCTATCTTGCAGAAAAGGCAGGGAGGGGATGCACTGCCGCAGACTATGACTATTATATTCATGACGAAATGCTGATTATCTCGGCTGAGGAGCTGCTAACCTCTCTCGGCTATTCGGTAACGGAAAAATAAAAAGCGTTAAGTAAGCGTTTGATACAGCCTCTTTTCGTCGCTTTGCACAAAGGTATATTGCTTTTCGCTCCTGCGGAGCATCCTTTGTAGTACATTATAGAGAATTAAAGAAGTATTGCACAAAAAACGCCCTTAGGTCTTGAAACTTATAAAAAAGATGGTATAATATATATTGTATCACTGTGGATGCTTGTATTATTCAACGACAACGGAGGAAGATATAGATGAAAATAACAAGGACAACGGCTGTATTTCTTTGTATAACAATGCTGTTTGCTTTATTTACGGGCGGCGTTTATGCAGAGGATGGCGTTACATACATTGATGAAACAACGCTGGTTATAGAAGACGGCAAGGTAGTAAGCGGCGACAAAAGCCTTATAGAAAACGGTATAGTAGTCATCGGTGACAATGCTTCCTCCGGAGCGGATTGTGACGACCCTTCCGAGGAGGATACCTTCGGGAACGAGGACCCCTCTGTAAAAATAGACACCCAAACATCGGGTGCAGAAATCGTCCCCGACTCCTCCCTACCTGCTACCGAAACTGTAACTACCGAACAAACGGAATCTCAAAGCAGCAAACAACCCGTAAAGGATAACTCTGCCCTTACTGCTCCCACTGTAAAGCCGGATACAAATACTAACACCAATACCGAAACAAAACTCCCAACCGAAACTCCCACCGCTGTTAATCCCAATGTACCACAGGAGGGAGCAAAAGGCAGCTGCTACATAAACTATCCTTCTTTAGGCGCGACACTTGAAGGGACTACAATCTACCTGTATGAAGCAGATCAAGAGTACGTTTACGTTTACCAAACCCAAAAGGTTCAAAAAAGCAGCGGAACAATAAGCTCGCTGACGTATCAGACCTCAAATACAATTGCGGTGTTTTACCGTTTAAAGGATGCTCATTCCAGCCGTGGTCCTGATGGAACCGGTACTTTTTCTGGCATTATGTTTGACGTAATTGAAGGTAAAACATTTAATTTGGTCGGTAGCTCTACCTATGACATACGCATCGACGGAAGACTGTGCTCCTCTCAGGCTACGGGCGCAAGCTCTTTTCTTCCCTCAAGCCCTACAGCTGTAAGCAGAACTAATCCCCAAGTAAGCGTTCCGTTGATGCGCGTTTCGGGAAGCAATGCCAAACTGAATTTGACCTACGTAACTTTAAGAAACTCCAACGCAACCGGCAACGGCGGTGGCGTACGTGTAGGGGATGGCGGCACCCTGAAAATGACTAATTGCACCATCGACAACTGCGATACCACAGGCAACGGCGGCGGTATATATATAGCAAGCGGCGGATCGGTAGACCTTAATAACGTTACAATTAAGAATTGTAACGCAGCCTACGGCGGTGCTATTTACATAGCGGGAGACTGCACACTTAAAATGAACACCGTTACCATAGAATCAAATACTGCAGAAAACAGCGGCAAAACCGACGGCAACGGCGGCGGTATGTGGATAGGCGCAAGCGACACCGGCTTAACTATCGGTTCCACCGTTACCTTTGACAACAACACAGCAAACAATAACGGCGGTGCCATAGCTTTAGCAAGAAAAAGAAAGCTTACAATAAACGGTGCTGAGTTTAAGAATAACGATGCAAAAAAAGGCGGTGCCATATCGGTTTACTCGGCAGACGATGCGGGTGACCCAACACTTATACTTGATTTGGGAAAGATACACGATAATACTGCATCTGAAGCCGGCGGAGGAGTTTATATCGCCGCAGGCACCGGTCATCAGCTTAACAACACCTCATCTACCGTAAACAATTCCTCCATATACAATAACAGTGCACCAAAGGGTGGCGGAATTTGCGTAGTAAAAACCTCTTTTACAGGCGTAAGCAACGGCAAGATAACCCTTAACAAGGGGAAAATATACGGCAACAACAAATCCCGCACGGACACTAACTACGGTGGTGGCGTATATGTAGATAACGGTGGCACCGTTGACCTTAAAGGCACTATAATTGGGGCAGATTCAACTACCAACGGCAACAAGGCTGCTCATGGTGCCGGTGTATATGTAGCCTCAGGCGGGACCTTCACTATGAACAGCGGCGAGATAAAATATAACACTGCAACAGTAAACGGCGGCGGTATATATTCTCTCGGTCAAACCAACTTAAATATCAAAGGTGGCACCATAAGCTACAACGAGGCAACGCAGAACGGCGGCGGTATATACGTTGCGGGAACCAATGCAGGAGGCGTGCGCATAGTTGGTGAATCGGGGGATATATCCATCCACCACAACAAGTCTAAAGACTCCGGAACAGGTGGCGGCGGTGGTTTGTGCTTCTCCAACCACTCAAGCGAGGAAGGCGTGGAGTATCCTGTAACGGGTGTTGTTATCGGCGGCGGCTCAAATGCTGTAAACATTTACTCAAACGAGGCAATATACGGCGGCGGTGTACGTACCCTTAACAGTGGCTACGGTCTTATCTCTGTTGAAATAAAGAACAACGTTAACATTTATTCCAACACTGCAACCGCAGGTGAAACCTCTACCTATAAGGGCGGCGGCGGTATATTTGTGGGTGGCAACTCCGAGCTGGTTATCGACGGTGCAGACATATACAATAACATCGCATCGTTTTACGGCGCAGGTATGGTCATAGCAGGCGGGGAAGTTACCTTCAAAAGCGGTAATATAAGAAATCACACGGTTATTCATTCCGGTGGCGGAATTGAAATGATGTCTAGAGGCTCCTTCACCATGACAGGCGGCGATATAAAGGAAAACTCTGCTAACGACGGCGGCGGTATACATTTTGACGGCACCTTTACGGTTACGTTAAGCGGCGGCAATATAATGAACAACACCGCAAGTCAGCGTGGCGGCGGCGTTGCCCAAGGCAGCGGTGAATTAACCGTGTCCGGCACTACCATAAAAGATAACACTGCTCATAACGGCGGCGGTGTATACACCAACGGCGGCTCTCTTACTGTCAGCGGTGGCTTCATAACAAGCAATGATGCCACGTATGGCGGCGGTGTACACATCGATGACAACACTGATAAAACAAAAACCGTTGTTTTCAGCGGTGGCACCATAAACGAAAATACCGCTGTATATAACGGTGGCGGGGTATGGATAGGCGTATTTGCGAGATTTACCATGCGAAACGTTACCGTAGACGAAAACTATGCGGGGCGTATAGGCGGCGGTTTGTTCTTTAACCGTGGTAACGAAGAAGGCACTTTGCTTATCGAAAGCGGCACTGTAAGCAACAACTATACAGCCACTCCCGCTTCTAACCCCAACAACACACAATATCTTGGCGGCGGTATTTACTTCGGCAACGGAGCAGACGGTACGCTTCCTTGCCACGCAGTTCTTGGAGGCGGAAGTACGCCCCTTAACATATTCGGCAACCGTTCTCTCAGAGGTGGCGGTATATGTGTAGATGACGGTGGCGGGCAACCGACAACCGTTGTGCTTAATTCGGGCGTTAATATTTATGACAATACCGCTTTGGATACTATGGAAAGCGGTATGGGCGGCGGCGGCCTTTACATCTCCCCCAGCGGTCACGTTACCATGAACGAGGGTGCTACCATCGGCGGCACCTCCCTTGAAAACGGCAACAAGGCGAAATACGGTGCAGGCGTTCAGATAAACCGCGGCACCTTTATCCAAAACGGCGGTAGCATTCAGTACAATACGGCTACTTATTACGCAGGCGGCGTTTACGTTATAGACACCACTTTCGTAATGAACGGCGGTACCAACAAGGGTAACTATGCCCAAGAAATAGGCGGCGGTGTTTACGTTTCTACCGGCAGTACGTTTGAGCTTAAGACAGGGGCTATGCTTACCGAAAACAAGGCAAACTACGGCGGCGGTGTTTACGTAAATGGCACTATGACTATGAGCGGCGGCTCCATAGGCAATGTTACTACCGACTCCAACATTGCAACCTATGGCGGCGGTGTTTGCGTTGCCGAAAGCGGCGTGTTTAATATGTCCGGCGGCTCTATTAAAAACAACGTTTACACGGAAGGTGCTGCTTTTAATATGAACTACGGCGGCGGTGTTTCCGTATTTGGTACCTTTAATATGTCCGGCGGCGAGATAACGGGCAACCAAGTTACCGGCTTGGGCGGCGGCGTTATTATAGACGAGCATAACGACAGCAATACCCCTACCGCATCCTTCGTTATGACGGGCGGCTCTATAACAAACAACGGTAATTTAGCAACAACGGACGCAGGCAACGGCGGCGGTATATGGGTAGGCACCTGCCTGACCTTCAAGATAGAAGGTAACGGTACAAACAACCCCGTTATAAGCGGCAATACCACCTCGGCTACAAAAGCCAACGCCAACGGTGCCGGTATGTTTATCAACCGTAGCGTTACCAACCCGATAATAATTAAAAACTGTACGATAAGCGATAACATTTGTAACGGCAACCAAAGCAAGGGCGGCGGTATATGCTTCAGCAATACGGGTTTGGTTAGCGACAACACCGCTACTATCGAAAACGTGGTATTTGACGGCAACGAGGCTGCTATCGGCGGCGGTATCTCCATAAACGGTAACAGCGGCTATTCTTACGGTATAACCGTTACAATGGACGGACTTACCGTTAACGATAACGAAGCAACCAACGGTGAAGGCGGCGGCATACACGTTAGCGGCAATATTGCTAAGGTTTCACTCAGCGATTCTGCAGTAACCAATAACACTGCAAACGGTTGCGGCGGCGGTATATACCTGTTTGAGGCTAAGGGCATCTCCGGTGACGCCGTTTCCTTCTCCAACGTTGAAGTGAACGGTAATACAGCCACCGGCACCGACTCTTTTGGTGGCGGCTTGGTTGTGGATACCGTTGTTGTAAACCTTACGGGCAACAACGAAATCAACCAAAACACAGCTAATGCTTGGGGCGGCGGTTTGATAGTACGTGCCTCAGGAGGCACGGGAGTGGCGGAGGTCAATATCAATATGACCGATGCAGGCACCACGACAATAAACAACAACACGGTTGGCAAATATGGTGGCGGTGTTCACGTTGCTAACGTAGGTACCTCACGCTTCAATATGAGGGGCGGTGAAATATGCGGCAACACCTCCAACAATGCCTCCGGCGGCGGCATTGACACCCAGGGCATTACCACTCTTAACGGTACGACTATATCCGATAACACGGCTAAAAACGGCGGCAATATCGCTTTTGGCGGCGGCGTTGTCACCAGAGGAGAGATAAGTAACCTCACTCTCACAAACTGCACCGTAAGCGGCAACACCGCTCAATACGGTGGTGGTGTAACGGTAACCGAATTTGCACAGGCTACAATTAACGGCGGCACTGTAAGCGGCAACACCGCAGACGAGGCAGGCGGAATTTTGGTATATAATAACAGCTCTGCAACAGCTTCCGGTCTTACGGTAAGCGGCAATACCACCACTGCCGGCGACGGCGGCGGTGTGTTGGTTACCATAAATAGCTCTCTTGAAATGGAAAACAGCTTTATCTACGGTAACAGTGCATCGGGTAGCTATGAGGGTGAGACTGCATACGTTGCAGAGAATAGCCTTGTAGGTGCAGGCGGCGGCGTTGCGGTTTTTGACAGCTCCTCGTTTACTCTTACAAGCGGCGGTATTTACAACAACCTGGCTTCTACAGCAGGCGACGATGTTTTTGCCAACGGCAGCGATACCAAGCTTGATCTGCCTTCAGCCTCGGATATGGATACCGCACATCTTGTAAAGGAAAACTCTGATGATGTTTACTGTTGGGTAGAGGACTACATGAACGGTGATACAAGCTACACCTCGGGTCTTAACGGTAGCAACGGCAGAATAGTAATGAGATACAGACAAACTCCTGCTTCTGTCAGTGCTTTTACAAGTAATCTTGAGGGTACTTCTCCCGTTGGAAAATACATAAATGACGAGGACAGGTTTGTAGCTATAACCTTTGGCGTACCCAAGTACAACGTAGGCTCTGTTGCCATAACGGCTCCTCATAGTGATGATCCCAACCAGCGTTTTGTGTTTACTTTAAGCGGCGTTAACACCTTAGGTGAATCCATAAACATCACCGTAAGTGCCCTCAGTGACCAAACAATAGTTATAACTGAGCTCATTTCCGGTACCTACACCATAGTTCAGAATGATGATTGGTCGTGGAGATATGAGTTCACCAATGCCAGAGTTGACGACAGCACCGACAGTGGCACTAACTCGGTTACTGTAACCATAACGGGTACGGAGCTTGAGGAAATTCACACTGTAGAGTACACCAACAGCCTAACAAATAATAAGTGGCTAAGTCATAACAGCGTGGGTAAGGTGAATATACCGCCCGATACGGTGCGTGACGATCCGGCGCTTGCGGCAAGCACCTTCTTGATCCCCAACAAGCGCTTTTACACAGTTTAATTTAAGGGCGTAAAACAGCCTAAAGGGGCTGTCTCAAATGCAAGGATTGAGCATTTGAGGCAGCACCTTTTTTGCATATGAACTGTATAACTATTGCATTGCTTTACCTGATGTGGTATAATGGTTGTCGCTGATACGGCAAATTTACACACGGAGGGGAATATGGCGCGAGCTTCTACAAAACAGAACAAAAACGTATACCACACTACCAGAGAGGCTTTGGGACTGACCCGTGAGAGCGCAAGCGAGCTTTTGGGGTGTCTTCCTCCCGAGAGGATAGAGAAAATTGAAAACGAGCGTTCTACACCCCGTCCCGACGAGGTTTTGCTGATGGCGGAAAAGTATAAGGCTCCTACCCTTTGCAACTACTATTGCTCCAACCAGTGCCCTATAGGTAAGCAGTACGTGCCGTCTATAAAACCCAAGGCACTGTCCCAGATAGTGCTGGAGATGCTTGCCTCCCTTAATTCTATGAACAAGCAGAAGGAGCGTCTTATAGAGATAACTGCCGACGGTGAGATAGAGGGCGAGGAGCTTAAGGATTTTGTCGCCATACAAAAGGAGCTGGAGCGTATCTCCGTTACGGTGGAGACCCTGCAGCTTTGGGTGGAGCAGATGCTTGCCACAGGCAGGATAGATGCGGACAAGTACAAAACAGTAACAAGTGAATAAAACCCAAACAGCAAAATAAGGGTGCTTATTTTGCTGTTTTTATCCTTTATTACCCGCCGTATTTAAGTTATAATACAAAAAAAGGTACATAAAGGAGCTAAAACTATGAAACGCACGGTAATTAATACCCTTACCCTTGTTTTTACTTTAACAATACTTGTTCTGTTCAAGGTCTACGGAGACGGTATGAGTCTCAGTCAAAAAGCGTTTATCCTGATAGTATGTGTAGGTATACTTCTTATCAGGATACTTGGCGAGCTTTTGTATTTGCGGTATGTGCGCAAGCTGCTTGACACCTCTGCGGCAGACGCCGTTCCCCTTTGGGCGGGGCTTAAAATAATAAAGGACAGCGAATTTGCCTGTCCCAACTGCGGCAGCCATTTCAAAAAGAAGTGGTGGCACTATACCTTTTCCTTTTTAAGGCATAGAGCTATTGCCTTGTGCACCTTTGGTAAAACCAATTTCCGTTGCCCCCATTGCAAAAAGTTTGACACCTGTGTTAAAGTCCATAAGGACTGACAGGAAAGGGGGATAAATCGTCTTGTAAAGGACTTAATTCTATGAAGAAAGAAATTTTAACTACCGAAAACATCAAAAAGGATTTAAGTAGACACTTTTTTAACAGAATAAAAAAATTTCCGATCGCGCTGACTGTGTGTATAGCTGTGACGTATGCCGGTTCATCTTTCCATCAGGGAAGGTCATTTGAAAACAAACTCGTAATTGTTCTTTTAGCTATTAGTTTAATAATGATATCTTACGCTTTGGTAACAATTATTATAGGTTTAATTCAAACCAAAAAGGGGAAATTTACAATTACAACGGACTGGGTTGTTGATAAAGCGGGCGTGGTAGGCGGAAGCTCTGCCAGAGGTACAATAACGTACAGGCTTATATTTGCTAAAAGCGGTGCGTGTGACATACCATTCGGCATAAATTATCAGTGGTCAAAGATGTTTGCAACATCAGCCGAAACGCTTTATGAACATACTGAGATAAACGAGGAGTTTTACGTGATACACTTGGGGAAAAAGAACGTTATGGCGTACAGGAAAAAGCATTTTGAGCTTGAAAACTTGCAGGTATCGCAATAAATAAGCCAAAGCATATCCTATTGTAAGGGGGCTGTTTTATGAAAAAAGAAATTTTAACTATCGAAAACATCAAAAAGGATTTAAGAGCCGTCTTTTATAGCAGCTTCAAATCTAAGCCTCTGTATATTTTGATGTTACTGCTCTTATATTTTATTATGAAGGTCTATTTGTTGATTCTTTTTGATCCGAGTGATTCGTTCAAAACCAAATTCGCTATTATTTTTTGGACCATTTGTATTATCGGATTCGCTTATGATCTGATAAATCAAGTTATATGTTTAAGGAAGATCAAAAACGGAAATTTTACAATTACGTCGGATTGGGTTGTTGAAAAAAAGAACAAGAGATATGGTTTTAGGATTTTTGGGATAAGATTTTTCCCAAAACATAATAGATTTATTTTTGCTAAAATCGGTGAGTATCCCGTAACAGCCGGCAAATGGTATAAGTGGTCCGAAATGTTTGCAACAACGGGTAGAGTCCTTTATGAAAACACCGATATAAACGAGGATTTTTACATAATAAGCATTGAGGATATCCTTGGGAATATACATAATCTTGTAGTGTACAGGAAAAAACATTTTGAATTAAAAGAGCAACTCGCATGATTTTTCTATAAGAAAGGGAAATGCTATGTACAGTGTAGAAGAAGGCAACGATGACCTCAGAAGAAAAGAGCTGTTCAGCATAACAACTATGCTTATATCTACTGCAGTTTTGGCGATTTTTATTTGGGCAACGGTGTTAAGATACGGTATAAGCGGCCCCTATGTGGTTATTTATGCATTGTGGTTTTTCCTTAGCCTACGGTATACAAGGGGTTACCTCTTTTTAACTCCCCGTAAGCGTTACGGTACCGTAACGGCTATAAAGGATTTTAAGGAAACCCAGTATAGCGAAAACGGCGGTGCGGGCAGGCGTTACCAAAGAAGATATGCCATTATAACCGAGTGTACCCTTAGCGTAGCCTTTGACGGCGGCAAAACGGGCGACTTTGTTTTTGTTTACAAGGGCGAGCTTAAAAAACTAAACCTTGGCGACCGTATCGGTATATTCCGTTTTCTGAAAATGCCCGTGTGGGAAACAAATCCCAAGTAAGCTTTTGGTAAAAAACAAACCCAAGGGGGTAAACAAAAATGGCAAAAAGGCTTTCTGCGGGCAGCAGAGCTTAACGTAGCGGATAGATATTTTTGTAAATACGATAAGGAAGAATAAATATGCTTGTAGATATATGCATCGTCTCCGCCGTGTTACTGGTAGGGCTGTACTATCTGACAATAGCAATTTTGGGTCTGTTTCCAAAGTTCAGAGCTACGGCAGTGGGCACCTTAAGCAAGGCAAAGACCTATAAACACGTTCCGAAAAGACACGGCGGCACGATTCCTCATTTAACCAAATACGTATATCTGTATACCGTCAACGGAAAGGTTTACCGTCATAAGGGAGAGGGGCGTTATTCCAAACGCCGTCTTCATCCCAAAGGACAAATAGTGTATGTAAAAGGTTTTCCACGCCACGCTTATCTTAATAAGTTCAGAGGGGAAAAGGAATGGATATGGGGCGTGACATTGCTTATTTGCGGATTGATGTTGCTTGTGGTATTGTTTCGCAATTTTTCGGAGGGTTATTATAATATATAAAGTAAAAGGGTAAAATTTTTGCATATTTATGTGAGAAATTTACCCTTTTCAACCGTCTAATAAGTAAAGGGGGCGAAAGTACCCTCGATACATTAGTAAAGGGATATACTTGAAAGGAGAAAAGCGGAATGAAAAGAACAAAGCTATTAATAAGCTTGCTGTTGCTATGCGCATTGGCTGTCAATCTGGCAGGCTGTGCAAAGGCAGGGGCAACAAACCTTATGGACGGTATAACCCCCCGCTTGTTGGATTTAAGAGTGGACTTAAGTCTACAAAACCCAAACGTAACCGATTTTGCCGTCCGCCTGTTTAAGGCAAGTGAAGAAAAGGGCAAAAACACTCTTGTCTCTCCCTTATCCGTCCTCAGCGCTTTGGCAATGACCGCCAACGGTGCTCAGGGTGAGACCCTGTCTCAGATGGAGTCTGTCTTTGGTATCAGATCCAAGGAGCTTAACGAATATATGTACACGTATATGGATACTCTTCCCACGGGAGACAAATACAAGCTAAGCCTTGCAAACTCCATCTGGTTTACAGACTCCCTTGATGTAAGCGGTAGCTTTTTGCAGACCAACGGAGATTATTACGGAGCCGATATCTACAAGGCGCCCTTTGACAGTCAAACCTGCGGTGAAATAAACGCCTGGGTTAAGGAAAAGACCGAGGGGATGATACCCGAAATTATAAAGCAGATACCGGAGCAGACTGTTATGTACCTTATAAACGCCCTTGCTTTTGAGGCGGAATGGTTAAGGGTTTACGAAAAAAGCCAGGTAAGTGAGGGCGAGTTTACCAAGGAGGACGGCACCAAGCAGAAGGCTGATTTTATGCACAGCCAAGAAGGTAGCTATCTGGAGGACGAAAGGGCAACGGGCTTTATAAAATACTACAAGGACAGAAAATACGCTTTTGTAGCTATGCTCCCCAAGGAGGACGTAAGTCTGTCCGACTACGTTGCATCCCTTCAAGGCGACGCCTTGAATACACTGCTGAAAAATCCCCAATACACAACGGTTTATGCCTCTATCCCCAAGTTTGAAACCGAGTATAATGCGGAGATGAAGGACGTTTTGAAGGGGATGGGAATGCCCAAAGCCTTTGACCCGCAGGATGCGGAATTTGGCAGAATGCTGGAAGGAGGCGCGGCAGACCTTCATATCGGCGGAGTGATACACAAAACCTTTATCTCCGTTGGAGAAAAGGGAACCAAGGCAGGTGCGGCAACGGCTGTGCATATGGATTTGGCAGGGATGGAGACCCCCGAGGAAATCAAGGAGGTAAAGCTGGACAGACCCTTTGTGTATATGCTCATTGATTGCAAAAACAACGTTCCCTTCTTTATGGGAACGATGAGGGACATAGAAAAGTAATAATAAAGGGGTTGCCGTTTTCGGCAACCCCTTAAAAATGCTTATAAAATATTAAACTTTTTCGTTTTTGCGCTTTAGGTAAAGCAACACACAGCCAAGACAGATAAACAAGATACCGCTAAGCGTGAATACGGTCGTACCGATGCCGCCGGTGGTAGGAAGTGCCACGCCGGAGTCATTTTTAACGGTAACAAGGTTTTCGTCGCTGTGGCTGGTAGCATCTACTATAAGCTCAATGGGAGCCCCCAGCAGATTATAACCTGCAGGTGCCTTTGTTTCCACAAGGAAGTACTTGCCATATGCAAGACCGTAGAAGGAAGCCTTGCCGTCAATACCGGTAATAACGGAGCTTGCTTTTTCGCCTTGCATAGCAGCGTTGTCATAGAAGGAAACCTTTATAACCTTGCCAACAACCCCTGCAATCTCAGTCAGGCGTGGGTCGTTTGCACCAACCTCCTCCTGAGTTGCCGTGCGGTACAGCTCAAATACCGCACCCGACAGCGTAAGATTTTCATTTTCAGAGTCTACCTTAAGCAGGTTGATACCCCCTGTGTAAACAACAGGCTCATCGGATTTGGCGGTAAATTCAAAGCTTACGGAGTTAATATAGGACAGCTCTGCACTGTTGGGTATCTCGGTACCCATTTCGGCGTTAGCGTTGATCTGCGCTTCAAAATAAACACGAAGCATATAGCTGTTAAAGCTGTTGTCGCCAATGGTGTTCGCAATCTTGCTCATACCGTTAGCAGTAAGCTCAAGCTTAAAGTAGTCCGAGGGCTTAGTACCGGCAGTGGAGTCCACGTCGTTTACAGTCAGGATGTAATCCGTATCAGCTCCGAGAGCCAAAACGGCACCATCGCCGCTTTTTTCAAGGACTACCACTAAATTGCCAAGATAGTCCAGACGGTTGTCCAAGGTGTCTGTAATTACATAGGATTGACCTGTGGCAATATCCTCGGGGATTGTACTGCCAATAATCCAGGTGTGCTTTTCGTAAGCGTTAAGGGTGGAGGAATCGTTGCCTACGGAGATAACGTCCTTTTCAATGTGTACGCCGCCCTTAACCTCGTTTTTCGGTTTTATGGTAATCTCATACAGGTCCTCACCCGTTGCGGGGTCGGTACTGGGAACGTACAGATAAAAGGGCTCGATAGGAGCAACGATGCTGGGGTGGGGATGCTCAACAACCAGATACACGCCGTCGGGTAACCCCTGATGCAAAAAGTTCATAGAAGCCTTACCGTTTTCATCGGTGGTAAGGGTGTAATCTGCAATTGCGGGATACTGATACTCGGTAGCATCGGGAAGGGTAACGGCGCCGGAAAGATACTCGTCCATGGTTGCAACGGGGAAGATGTCAAAAGCAATATTGCTAAGTGGCTTTTTTGCAAAAGAATCGTTACCTATAGCCACGTTAGCGGTCTTGTTGATGTTAAGTATACGGTCCTCAGCCGCAAGAACGGAGGCGTATACGGGAAGCCGGCTGTCGTCGTAGCCTACCATCGACTGGGAGGCACGGCGGTCACCTACGGCGTCAAAAAAGAAATATCCCTTCGAGGTCTGATAGCCGGAAATAGCAAGGGTTATATCCTCTGATATAAGGGCTGCAGGAACGTTGTGCAGGGTTAACGTAAGGGTCTGCTCGCCGTTAACAAGCTCAACGCTAGCAGTATAAACCTCGTTAAGCTGTGCCGTTAAGGTCAAAGTGTCTGCCGCTTTTATTTCCACATCCACGGTGGTGGTAACGGAAATATCGTAGCTGCCGTCTGCGTTTTCGGTAAAAACAGGGTCGTTAAGGTCGGTAAAGGAAGCGGGAGAAACCGTTTTTTCCGTAGCGGCTACGGGATTCAAAGAAATAAGATAGTTAAACGCCGTTTCTATGGTAGAGTTAATCAAAGCGTTGTTTTTATACCTCAGCTCGTTGTAAGAGCAGAGGGAGCCGTATTTTGTATTCGTGGGGTTGAAAACGTATCGGCAGAATTTGGGGAAGGAAAGCTCAGGCCCGTGGATGATCTGCCATATAGCGGCCTGAGTTGCCGCGATGGCCTCACCCGTGGTAAGCCCCTCTGCGCCGGAGGCTGCCGCCAGCTCAGCGGTTTTGGCGCTGACTCTTGCTGCGTGGTCGGCATCAGTCTCACCGTCGATGGGGATGATATAAAAGCCATTCTGCAGTATAGCGCGGATTTTTCCTGCAGAGCTTGCAGAAAAGGACGAGTCCTCCAGATTCAAACGGCGGTAGTCCGTGCCCTGTACTGCCGTAATGTGAATGTCGCCGCAGTAGGTAGGGAAATGCTCCCCTGTAAGGGAGTTATACATAGTGTAAATAAACGCCTGGATGGGAACACCGTTTCCGCCGTATTGATTGTTAAGGTCATAGCCTATCATACAGGGACTTTGATAGCGGTACAAAGGCTCACCGTTGCCGTCACGGTTAAGAACATAGGTGGTGTTTTCGGTTACAGCGTCTGCCGCAAACGCAACTGAAAATAAAGACGCCGCAACAACAGACAATACCGTTAAAACAGCCAGCACAAAAGAAACTGCTTTTTTCTTTTGCAATAAAGTTGTCATAAAGCTATACCTCCCCTATGTTTTCATACTATTCTACTATATATTAATACAAATTGCAACAGTAAAAAGCAAAAATATCCGAAATATTTATAAAAATTACCTACATCCCGTATCCAAGGTGCGAAAAGCTTAATACTTAGAGTTTTATATGTTATAAAGCTTGCATTTACGTCGTTTAATTGATATAATAAATTATAGGCGATTAACCGATATCAGCTTTACTCAAAAAGGAAAGGGGCATTACTATGGAAAAGACGACCAAGAAAACCAAAAGAGAATTGATGGAAAGAACGAAAAAAGAGCTGTATTACCTTGGCTTGGCTTTGGTAGTTACAGGCGCTATTGACGGAGCACAGACAATAGGCGGTTTTATCTACGGCTTGTTTAATGACAACCCCGATAAAACACTTTCAGAACTTGACCCTGCTACGGTAAGATGGATGGGGGTTGTTGTGCTTATCCTTGGCTTGGCGTTAATTCTTGTTCAAGTTGCGATAGGCGCAAAGGGTATGCGTGTAAGTAAGGCTCCCACGGCAGATAAAGGCTATATTAAAGCCGCAAAGGTATTTTTGGGTATATACGCCGTTCTCGCTGTTACCTATCTTCCTTCGTTGTTTGCTATTAAGGAAAGCATTTCTTTTTCAGAGCATATACTTCCCTTCATTTTAGTAACCGTGGACGCCGTTCTGTATTGGCTGTTTGTAAAAAGGGCAAAGCTTGTCCGTCAGTCCGTTGCCAAGGGTAAAAAATAAAACACAAAAGGCGGTGGGTAAGTGTTTGGCTTTTTCAAAAAAACAAAGTCCAAAATAAACGTAACGGAAATAATCGACCGTATCGAGGCAAGGGTTTATACCTTGCTTAAGCCCTACGGTTTCCGCAAATACGGCAGGACGCTTCACCGTTTCGTGGATGGTGACGTTTCACAGGTGATTAATTTCCAATGCGGACAAGCCTATCGGGACGAAACTCATTTAATGTGGGTAAACACAGGCATCCGTGTGCCTGAATGTATGCTTCGTAGCTTTAACGGAGATACCCTTCCAAAAAAGTATTACCACGAATACGAGTGTAACATACGCTCTCACCTGGGCACTGTAAAAAAGAAAAAGGAAAGCTGCTATGACCTTCGTGGCGACACGGAAAAAATAACAAAGGATATCGTAGAGCAAATCGGTAAATACGTTTTACCCGTCTTTGACGTGTTAAACAGCCGCAGCGCCATATTAAAGGAACGCAAAAGCTACCCCCATTTTGACGTTATCAGCGGTCATCTTCGCCTTTTGGATGAGGCGATGATCTTCGGCAGACTGGGGGATATACCCACGGCAACTGCCCGTTTTAACGAGTATTACAAGGGCTGCCTGGCCGCCAAAGACCCCGTTGTCCCTCACATAAAGTATCTGGAAAAGCTGGCAGAAGATTTGGGTATAGCGTTGCACGATTAAAAGACCGATAACGTAAACGGAGTAAAAAATATGAAAATTATTAAAAAAGCTTCCCCTTATGAATTTGATACCGATTGTAACGGTTTTCCCACGTTTACAAAAAAGAACGTTAATTTCATAAAAGCTATTTTACGCTACGAATCTCCTTATAGCATTTTCTCGGATAAAACTACTCCTGAGTATAATAGCGAATATCCCGGTATTTTGGAAAAAGGCGATTTTTTTAAGTTTGCAAGTCCGGAAACAACAGATGATTATCTAATTGATGATCTTTACCGCGTGATTGTGTCGATTGATAAACTTAACTCTACCCATCTATCCTCAGAGGGGAGACAAAAAAGCAGCAACACGCAAGGCAAACGCAATAAAGGTAGGGAGAAAGTCGCAAAAATGATTAGGGACATAGGCGGCGAAAACTTAAAACAGCGTTTGTCGAAAGGTGATCCGGAGCTTGTGGGAGCTATAGCCAGCAAGGATGCAGGCGGAAAACACAATTTTTCATTTGCAACCAAGTTTTGTTCATATGTGTCTATTCATGCGTTGGGGCAAGACAACTTTTGTATTTATGATGAAATTCTTCAATCAATATTGCCATATTATGCGTATATGTACGTAGACGATTTTGAAAATAACGAAAACTGTAGCGGCATATATCAGAAAGCAAAAGGAAAAAAGAAAAACAAAAGCCTGGTTTGTAAAAAATACAAGGAAGAAGACGATTATAAAGGATACAGAGCTCTCATCGATGAAATATTAACGGGAATAGAGAGCAAGCTTGGTGAAAAGATATCCTATTCTGTTTTTGACTGTATGCTTTGGTTCTACTTCAAAGGCTCGGTCAGCAAAGTTCAAGCGGCGATGGATAAACTTCCGTAAAAATTAAAACAAACAATATTTTTTGTAAAAAAACAAAAAACTTGCTCCAAACAGTGGACTTTTGCTTAAAAATAAGTATAATATGAATGTAATAATACGAAATTTTATAAAACAGGAGGATTATACAATGGGTATTTTTGACAAACTTAAGGCAAACGCAAGCTCTGCAATCAAGGGAGCGGTATCAAATCTGGGCAACAAGAGCGAGACCTTTACATTTGCAGTTCTGCCCGAAAGTCTTGCAGAGATGCAGGCTCTTCCCGAGGCAAAGCTGGACACTCCTTTTAAGACGGCGGCTCTCACCGTATGTGCTCTTTGCGCTTATGCGGCTGACAAGCAGATAGGCACCGAGATGCTTAACTGGCTCCGCGGTCCCCGCCCTCTCAGCGGCGTGGATATCTCTTTCCTTAACGACCGTTTCCGTGACGGTAAGACCTATGTACCCTTCTCTTATTTTGAAGGTGCAACCCCCGAAAACGATTACACCCCTGCAGAGCCCTTTAAGATCACCGTCAGCACCAACCCCTATTCTGACGCTAACGAAGGCTATATGAAGCTGTTTATCAAGAGCGGCGGCGCAGACAACGCCCGTGAGGTTGTGCTTCGTCAGAGAGGCAGTGACGGCGTATGGTTCCTTTGGGATCAGATGCTTCTTCCCGACATCCGCAGTCCCAAGTCCGCTGATCCTTGGGCATAAGCCACTGCAGTCAATAGCAACCTATAATACGTAATATAAAGCACCCTGTCACGAAAGGATAGGGTGCTTTTCTGCGAAAAAACAATAAAAACAGTTTTATCGTTAATGAAATCAAAAGACGCAAAAAAGGGTTAATAGCAATAAAGCATTAATTGGCAGGGGCATTTTTGTAAAAAAATATTAAAATGTGTTGATTTTATATTAAAATGTGATATACTTTAATTGATAAAGAGTATACACTCTTGGTGTTGCTTGGTGAGGAGGCGTACCGTGTTGAGGAGGACAAAGCGTGCAGGTAACTTATTTCTTGTGCTTCTGTTCAATATGGTGCTTAATATAGAGGGGTCTGTTCCTGCGTGGATATTGCTTATATTACATTACGTCTTAGGCTGGAGCATATTATGGTTTTGGTTGGCATTGGGTGTGTGGCTCCTTGGCATTCTTCTGTGGATGGGCTTTATGTCTTTTGCAAGCAACAGCAGTAACGAAAAACCGTACAGGGAAAACAAAAACCCCTATTCAAAGGGTAACAACACGGCAAAAAAATAAATACATTTTTATAAACCGAAAGGAGTCTTGATTATGGGACTTATTAAAGCAGGCATAGGTGCTCTCGGCGGCACGTTGGCAGATCAATGGAAGGAGTTTTTCTACTGTGACTCTCTTCCCAATGACGTACTTGTAAAAAAGGGTCAGAAGAGAACCGGCAGCAGATCCTCCAACACCAAGGGTGAGGACAATATTATATCCAACGGCTCCGGTATTGCGGTAGCAGACGGACAGTGTATGATAATCGTTGAGCAAGGCAAGATAGTAGAGGTTTGTGCTGAACCCGGTGAGTTTACATACGATTCTTCAACAGAACCCTCCATCTTTTCCGGCAGCCTTGGCAGAAGCATACTTGACACCTTTAAGACCATAGGCAAGCGTTTTGCTTACGGCGGCGATACAGGCAAGGACCAGAGAGTTTATTACTTCAACACCAAGGAAATACTTGGCAACAAGTTTGGTACCAAGACTCCCATTATGTTCGAGGTAGCCAGCAAGGCGCTTTCCTTCAGCAAGACCGTAGGTATCCGTTGCAACGGTATATATTCTTACGAAATAAGCAACCCCCTTCTTTTCTATACCAACGTTTGCGGTAACGTAGAAAACGAATATAGAAGAGACCAGATAGACGAAACTCTTAAGACTGAGTTTATCTCTGCCCTTCAGCCTGCATTTGCAGCCTTGGCTGAGCTTGAGCTGAGACCTGCCCAGATCCCCGGCAAGGTAAACGAGCTTAGAAAAGCAATGAATGACGCTCTTAAGATGGAGTGGGAAGAAAGCCGCGGTATAACCGTAGGCAAGATAGCTCTTAACCCCATCAGCCTTGCAGACGAGGATATGAAGGCCATCAAGGATATGGAAGACGCTCTTCTTATGGGTAGCAACGCCTATATGATGGCAGGCAGAATGACCAACGCAACAGCCGACGCTATGAATGCGGCTGCAAACAACAGTGCCGGTGCAATGACAGGCTTTATGGGCATGGGCATGGCAGGCGGCGCTATGGGCGGCGGCTTCAATGCGGCGCAGAATTTCTATAATATGGGCCAGCAACAGCAGGCACAGCAGCAACAGCAGGGTGTTGTAAATCCTGCCGTTCAAAACGCAATGAACGACAGCAGCGCTGCAATGGGCTGGAAGTGCTCCTGCGGTGCAACTGCTACAGGCAAGTTCTGCCCCGAGTGCGGTGCAAAGAAGCCCGAGCCTAAGGTAGAGGGCGGCTGGAAATGTGCTTGCGGCGCAACACCTACCGGTAAATTCTGTCCCGAATGCGGTGCTCCCAAGCCTGCAGAGGCAGAGGGCTGGAGCTGCTCCTGCGGTGCAGTAAACAAGGGTAAATTCTGCCCTGAGTGTGGCGGTAAAAAGCCTGCAGGCGTTCCTCAGTACAAGTGCGACAAGTGCGGCTGGGAGCCTGAAAAGGGTGTTACACCTCCCAAATTCTGCCCCGAATGCGGCGACCCCTTTGATAACGGTGATATAGTTTAATAACTAAGCTTGGCGGAACAAGGCTGAAAAGGGCGTTGTTCCGCCATATACTAAATACAAATCCTAAAAAGGAGTGATACTCTTGGCAGAGATGCAATATAAATGTCCGTGCTGTGGCGGTCAGATAGAGTTTGACAGTGCCTCTCAAAATATGAAATGCCCTTACTGTGACACCGAGTACGAGGTGGAAACCCTTAAGTCCTATGACGACGTGTTAAGCGGTGAGCAGGCGGACAAAATGGACTGGGACACAAGCGCAGGCAGTGAATGGTCTGAGGGTGAAACCGAGGGAATGCGTGTTTACTCCTGTAAGTCCTGCGGCGGTGAGATAGTAGCTGACGAAACTACAGCCGCATCAGCTTGTCCCTTCTGTGATAATCCTATAGTTATGATGGGTCAGTTTACAGGTGCCCTTAAGCCTGACTACGTTATTCCCTTCAAGCTGGATAAGGAAGCGGCAAAGAAAGCACTCAGAAAGCACTACGAGGGCAAGCGCCTTCTTCCCAAGGTTTTCAAGGACGAAAACCATATAGACGAAATAAAGGGCGTATACGTACCCTTCTGGCTCTTTGATGCAGATGCAGACGCAAACGTACGCTACAAGGCAACCAGAGTCCGTGCCTGGACCAGTGGTGACTACGATTATACAGAAACCAGCTTTTACTCCGTGCTCCGTGCGGGTAGTCTCGGCTTTGAGCGAGTGCCTGTAGACGGCTCTACTAAAATGGCGGACGACCTTATGGAGTCTATCGAGCCCTACGATTTCAAGGATGCGGTGGATTTCCAGACGGCGTATTTGTCAGGTTATCTTGCAGATAAGTACGACGTAGACTCCGAGCAGACCATAGAGAGAGCAAATACCAGAATAAAGACCAGTACCGAAAAAGCCTTTGCGGCAACGGTACAGGGCTATACGACTGTATTACCCGAGCATACGAATATCCAGCTCCAAAACGGCAAGGCAAAGTACGCACTGCTCCCCGTGTGGCTTCTTAACACCACCTGGCAGGGGAAGAAGTACACCTTTGCGATGAACGGTCAGACAGGCAAGCTGGTAGGCGACCTTCCTGTGGATAAGGGTGCTTACAAGAGATGGCTTTGGGGACTTACCGCAGGGATAGGTGCCGCTTGCTTTGGTATATCCTATCTTATGTGGTTGCTGTAAGGAGGTGCCCGATATGAAGAAAAGAATAATAGCATTACTTACAGTTATATTTGTGCTTAGCATAAGTATTATCAGCGTAGCCGCCTCCAAATCAAAGCTCTATGTAATCGACAAAGCAGACCTGCTTACCGACAGAGAAGAGATAGCTTTGGGCGTTAAGCTTGAGAATATAAATAAACAGTTTGACCTGGATATCGTTGTTCTTACGGTTGACAGCATCGGGGACAAAACTCCCACGGAGTATGCTGACGACTACTATGATTATAACGGCTACGGTGACGACGGCGCCCTTATCCTCGTGGCGGTTGAAGAGGGCGAGCGTTATGTTTCCACCTGCGGAAGCTGTATCGACAAAATAGACGTAAGCGAGCTGGGCGATCAGATCAGCTCCTATCTTGACAGCAAATCCTATAACCAGGCATTCATCGGATTTGCAGACTACGTAAACGAAGTATACGGCTTCAAAATGGGCAGAAGCCTTATTATATCTTTGGTAATCGGCTTTATAATAGCGCTTATTTCAACAAGCGTTATGAAGGGTAAGCTTAAGTCCGTGCATATGCAAAGCGGTGCGGCGGAATACGTTAAGGCAGGCAGTCTTAACGTTACAAATTCCCGTGATATATACCTGTACCGTACCGTTACCAGCAGAAAAAGACCCAGCTCTAACAGCAGTAGCGGCTCCCACCGCTCCTCCTCCGGCAGGTCTCACGGCGGCGGCAGTCTGTAATATCGCTTAAAATTAAAAACAGCACCCACTGGGGTGCTGTTTTTTGCATATATTTAAGCAACGGATTGATTTTAGATACGGTTAGTGGTATAATACGTGCAAGCAAACAAGGAAGGAGGGAAAAGCAGTGCGGTGTTTCAAGTATAATAACGGCAATAAAATCATTAATAACGCCCTTAAAGAGCAATACAAAATATTGACAGAGGATGAAAAACGCATATTCCGTCAAAGAAAACGGTGGAAAACATTCAGTGTTATTGTCTTCTTTCTGATCTACTGTTTGTGTTTAGCACTTGGCATTTATTTATTGGTATCAATTCCATTGCCAAACCATTGGCTTATGGAAGCTCTTGTTATTGTCGGCAAGATGATAATAGGCTTTATTATAGCTATTTTATCCGGAGGCTTAAGCTTTTGGATAACCACGCCCCTATGGAATAAGCTTGATTCACTGCATACCCCTTCGATGAAAAAAGAGCTTTTTTCAAAAGCCTGCAAGCCATTGCGGGAGTATTACCGATTAACAGAGCCGTATATCGTAACAAAATGCTTTGATGCCACGGATAAAAGCTTCCAAAACCATGACGTGTGTATTTTTGCAGTTGATGGCGAGTTGCGTATCACCACTGATATTATCCGTGGATTTCTTCACGGTGAAAGAGATTTGGGGTGCTACGCCTTCAAATTTGACGAGATAACGCTGACAAAGGCACTGGAGAATAATCGCTTGGTAGCGGAGCTGAAAGCGGATAATACCCTTTTTCTGCTAGGCTACCGTGCAAAAAGCTTTATTGAGAAATTGATAAATAAAAAGTTTAATTAATTTAATTTTTTTGAACGGATTTGCCTCCCTCAATCGTATTGTTGTATGAAGCCGTAAAAAACGGCAAATTCTAGGAGGTATATTATGAAAAGACTACTCACATCCATTTTAGCGCTGACCTTAGTGTTGGTAATCTCAGGTGTTTCTGCCTATGCCGTTGGCTTTGGACGCAGGGCACCCCTTGCTCTTGACGACGCTGTTGTATCCGAGGACTTCTCTGAGGAAGAAATATCTGTAGACGTATCCGAGGACACTGCAGAGGAAGAAATCTCTGAAGACCTTTTCGAAGACGTAAGCGTAGAAGAAAGCTCTGAAGCTGTTTCTGAGGATATAACAGATGAGGAAATTTCCGAAGAGGCTTCCGACGAAACCATTGTTGATGAAACATCCGAAGAAGAGATTTCCGAGGACGTTTCTGAAGAAATCTCTGAAGACGTTTCCGAGGATGTCTCTGAAGATATCTCCGAAGATATCCCTGAAGAAAAGCATGAACAGGGCAAGAAGCCCAACAAAACTCACACTGCAGAAACCTGCAAAAAGCTCGTAGATGCAGACGGCGATGGCCTTTGTGATAACTGTGTGGATGCAGACGAAGACGGTATCTGTGACAACACAGGCAAGGGTAACAAAGGCGATAAGGGCGATAAGGCTGACGAAGCAGGCAAGACCCACACTGCAGAAACCTGCAAAAAGCTCGTAGATGCAGACGGTGACGGCCTTTGCGATAACTGTGTAGACACTGACGGTGATGGTATCTGCGACAACAAGCCCGCAAAGGCAGATAAGGCAGAAGGTGACAAACCCGCAAAAGCAGAGGGTAAAAAGAATCAGAAGTGCGAAAACTTTATAGATGAAGACGGTGACGGCATCTGCGACAATAAGCCCGCAAGGAAAGAGTCTGCAGAGGGAGACAAACCCCAAAAGGGCGATAAGTTTGTTGACGAAGACGGTGACGGCGTTTGTGACAACAAGGGCGCAAAGGGCGGCAAGGGTCAACAAAAAGGAAGAAACAGAAAATAAATCATTACACAGTGAGGCGATATTGTGCGAAGTGAAATAGAATTAAACAACGCAATAGAGCTGTACTCAAACACTATGAGGCGAATATGTATGTTGCATTTGAAGAATTATCACGATGCAGAGGACATCTGCCAGTCGGTGTTTATCAAATATATGTGCAGCGACCTTGTGTTTGAAAGCAGAGAGCATGAAAAGGCGTGGATTATCAGAGTAACGATCAACGCCTGTAAGGATATGCTTAAAAGCTTTTTCAAAACTCGCACGGTTAGCTTTAATGAGTTAATAAGTGAAGCAGAATGCGTTTCTCCTGAATCAAGCTGTGTTTTGGAGGCGGTGTTATCACTGCCTCCTAAATACAAAAACGTAGTGTACCTGCATTACTACGAGGGATACACCGCACCCGAGATAGGGAAGCTTCTTGGCAAGAACGTTAACACGGTATACACGCTTTTGAAAAGAGCAAAAAATATGCTTAAGGAAAGGTTGGGAGGTGAAGAATTTGCATAAAGATATAAAAAAAGCCTTTGATGAAATCGGTGCGGACAGGGGGTTTAAGGAAAGACTGAAGCTGGGTGTGACGGAAAAACTGCCTACCGAAAAAAGGAAAAACTACTTTAAGTATGCGGTAGCAGCCGCAGCCTGTATGCTTGTTCTTTGCCTGGGTCTTGTTGGCTACAAGCTGTACTTTACCCCAATTACAGTCATCAGCGTGGATATAAACCCATCTGTAGAGCTGGGTATTAACCGTTTTGACAAGGTGGTAACGGTAGAGGCGTTTAATGAAGAGGGTGCAGAGATAGCTGACTCGGTAAATGTTAAGCACCTTAATTATAAGGATGCGGTTGACAAGCTTCTCAACGATGACTCCTTTGCAAAGTATGTGGAGACAGAAGGCACGGTTTACCTTACGGTGTTTGGCGACAACAAGGAGACAGACAGCGTTGCCGAAAAGCTTATGGAGTACTCCAGCGAGAGAGGTGACGTAAACTGTAAGCACGGAGGCAAGGGTAATAAGGAAGCTCACAAAAACGGGCTGTCTGCAGGAAAATATGACGCCTACCTGAAAATGAAAGAATATAACCCTGACCTTACTGTGGAACAGGTAAAGGGCATGACCATGCGCGAGCTTATGGAAAACCGGCACAACGATCAAAACAACAACCGACCCAACCACAATGGCGATACAAACAAGCCTGATACAGACATCGGCAACCCCGATATAGATATAAGCCGTCCCAACCGTCCAGGTAAGGGCAACGAAAGCCACGACGGACAAGGCAACCAAAACTCCCACGGAAACGGCAGAGGAGATTAATCCGAACAAAAAAACAACACCTCATATGGGGAAACCCCAGGAGGTGTTGTTTTGTGTTATTGTTAAAGCCTAGTCACAGCAGGGGTCTACTTTCTTAGCCTTCTTGACCTCGGGAGCGGGGGAGGTTACGTCGCCCAGTCCTGTAGTTTCGGAAAACAAAACGTTTGCCTTGGTAGCGTTGACTGCATCGGTAGGAACGATAATCTTAGAAGCCTTGCCGTTAGACATAGCAACCAAAGCCTCGTACTTCTTAATCTCAAGCACTGCCGCATCTGCTCCTGCCTCTTTCAGTGCACGCAGACCGTCAGCCTCTGCCTTTTTAGCAAGGTAAATGGCTTTAGCTTCACCCTCTGCACGGGCAATACGTGCATCACGCTCACCCTCAGCAGCAAGTATCATTGCCTGCTTTTCACCCTCGGCTCTGGTAATAGAAGCCGCCTTGTGACCTTCAGCCTGCAACAGGGTTTCACGGCGGTCACGCTCTGCCTTCATCTGCTTTTCCATTGCGTTTTGTATCTCGGCAGGAGGAATGATATTCTTCAGCTCAACACGGTTTACTTTTATGCCCCACTTATCCGTAGCCTCGTCAAGGATGGCGGTCATCTTTGCGTTGATGGTATCACGGGAGGTAAGGGTGCCGTCCAGCTCCAGCTCACCAACTATGTTACGGAGTGTGGTAGCGGCAAGGTTGGAAAGGGCAGAGATAGGGTTTACAGCACCGTAAGCGTAAAGGTTAGAGTCGTAAACGGCAAAATAAACCACGGTATCGATCTGCATAGTAACGTTATCCTTGGTGATAACGGGCTGAGGAGGGGAGTCAAGCACCTGCTCCATCAGCGTAACCTTTTTTGCAACCCTGTCAACAAAGGGAACGGTTACGTGAAAGCCTGCACCCCACGTGGTTCTGTATTTACCCAGACGCTCGATAACGTATTCGTGGGCTTGGGGTACGATTTTTGCATTTACAATAATGATAATAAGTAAGATAACGACTGCAATAATAGCAAATTCCATAATATTCTCTCCTTTTTGTTTTATTACAATCATATTATACAGCAGGGAAGAGAAAAATGCAATACATAATTCTTTCCATAAGCAAAAAGCATCTGCCCCCACCAAGCTTGGTCGATGCAGATGCTTAAACTTATTTTTTCTTTTTGGGTTTCAAACGTTTTACTCCCCGTTCCTTCAACAGCTTCTTAAACCTTTTATAGTTTGTAAGGCTGTTACTTATACGCATAGGGAGCCCCTTATCAAAATACAAAAGTATCGTATACTCTTCCTCAACATAGCCCGAGGTGTCTCCGTACCGGCTTGTGTCTATCCGGTATTCCCCCTCGGTATGCTTCAGTCTGTAAGCCCTTGCCTTGCTCCATTCCTTTTTTCGGCAGTACAGATACAAACAGCGTTTTTCTATATACTCTGCCGTAACCGTAACCTTGTAGCTTTTCTTAAATATCTTATGCAGTACGGAGAAAAGGGCAAAGGGGACAGCAATATAGTACACGTAGAGAATGTTTTGTGCAAAGAAAGCCCAACCACACACAAAAACCGCAAAAAACCAAGCTATAAACCGTAAAACCACGTCAAGATCGGTTGTTTTACATTCAAGTACCAATACGTCTTGTCTTTCGTCCACAAAATCACCTCGGCGCATTTTTACTGTTTAAGTCCTAAAATCTCAGCAGACATATCACGCATCTTGTATTTAAGAATTTTACCTGCCGCATTCATCGGGAACTCCTTCACAAACAAAAAGTATCTGGGCACCTTATGTCTTGCGATAGAAGCGTTACCGTACTCCTTCATTTCTTCCTCGGTAGCTGTCTCACCGTCGTGGAGTATCACCCAGGCACAGCATTCCTCGCCGTACCTTTCGTCGGGTACGCCAACAACCTGTACGTCACGCACCTTGGGATTGGTAAGATAAAACTCCTCAATCTCACGGGGGTAAAGGTTTTCACCGCCACGGATAATCATATCCTTAAGTCTGCCCGTTACCTTGTAGTAACCGTCGGGAGTACGGCAGCAGATGTCACCGCTGTGAAGCCAGCCGTCGGCGTCGATGGCTTGTGCGGTAGCCTCAGGCATTTTGTAATAGCCCTTCATTATGTTAAAGCCGCGGGCAACAAACTCGCCGCTCTCACCGTCGGGAAGCTCCTCGCCTGTTTCGGGGTCTATAACCTTACACTCTACACCGGGGAAAGGACTGCCAACGGTTTCAACACGGTGGTCAAGGTCCTCGTTAACCTCGCCCATAGTACAGCCGGGGGAAGCCTCCGTCTGCCCGTAAACGGATATAATCTCCGTCATATTCATCTCGGCGGCGGCACGCCTCATCAAATCGGCAGGGCAGTTAGCACCAGCCATAATACCCGTACGCATATAAGAGAAATCGGTCTTTGCAAAATCCGGGTGTCCAAACATAGCAATAAACATAGTAGGCACGCCGTTAAAGCAGGTTATATGCTCGTCGTTTACACAGGCAAGGGAGGACTTGGGAGAGAAATAGGGAATAGGACACAGGGTACCGCCGTGGGTCATAGTGGAGGTCATAGAAAGCACCATTCCGAAGCAATGGAACATAGGCACCTGTATCATCATACGGTCAGCAGTAGAAAGATCCATACGGTCGCCTATGGTCTTACCGTTGTTTACGATGTTGCGGTGGGTAAGCATAACGCCCTTGGGAAAGCCTGTAGTACCGGAGGTATACTGCATATTGCAAACGTCATCAGGCTTAACAAGGGAAGCTCTTCTGTAAACCTCCTCACGGGGTACCAGGGAAGAACGTGCCATCATCTGCTCGAAGGAGAGACAGCCTTCCATAGAAAAGCCAACGGTAACTACGTTGCGAAGGAAGGGCAGGTTTTTGGAATACAGCGCCTTACCGGGGGTAAGACCCTCCAGCTCGGGACAAAGCTGTTTTATAATCTCCTTATAGTTGATATCCTTGCAGAACTCAATCATCACCAGAGTATGGGTGTCGGACTGCCTTAAAAGATATTCAATCTCGTGTATCTTGTAAGCGGTGTTTACGGTTACAAGCACGGCACCGATCTTTGTGGTTGCCCAAAAGGTAATAAACCATTCGGGCACGTTGGTTGCCCATACAGCCACGTGGTCACCCGCCTTAACGCCTAAGGATATAAGGGCGGCGGCACACTTGTCCACGTCACGGCGGAACTGCTCGTAGGTCCTGGTATAGTCCAGGGTGGGGTACTTAAAGGCATACTGGTCGGGGTATTTTGTTGCCATGGTGTCAAGCACGTCGGAGAAGGTAGCGTCAATAACGTCGTACTTCTTCCAAACGAAGGTGCCTGTTTTTGCCCTGTTGTAGTAAACCTTATCGGTTTTCTTTTTATCACGGGCAAGGGAAGAGATATAGTTGGTAAAATGGGTAAGCACTATATCGGCATCGTTAATCTCCTCGTTCCAGGCGGCACAGATAAAGCCGTCAAAGTTAAGGGAGGAGAGGGCATCGAGAATCTTTTCCACAGGCAGCTCACCCTCACCGATAAGCACGGTTTTGCCGTCCTTCATATCCCCAAGACGAACGTATTTAATGTATGCGCCAAGGGTTTTGATGGTGGTCTCTGCAGTTTCACCTGCAGAAAAATAGGTGCCTCTTATATTCCAGGATGCGCCGAGCACAGCCGAGGAAAAGAAGTTTATTATATCAATAACCTTTTCCGTGTCAGACAGGTATCCGATAGTCTCCAGAAGTATGCCCACGTCCAAAGTCTCGGCACGCTTAATGGCGTTGCCCAGCTTTTCCGCAAGCAGCTCCTTGGATACCTCCTTTTCCACACGGACGATAATATTGGCAATGCCTGCGTTTGCCGCCATTTCCACGTATTTAAGTATGGCGTCGGCACTTGCCTCCTCGGTCTCTACGGAGTAGGGATAGCTCAGTGCAGAAACGGTAAGCCCTCTGTTTATAAGCTTTCTCTTGGAGTCAGCAACACGGTCACGACGCAGTATGCTGTCGTGGTGCTGATTGCGTTCCTTTATTGCATCGTAAATCTCAAAGCCCTCAAAGCCGTAGTCAAAGGCGTAACGGCACAAATCAATAAAAGAGGGACGATTTACAAATTTTGTTGAAAACACTATTTTCATAAGTCTGCTTATTACTCCTCTTCAAACACTATTTTGTTCAAAGCGTTTATATAGGCTCTGATACTGGCGGCAACGATATCGGTAGAAATGCCGTTACCCGAATAAAGCTTGCCGTTATTGCGAAGCTTAACGAGGGCACTACCCAAGGCATCCTTACCTTCGGTAACAGCCTGTATCTGGAAATCGTCCAGCTCGTAATGGTGACCTATGCACTGCTCGATAGCACGGAAGGCAGAATCTACGGCACCGTCACCCATACTAACGCCGTATATAAGCTCACCGCCGCACTTAAGTGTTACCTGCGACATAGAGCTGGTGACGTTACTGCAGGTGGTGGTATAGCTTTCAAGATGGTAGGTGGAGGGAGCCTGCATAGCGTAGCTTGCTACAAGTGCGTCAAACTCCTTGGCACCGATAGCACCCTTCTTTTCACAAACCTTTATCAAAGCCTTGTGTACGTTACCGCAGTCAACCTCAGAAAGGTCATAGCCTAACACGGCGGCAGTTTGTGCAACCTGTGCAATACTGCAGTCGGAGTCCAGCAGTATCTTCTTGCTTTCGCTGACTGTCTCGTCAGTATAAACCTGATGGCTTATGCTGGAAAGCATATCCTCAATGCTGGTGTGTATCTTGGTGCCGTCCAGATTGCTCTGGGCGTCAATCTCCGCACCGCAAACCTTAAGTGCGTCAGACAGCTTGCCTGTAAGCAGAACGTCCTTGCCTGCCATAGCGCATTTTACGCCGTCAATACCTTTAGCAATGCACGTAATAGCAGAGGAAACCGCCATGCTTATCTTATCGGAGGTCTGAATATATACGGGCACGTCAACGGCGGCCTTAACCTTTTCAGCCAGTGCAGCTATACTTTCGGGCAGAGAAATACCCGCATCGTCACAAAGGGTAACAAGGGTAGCACCCTTTTCAACAGCCTCTTTAGCCGCAGCAATCAAAAAGTCCTCATCAGCACGGGTAGCGTCAAGGGCGGCAAACTCAACGTCCTCGGTAAGTCCCTTAGCAGCCTTAACCAGCTCGCCTATCTTTGCAAGCATCTTGTCGCTTTTAAGATGGTAAATATATTCCATCTGAACGGTAGAAACGGGCAGCTCTACCTGTAAACGGGGATTTCCGGCGCTTTTAATGCACTCAAAAGCATCAACCACGGAGGATACCGTAAAGCCTACGGGTATAGCAAGGGTAGCGTTTTTAACCTTTTGTGCGATGGTTTTATAAATAATACCGTCTTCACGAAGATTCTTAACAGGTGCAAGCTCAACGGCGTCTACACCCAACGCAGCCGCACAAGCGGCAATCGCAGCCTTTTCACGGAACAGCAGGGAAACCTCGCTGCTTCCTCCAAGCTTCTTAAGCGTGATATCGGTAACTTTAACGTTTCTCATATTGAAAACTCCTTTTTCAGCTAGTGTATATAATAAAAACTATACGTAATAAAACAAAAAACGCCCTCGTCTCCTTGTTCTTTGCAAAGAGACGAAAACGCATTAACCCACAGGGGGTATATTCCGTTTCCGCGGTACCACTCTTTTTCGTCCCTCAAAGGAACGCACCTTAGATGCCACCACATCTTAACTCTGTAACGGGAGTTCCCGTCTGTCACTACCTTCTACCGACGGTGATAAAAATCGCAACAGCCGCTCCGCGGTGAGTTCAGCAAAGCTTTCCCGGCGTTTCACAGCAACCAACGCCTCTCTCAAAGGTGAAATCATTCGCTTACTATTCCGCATCTCTGCGTTTATCAATGTGTTGCATTTTATCACAGCTTTTTTTGTTTGTCAATACTTTTTTGTATTTTTTATGTTTATTTTTATTGAAAAATCCACGGTGTTTTGTTATACTGTTTATCGGTATTTATACAAGCGGAGGTCGTTATGAGATACAAAATACTGATTGCTGTTTTATGTCTGTTTTCTGTAATCCTTTCTTTCGGGGCCTGCGGTTCTGAACAGGTAAGCCCCTCGGACTCCTCTGAGTTAATCAGTGCAGAAAGCACTGACAGCAGTGAGGAAACAAGCGAAGATATCAGCGAGGAAATATTAACCCTTCCCGCAGGGGAGCTTAAAGACACGTCAAGCGGTAAAACAACCCCCCGTCTGGTACAAACCCTTTATCCCACGGAGGACGTGGTGATAGCTGATATTATCCCTACCGAGGACGGCTATGCGGTAGGAGATAACGGCATAGGTGACAGCACGGCAGGCATACAGAAGGCGCTTAACGACTGCTTTGACAATGGGGGCGGTACCGTATATCTCCCTGCAGGCATCTACGCCATTTCAGGCAAAATATTCATCCCTCCCTTCGTTACTCTGCGAGGGGATTGGCAGGACCCCGACAAGGGCACGGACTACGGTACGGTAATCTTTGTGTATAACGAAAGCAAGGAGGACTACGCCAAGGGCAAAACCGTTACCGAGGGTATATTTAACCTTGGCGGCTCCGGCGGTGTTCTGGGGCTTACCGTCTATTATCCCAACCAGTCCGTAAATAACGTAAAGCCCTATCCCTTTACCTTTTACAGCGACGGTATGGGTGCAAACTATATGCTGTCTACCGTGAAGAACGTTACGGTAATCAACGGCTATCGTGGTATCGGTGCCTGCTGTCTTAACACCAACCAGGGGGGCGGTGCTCACGAGCAGTTAACGGTAGAAAACTTTAAGGGCACCTTCCTTTATTGCGGTACCGAGGTTTACAACCAAGCCGATGTAGGCACCTGGCAAAACGTAAGCGTAAGCAACAAATACTGGAAGGAGGCCAAGGGGGAGGGCATCCGCGCCGTAGACGGCGTAAAGCTTGATACTTATACCAAGAAAAACACGGTGGGACTTAAGCTGGGCGACCTTGAGTGGACGGAGTTCGAGGGCCTTAGTGTAAGCGGCTGTAAAATCGGTATAGAGATACTTAAGGGCAAGCGTATAAGGTTTGCAGGCTCTATCCACAACGTAGATATAAGAGATTGCACTACAGGCATTAAGCTTAACGACCTTGACAGCCGTTGGGGTATGCTTATCAGTGAGGGCGTAATAGAGGGCGGCATCCAAAACAAGGCGCTGGGTCTGGTTAAGCTGTGCGGTGTAAAGGTAAGCGGCACCTTAAAGGGCAAGACCGAGCAGGATGACAGTGCGGATATATCCTCCTATGATATAGACTATAACAGAAGCTATACCAAGCCGGTTTCCGTGTTGTATGTGGCGGAGTTGGACGGCACGGGCAAAACCGACGTAACGTCAGCTCTCCAAAGCACTCTGGATACTGCAGGCAAAACGGGCGGCGTAGTGTACCTGCCTGCAGGCAGATATAAGCTGGAGGGTTCGGTAAGCGTACCTGCAGGGGTAGAGCTAAGAGGTGCAAGCTCCGTAGCCGGCAGAGACCAAGGGGGGATGAGTCTTGGCACGGTAATCTACTGCTACTACGGTGACGATGAACCGGTAAAGCCCGATACGGACAAAGCCTTTATAACTCTGTCGGGTAAAAATGCTGGAATTAACGGAATCCGCATAATATACCCCGAAAACGGCCCCTTTGACAGGGACCTTAACACAACCTATACAGTCCGTGGCACCGCCGAGGGCGTGTATTTTGTAAACGGTATGATATCCGCCTCGGGCTACGGCGTAGACTTCCGCGGCTGTGACGGGCACTTTATTAAAAAGGTAAGCACCTGCTGCTACTACAACTCCTACCTGTTGGGCGGAGAGGGCGGAATGCTTAACGGCTGTCTGCAAAACGGTACTGTAATCTACCGCACAGACTTAAATACAGGCTTCCTGCATAATTGGCCCACCAACGAGGCACAAATCTGGAACGAGCTGTTTAACCCCATAACCCGTGCCTACAACCAATTCATAATAGCAGAGGGAGCAAAGAACCAGCAGATATACAACACCTTTATTTACGGTTGTGCAAATATGCTGGTATGCAAGGACTCTACGGTGTTGGCGGTGAATATCGGATCCGACAACATCGGCGCTGCCCAGTTGGTTGCAGAAAGCGGCGAAATGACCGTAATCAACGCTATGCGATACAACGGCACGTCCTATAAGCACAGCGGCGGTATACTCAGGCTGTACAACAGACTGACGATAAATGATAAAACAGAAAAAACCGTTATTATAGGTGAATAATAGCAAAAGACGCAGACATTAAAAACGTTCTGCGTCAGCTTGATGACAAACCTTGTCATCAAGCTGGCAGAGTGCTGAGAAAGAGTACAGACAAGACGAACCGAGGCGATAACTGTACTAAGTACTGTGAGCCGAGGTTCGTTTTGAACGAAAAAACAAATAAAATGTAGAAAATTCAGGAAAATTTCCCCTGAATTTTCTACTTTAGAATGAGTATATTTTGTTCTTTTTCGTGCTCTGTGCCTTTGTCAGCGGTCTGACGCAGACATTAAAAACGTTCTGCGTCTTTTTTGTTAGATAGTACTAAAAAATTAATATATAGCTATTGCAAGCTAGTGCATTCGGTGCTAAAATTAAGTGATGGAATTTATCTATAATACGGAGGTATCCTTATGTATAAAAGAATAACAACAAAAGTATTGTCCTATAAAAGAATAACAACAAAAGTATTGTCCGCAATGCTCAGTTTTTTGATGGTGCTTAGCGTTTTTGTCTTCGTGCCTCCAAAGGACACCGCCGTTTCTGCCGCTGGCTATTACAAATGGAGCGGATATGCTACCTATCTGCAGGGCGCAGGTACCGAGGACGACCCGTTTTTGATAAACACACCAAACGAGCTGGCTTATTTCCGTAAGCAGGTAAGTGCAACGGATGGCACAATAAGCTATTATGCCAATAACGATACCACTACCACCGCAAAGACCAAGGATGCCCAGGCGGCTTTCTATAGGCTCACCACAGACATATACTATAACGACCCTAACGGTACTGAGTGGGAAAGCTGGTCGGATACCGTGGGTCCCACCAACGGCGGTGCCTCTATCCACAAATGGGCACCTGCAGGCTACGATAACGAAAGCACCCGCCGTTTTCAAGGCTGCTTTGACGGCGACGGCCACACGATCTATGGCTTGTACATAGCATATCCTGACAAGAACTGCATTGGCTTTATAGGCTCCTTCCGTTACGGCACTATAAAGGACCTTACACTGGCAAAGGGCTATGTAAGCGGCGCCAACCTTGTAGGCGGATTTGTGGGTCAGGCAAAGGTTTGCACCGAGCTTATCAACTGCCACAGCACCCTCCGTGTAAAGGGTGCTATAGGTGTAGGCGGTCTTGTAGGCGGTAACCCTAAGGACGCTACCGCCCCTTATACCGACGTCGACGTAAACAGCGAGGCAACCATAGCCAACTACGTGTTGTACAACTGTAGCAACGGTGGTGACGTCAGCGGTACCCACTACGTAGGCGGTCTGGCAGGCATAGTAAGTGCAGGCTCCTCCAGAGTGCAGATATACAGGTCAAGCAACAGCGGTACTGTCAGTGCAACAACCAATTGTACGGGCGGTATACTTGGTGGTGTAAGCGAAGTGGACAATTTCGGACACAGCCACATACAGCACTGTGTAAACACAGGTAAGATACAGGGCGGTACAGGCTATTATACAGGCGGTATAGTAGGCTGTGGCAGAGCTATTGAGGTTGAAAACTGTATAAACCATTCCGATATAAGTGCAAACGGAGCAATATACACGGGCGGCATCTCGGGCGGCTGTAATTCCGGAGACGGTCTTTCCAACAGCAAGGTAAAAAGCTGCTTTAACTACGGTAACGTAACGGGTACCCAGTATACCGGCGGTATAATAGGCGTTGCAAAAAGCACTAATGTAAATATGTGCGGTAATATCGGCAACGTTAAGGGAAGCTCCTATGTTGGGGGTATTTCAGGCAAGTCCGGCGGTAGTAACGATAACCGTGATACCGAGCTTTACGATTGCTACAACACAGGCAGTGTTACCAGCACCGACAATAGTAGCAGTGTTGCAGGTATTGTGGGCGAGGCATACTGCGAGGGTACGGTAAGCGACAACAAGTTTGTAAAGGTTAAACGCTGTATCAACCTTGGTGCGGTAACGGGTGGCAGGGCGATTGCCAACACCACCAGCACTCTTATGAACAGCGCGGGGACAGGTCTGTTTGTGTATCAGTATGCAAATACCTGCTTTGGTCTTGCAGGGGTAAACACCGGCTTTGACGGCGGTGTAGCGGTAAGCTCCCTTGCAAGCAAGGAGGTGCTTGATAAGCTTAATGCAGGTGGCGCCTGGTCCGCAGGCTATCCTTATCCCACTCTTAACAGCATTCCCTATGAGCACCAGGGCAGGTCAGAGATGTTTGGCGTAGCAGACGTTAAGGCAGCAAACGCTCCTGCACTGGAAATAAGCTATAAGATAAATACAGCAAACAGCTACTACAAAAGCCTTTCTGCATTCGATATAGAACACGGCGTGCTTGCAGTCAAGAGCGAGACTCTTGGCGAGGCAGAGCTTACGGCAAGCACCAACGGCGTTATCAACTGTAAGGGCAATCTCTCCTCCTCTACGGTAAATGCCGTTCTCGGCAACGTATCGGCAGATGACTTTGACGATATGTTTACCCTCCGTCCCTACGCAGTATTCACCGTAGAGTCTGTACAGATTTACGTTTACGGCACCCCTACGGAAAGCTCGTTTTACACCGCAAAGGGCAGTGCAGACATATCTGCCATAAGCAATACAGCTGCATTCAGCTGTGACGAAAAGCTGTTTTTGCTTACGGGCACTACAGACAAAATCAATACAGGCATCATCTCCTCGGGTGAGAACGAAAGCATAAGCTTTATCTCTGCAGACCCCACCGTTGCTACCGTCAGTGGCGGCACGGTAAAGGGACTTAAAGCGGGCGTTACCGACGTTACCGTAACCTATACAGGTCCCTGGGGTGCAAAAACCGGGCACTGCAAGGTAACGGTGCTTAACGACCTAACAAGCACAGTTTACGCCAACCAATATGCAGAAAAGACCGGAGACCTTCGTCTCCACACAAACAAGCTTGTCCGTGTAGGTACTACCAACAAAAACGACGCCTTTGTTCTTGACTTCAACGGTACCGTGATTATGATAGACGGCGGTAATAGAAATGACGAGTCCTTGAAGTATCTTCTTAAGCTCCGTGACGAGTTTTTGGAGGAGGGCTACAAAAACGGCTTGCTTACCGAGTCTCAGTATTACCGGAGACTGCTTTCCGACAAGTGTAAGATACAGCTTACAAGTCTTATAACCCACTGGCACTCTGACCATATCTATGCTCTTCGCTACGTTATCAACCAAAGCACCAGAGTTGCTATCAACGAGATGTATACCGTAAAGGCACCTGCGGGCACCGATGCTGAAAGCTACAACAGTTATATTTTGGCCCATGATAGGATGATAACGGCGCTGCAGACCAATAATCCCAATATGGTGGAAAACCGCTTTGATTACGAAACGAAGGTAGTTCGTTATATAGGCGACAACGGTACGGTTTCCACAGGCTCTACAGGTTGTCCCGTTAAGCTTACTATGCTTACCGGCAAGGACTGGAGTACCGTTGCGGCAATGAAAACCTATGACACGGCATGGATAAACTCCAGCTCCTCCTGGTTCCTGTTCGAGTACGGCGGCAGCAAGCTGTTGTTCACAGGTGACACCTATCCAACTAACACAGGCACTACCTATACAGGTACAAGCACTGTAGGTAACACCGCAGTGGATTATATGCTCTATAAGTACGCCTCCGTTCTGGATGGCGGCGTAACCTTCCTTGACGTAAACCACCACGCCCGTTCATCTTTCGTGGAAAACATTTACACCGTAACCAAGCCTAAGCTTATATTTGCAGGCGTAAACTACGGCAGGGACGATCCAAAGGCAACGGATAAGGCGGTAGAAACGGGCGACTTCTACCTTGGCGGCGATGCCGAGCAGGTATTTGTGTTCAGTGCAAAGGGCAGCATAGATACAAGCGGTGCCCTCTGCTCCTATTCCCAAAACGACAACGGCAGGGCAATTCGCAATTCCCTGCCCATCAGCTATGACGCAGAGTATGCCCTTGTTGACGACGCAGAGATAAAAACCACAGCACCCACGGGTGTCAGTCTCAGTTCAAGCACCCTTTGGTTGGCGGAGGGTGACGTTGCGTGGCTTTCCGCAAAGGTAAGTGGCGGCACTACGGTTGACAAAAATGTGGTATGGACTGTCAGCGATCCCGGCGTGCTCAGCACTGACGGCGCCTATGTAACCGCCCACAAAACGGGTAAGGTAACCGTTGCCGTAAAGGCTGGCAGCTATAGCGATAGCTGCACAGTTAACGTGGTTGTCAGGGGTGACGTCAACAGGGACGGTGTTTTCAGTACGGCAGACTGTATTTCTCTTAAGATGGCGATAATCCAGGCTATAGAGATAAGCGACTTTATGCTTGCTGCAGGCGATTTCAGCAGGGACGGCGTAATAACCGCTACGGATTACAGTGCACTGATGCAATATATAAAAACCAACGGCTAAAGGAGTGTAAACTATGGACTTTTTCAAATTTGCTTCAGACAGATATTCGGTAAGAAAATTTCAAAACAAAGCTCTGGCGGGGGATGTTATAGACAAAATACTTGCCTGCGGACACGTAGCGCCAACGGGTTGTAACTATCAACCCCAAAGGATACTGGTGCTTAACACTGCAGAGTCTATAGAGAAGCTGAAAAGCTGTACCAAGTGTCATTTTGATGCACCTACTGCTATGCTTATATGCTATAACAGGGACGAAACCTGGGTAAGAAAGTATGACGGAGCTACGTCTGCTCCAACGGACGCCGCTATAGTTACCACCCATCTTATGCTTATGGCACACTCTCTTGGAGTAGGCTCCTGCTGGGTAATGCATTTCGATCCCGAGGCGGTAAGAAAAGAGTTTTCCGTTCCCGAAAATTATATACCTCACTCCCTTCTTGTTATGGGCTACCCTCACGAGGATAGCGTTCCTAACGAAAGGCACAGCCAAACAAGGCCTATTGATGAGGTTGTTTATTACGAAAAGTTTCAGTAAAGCCGTCGGGAGATAACATAAAAACAATGGACAGTAAAAAAATAAGCAAAGATTTTACGTCGGGTAATATAGCCACTCAGCTTTTGTGGTTTACCGTACCCTTTATGGCATCCAACGCCTTGCAGGTACTGTACAGCACGGTGGATATGGTAATAGTAGGGAAGTACGTAGGCACAGCGGGTCTGTCTGCCGTTTCCCAAAGCAGCCAGATACTAAATTTTGCAACTATGGTGTGTCTCGGTTTTTCCAATGGCGGACAGGTTCTTGTATCACAGGCTATCGGCGCAGGCAAGCGTAAGGAGCTAAACCGTATCATAGGTACTCTTTTCAGCCTGATACTTATACTGGCGGTAGTGCTATCCGTATTTATGCTCTGTGCCAGACATTGGTTGGTTGACGTAATGAATATCCCCACCGAAGCCCTTGACTACTCGCTGGACTATCTTATAATATGCGGCGGCGGTCTTGTGTTTACCGCAGGCTATAATATGGTGTCAGCCGTGCTACGCGGTATGGGTGACTCCAAAAGACCCTTTCTGTTTATCGGCATAGCCTCTGCTGTAAACCTGGCGCTGGATATAGTGTTTACAGGCCTTCTCGGCTGGGAGGTAGCAGGTGCCGCTTGGGCAACCATTATAGGTCAGGCGGTTTCCTTCCTGTTTTCCTTGGTATACCTCTACCGAAAAAAGGAGCAGTTTGGTTTTGATTTCAAAAAGCAAAGCTTTGCTATTGATAAGCATTACAGTAAGATGATAAGCTCTCTGGGGGCACCTATGGCAATCCAGTCGGGCTGTATCAATTTATCTATGCTTTTTGTAAACTCTCTGGTAAACGACATCGACGTAGTGGCATCCGCTACCTTTGGAGTAGGCATCCGTATAGACGATATAATCAACAAAATCTCCCAGGGCATCCAGTATGCGGCTATGCCTATGATAAGCCAGAATATTGCGGCAAAGCGAGAGGATAGGGGCGTAAAGGTTGTATGGTACGCCTGGCTCTATTCCGGTATATTTACGGTTGTATCCATAGCGGCGTATCTCATCTTCGGTAAGGAGCTGTTTATGATGTTCTCCGATGACCCTCTGGTGCACGGTATGTCTGGTGAATTTATCAGCGCCATCCTCTGGATGTTCCCTGCCCTTGCGGTGATGCGTGGCAGCAGTGCCTTTATACAGGGTATCGGTAACGCCAAGCTCAGTATGGTGCTGGCACTGCTTGACGGCGTAATCCTCCGTATAGGCTTCAGTTGGCTTTTCGGTATAGTATTCGGCTGGGGCTTCTTTGGCTTTGTTCTTGGCTACGGTATAGCGGCATACGGCTGTGCTATCCCGGGTATGATATACTTCCTCAGCGGCAGGTGGAAAAAACGGAAGGTTCTGGCAGAGGATATATAAGCTTGTTTTTTGTTGAAAATCAACAAAAACGCCCTGCAAAATCTATACTGTTTTTCGCTTGTTGATTTGATGGAAATGTGATATAATTTATGTGATTTTTGATGTATTTGGAGGCAGTTATGAAAAAGTGTTTTACCAAATCCTTTTCGTTGGTCTTGGCGGCATTGTTGCTTATCCCTATGTTTGTAATCCAGGCTGGGGCGGCAATCACCTTTGAGCGTAAGCTTGGTGTGCCCGTTGACTATCAGTTTAACTATACAACCGTAAGATGGGGAACGGACAGGTCTACCAAGTCCTCCGGCTGCGGTGCGGCAAGTGCATCTATGGTTGTTGAATATTTTACAAACAATACCAGCCAAAACCCCGACACACTCTTTACCTGGTGCTGTAAAAACGGCTACTACTACGGTAGCGGTCTGGATTTCTCTACGGTAGGCGTGCTTTGTAAAAACTACGGTGTTACAATGACCTACGCCAGCGGTCAGACTCAGGTTATCAACGCTCTTAAGGCAGGTAACCCCGTTATTGCTCTTATGGGTCCCGGCACCTTCACCAGCGGCGGTCACTACATAGTACTTTCCGGTATCAAGATTGAGAACGGCACTACTTATATCAGAGTAAATGACCCCAACAGCTCTTCCAGAACAAACAGCTACTACACCATAAGCCTTATTGCAAGCCAGCTTAAAAATTGGGCAATCTGTACCTACAGTACAGCGGCAAAGGGTGCGGTTAGCGACTTTTACGTAGAGCCCGGTAAGTTCAGTCAGGTTTACTGCAGTGACGGCGGTCTTAACCTCCGTTCCCAGGCTTCCTCCTCCAGCACCCTCCTTGTTACCATTCCCAACTACACCTATCTGCAGATACAAAGCGTTTCCGGCAGTTGGGCATATACCACCTATAACGGTATGAGCGGCTACGTTTATACCAGCTATCTCCACGACGGCGGTGATCCTAAGATTACTGCTCCCACCCTTAACGCTCCCTCTACCCTGGCATACGGTGCGTCTGCTACCGTTTCCTGGGCGGCTGTTCCCGATGCTACAAGCTACAGCTATACTGCTCAGGCTTACCCCGGCGAAATCAGTGCAGGCAACGCCAAAACAATAGCTTCCGGCTCCGGTACTGCCACCAGCTTCAGCATCCCTGCTCAGACAAGCGGCAAGTACGTTAAGGTTAGCGTTACCGCAACGGGTGCTACCAACTCCGCCACCTCCACGTCTGAGATTATGCTTGGCAGTGTTTCCGCATATCCCGACAGCGTTCAGTATATCCCCGTTGTGGATATCAACGGCGGCGTTAACGTAAGCAGCGCCACGGTATGGACGGCAGACAAGGGCTCTGCATTCTCTGCAGTATACTGGGATGCCTTCCTCTGCTCTCCCAATACCGACGGTACTTATACCGTTAAGGAGGCACACAGAAGCGGCAGTACCAAATCCATTACCGTAAGCGGTACGAATATACTGTTTGCTATACATATGAGCTATACTAACTACGAATATGCAAACGCAATAGCAGTAGGCGATAAGCTCAGCCTCAACGGCGTATATCTTGATAAAAAAACCGTTAATGCAAAGGCACATATCCTTGTAAACGGCGGCATACCTCTTGCTCCTGCTGATATAACTCCTGCCGTTCCTTCCGTTAAAAAGGTTAACGGTAACGCATACCGCGGCTTTGCCGAAAACACCACTATTGCCGACGCAAAGAGCAAGTTTGCAGAAAACGGCAAGTATCTTGAGATAAGAAACGCAAAGGGCGAGCTTGTTGGTGACAGCGATATCCTTTGCACAGGCTATACGGTAAACATCGTTGTAAACGGTAACGCATCCGTTTCCTACGATATAGTTGTAGCAGGGGATATCAACGGCGACGGTGTTATCAGCACCAGCGACTACACCTCCGTTAAGCAGGTGCTTAAATCTGCCGCTACCGTAAAGGGCGCTTACAGCCACGCTACCGATATTGATGCAGACGGCTCTGTTTCCTCTAACGATTACATCGTGCTTAAAAGCCATATTAACGGCACGGGTAAGATAAACGGCTAATTAAAATCTAAAATAGAAATGCCTCTCGCGTAATGCGAGAGGCATTTTTGCTGTAGTTACGCTTCTTTTTTACCGTATTTTACAATGGCATACAGGTCTGCTATCAATTCAAAGCTGTAGGACAGGGCAACAAATATCATATCACCAAGCAATAACAGGTAAGCTATAGCCAAAATGTGGGGAATGATAATAGTGTATCTTACGGTCTTTATGTTTCTTATCCTGAAAATAAAGGCGTACATAACCTGCGAAACAAGCTGAAGCAGGTCAAGGGGCTTAGCGGTTTTAAGTATAACCAGGTTTACCAGCAGGTAAGCGCATACCGTCAAAAAGCCAAAAAGATAGGAGTAGGCAATATGGGCTTCCTTGTCCTTCCTTTCGTAGGCGAAAAAGGTAAGAGTACGGGTCAAGCCGACCGTAAGAGTAATCATCGCAAAATATTCTTCGCCAAAAAGGTAGGAAAAAAACATACACACCAGCCCTAAGGTTTGAAAAAGCAGGTATTTGGTTTTACTTTTGAACAGATAGCTAAGCACCATCAAGACAAGGGTTGCCGCCCCTGCCATCTGGGATAGGGTATAGTTATACATACAATCCTACGCTACTCAATAACAAAGGTACCAAAGTAGGCAGGCTGATGGAAGTTAGGTGTATTACCCCCAACCTCGGTCCACATACCGTAGTGTCTTACTCCGGTAACGGCGTCACTGCCTATCTTGTAGAAGTTGCCTGTAAAGGTGTAGCCGGATACAAAGGTATCAAAGCTAAGGTCGGTCCCGTAAAGCCTCTGTAGCTTTGCTATAGGCAGGTCCATAGTCAAAGTCCAGCGGTCGTCCTCAACCACAGGGTTCATCTCAAAAATCTCACTCATAGCCATATAATCGGTTATAGGCTTTCTGTTCTTTTGGGTCTTGCCAAACTGACAGCACATTGCACCCAAGGAGTTAGACTCAACGTTAATATAGCTTTCATTATCAAAAGCGGCAAAAAACTCCATACAGCTGTCAAGATATACAGGGTCGCCAAATTGGGTGTAGTTTGCAAGAGGCTCAGTCTCCATACAGGTCATACGGCAAATAAAGCCGTAGTCCTTTACATAAACAAGCTGAGCATAGGCGTCATACTCCACGCTGTTAACCCACTTGTAAATATCAATTTCTGCTTTCTCTACGGCGTCCCAAAGAACGGCACTCTTATCGTCATAGCATTTAATTACGTAAGCACCCTCGGGATATTCAGGGGCGTAGCTTGTATCCTCCACAGTGCTGTCCGTAACACTGCTGTCAACGCTCTCTACGCTTTCCGCTGAGGATACGTCGGCGGATACTTCAACGGGGAAGCTATCGATAATCCCCGCATCGTAACGTAAAATCATCCCTGCGTCAAGGTTGTTGGTAGCCATGTCGCCGTTTACGTTGGCTGCGGTGTGCTGTTCTGCAGTAAGCTCGATAAGCGCTGCATCATATTTAAGCACCAACACAGAATCGAGGTTGTTGGCTATGCCGTCGCTATTTACGTCGCCGTAAGCAAAGCCTTCTCTGCTATCACAGTTGGCAAGGATAGCAAGGGGCAAAATACATGCCAGCAAAACAAGGGTGGCAGTTACTAAAGTCAGCTTTCTTTTCATAATATTCCTCACAATTTACATATTAACAGCATTATAACACAATAAAACAAGGTTTTCAATAACAAGAAAAATATAAATTGTGCGGGTTCTACAATAAGGATGGAGTCTTTATGTTCACAATTAATATTGTAATATGATCCTTGAAGTATTATAATATGAATAAGTAATTAAAAGGCATTGTTTTCAAATTCAGGAGGAGGTTATGAAGCTTTTAAGAATAGCATTGTTTCTTGTTTTGGTTTTAGCCTTGCTTGGCTCCTGCAGTAAGGAAGATGCTCTCGGTAAGTACGGCGAAAGCTACGTCTTTAATTATCATTACGCTATGACGCCAAACAGTATGTTTTTTGTAAATAACAGCGGTGTAGTACGGGTATCTAAAAACGATTTTTCAAAAATTGAACAAATAGCAGAAAGGTCAGCTCTTGGTTCGGAAAACCCAATAGACCGAAATGCTGAAATCGTAGGTATAAGCTCTAAGTGGCTGTTTGTAAATTCCCTTGGCAATGTTTACAAGCTCTCCCACAACGGCGAGACTGTAGAAAAAATACTCGAGTCAGTAGAATCTGCTTGCTTCCACAATGGAAACGGACTTGTTTATTTTACAAAAAACAACGATGACGGTGTGCTTAGCGTATATTCCTTTGATTTAGAAAAGAACAAAACCGTTTTTGTTCAAGCCTCACCTTCTAGTTCGGACCATTGGTACCAGATGCCAGACGGTGCAATAGCACTTCAAGCTGAAACAGACATAGCTATTTATCCTGACGGCAGGGTAGAGGAGAGAGAGGTATCTTATCAGGACAGAGCTGTAGATATGGGCAGAGACCCTGCTTTGGATAAGAAAATACGGGGATTTATGGAAGAGTTTCATACTCTTTTAAGCTATGCGGAGCTTGGCGACTATATCTATTACCTGGATGTTCATCCCTTAACCAAGGTTACAAGCCTTGTCCGTACCAATAAGAACGGAACAGACAGCCTTGTTCTTGACGAGGATACGGAGCTTGTGTCCATCTTTTCGTACAATAATACCCTTTACGGTGATATAGATGAATACGACGCTGCCCGTCTGGTTACTGTTGACGAAAAGGGCGTTACAAGTAAAACTGCGGCTATTACAACAGGTGCCGGGCAGTGGGGGCACGTAGAGATAGTTGATGGATTTTTTGTCAAAACTTATGATTCTATAAACGTTCCGTTCCTTAGGTATATATACAATCCTGCAACAGACGAGGTATTGGTTCCGTAATTCACGTTAAAAACCCACCCCGGGCATTTTACATGCCGAGGTGGGTTATATTGTTATATGAAAAAGGTGACAAAATGCTTATGCGGGTAATAAGGCGATAATAACGTATTTTGAAGTCAGATTAACTCTACTAACAAGAATTCAGCAACATTTGGCTTTGACGTATAATACCCTATATTCGAAGAAAAATGGGCTATCTCAAAAGAGATGGCCCTATGTTTTTACACTCTTGGAAAACTCTACAAGCTGCTTACGAGAAGCAACCCCCAGCTTGCCGTAGATGTTTTTGTTATGGAATTTAAGTGTGTTTTCCGTAATCCCCAACATACTCATTACGTCCTTGGTGGATTTTCCCTCCAGATAAGCGTCATATATAAGCCTTTCCGTTTTTGTCAGGGAAGCCAGACCGTTTTTGTATAGCTGTAAAAGCTCTTTATCCACGATAATAGGAGCCGTTTTGCTTTTATTTTCCTCGCCCAGCTCAGAAATTTGTTCCTTAAGCCTGTTTTGCTCGGCAATAAGTATATTAAGTCCAAGCAAAAACAGCTCACTTATTATGTACGATACGGAAAGCAGCTCAAAGCCTATGTTAACAAGCTGTTCAATAAACCACAGACCTATATTAATAAAAACTGCCATTACAAGAATAAAGGTGTGAACCTTGTTCTCCAGCGTCTTTTTGCGTAGTGCGTAAATAATAGTGTAAACCATTGCAGAAAAATATCCTACAAGATACACAAGATAAACGCCGTGCAAGGGACCGTAAACCTTTTTAAGCACCGAAAACCCGTCAAGGCTTACAAGATAAACCTCTTTATAGTAAATATCTAAGTAACCGGGACTGGCGGCAATCAAAAACACCACGCCGCCAATACCTAAAAGAAGCATAACCACAAGCCGCTTGCATTTAATTTTCATAGCGTCAAGCATTATCATAAGCATTGAAAGGGGTAAAAATACCGAGCCCAGATAGGAAAGCCTGTTAGCCATAAGGGCATTCCCCAGCGTGTCCGAAACGGAAAGCCATAAATACCCAAGGTTTACTACAAAAACCGAGGATAACAATACCGTATACCAAAAATCCTTTTTCCTTGATAAAAAGGTATAGCAGGCAAGCACGCCAAAAGCAATTAAAGCGGTAACAGCGTAAACCATCGAAAGGTTAGCGGTTTTGTTGTCAAATATCTCGTTGTTAAAAAGCACAAAAGTAAGCATAGCCGTAGGTATGCAAAACCAAAGCAGCTTTTTCATAAACGCCCTCCTTTTCGATGATTACTGACGATTATATACTATATCATATTTTCATCAATTAGTCAAGAATAAAAGGAAGACGTATAAAGGTGTTGGCAGAAATTACAGCCAACGCCTTCAGACCGCTGACAAAGGCACAGGGCACGAAAAAGAATAAAATATACTCATTCTAAAGTAGAAAATTCAGGGAAAATTTCCCTGAATTTTCTACATTTTATTAGTTTTTTCGTTCAAAACGAACCTCGGCTTACAGTACTTAGTACAGTTATCGCCTCGGTTCGTCTTGCCTGCACTCTTTCTCAGCACTCTGCCAGCTTGATGACAAGGTTTGTCATCAAGCTGAAGGCGTTGGCAGAAATTACAGCCAACGCCTTACATTTTAGTTGTCTTGTTTTTTGAAAAGTGCCATCAGGTCACAAACAGCCTCATAGCTGATAAAGCTGTCCTGGTTGTGATTTGCGCTTATACATTCACCGTTTTTGTATTCTACGTAAAGGTAAGCGCCGTACATATCGGGCAGTCCGCTGACACACACGTTTATTCCGTTGTGCTTTGCAAAACCGTAGACGGTTACAAGCTCCTGCAGCTTATCCATAAAGCCGGCAGACGCTGTAAAGCAATGCTGTTCCTTGCGGCATTTATAGCCAGCCTCTACCTTGTCTTCCGCAAGTCTTGCTGTAAAGGTAAATACATCCCGAAAAACATCCTCGTCCGCCAAATCAAGGGTAGAAGCAGTGCATTCAAACGCAATTATCTCGGTACAGCTGATTGCCTTGGCAGCGCTATGATTGCTGCGGTCAATCGTTCCGCCGTCAACGATTTCTTCCTCAGGCACTTGGCCTTTCCTGCCCAAAATGCTATTCAATAGTTTTTCCATCATCCAATCCCTTGGTAGATAACAGCCTTATTCTGCAGAGCCGTCCTCGGATGCAGAGCTATCCTCGAAAGAAGCGGTACCGCCAACGCCTTCCTTGATGGTAAGGCTGGCAATTATACGCTTAACCTCTTCGTCCTCAAGGTCAATAGCGTCGTCGCCTGTGCCGCAGGAAATAACAGCCTGATACTGGTCGTCACCTTCGTCGATGAAAAGGATAATCAAAGGAGCACCAAGGCTTTCGCAGGAGAAGCCTGCCCAGGTACGGCCGCCAAGCTCAAAGGGAGCTATATCCACAACCTTATCGTAAAAGCTCTTATCGGGAGCCATAAGGTAAATGCTCTCATCCTGATAGTCAAGCTTGATGTAAGGCTTTGTGAAAATATCAGTGCCGCCTTTGCATATGGTAACGGAACGCTTGCTTAAGGTAGAGGGGTCGTCAGCGTGAATGTCGGTGTTGTTAAAGGCTTCCCAGCCCTCGGGTACGGCAACGGTCATATCGCCAACGTCATAAATTACGTCAACGGGCTTGCTTCCCTCGCCGCTGTTGCCGCCGTTGTCACCGCTGTCGGTAACGTCGGTGTCAGAAGCACAAGCGGCAAACGCACCAAGACAAATAAACATACATAAAAGCATTGCGATAAATCTCATAAAAATACCTCCAAAAATTTAATGTTCTAAAAAACTTAAAAGGGGTGTCTGTCCTCAGACAGACAGCGGATGGTTGATGCGGTTTTTATTGTAAGTACCTCAAATTAATTATATTATAATCCGTTAAAGGGCAAAAGTACACACACTTTTGTAAAAAACGGTGTGGTTTTTTACTTAAAAGTGTGGTAAAAGGTGTGGGGGTGCAAAAAAAATACTGATTTCCCACACTAAAAACCAAAAAGTGTGGTGACTTTTACCTTTAATTATGCTATGTTTATTTTGTAATATTATAATTATCGGTTTTTTACAAATTACGGAGGTAAAAGCTTATGAAAAAATTATTAACGTTTACTTTATGTATAGCTCTTTTGCTTGGTGTGTTTCCTGCTTTTGGTACGGTAGGTAACGCTGCAGCGGACTATAACATATATGTGGGCGACGTGGAAATCGAAAGCGGTAAATACCTTTTGCAGGGGGCAACGTCTACTATAGGATTTTCAGATCTGCCTGCAGACTTTGACTTTGACGAGGCTAGCTATGCCTATGTTTGGGAAGAAAACCTTTGGCTTAACAACTTTACTTATAACGGTGCGGGCTACGGTGCCGCAGGTGAGCGCAAAGCGGCTATCCGCGGTGAAAATATAACTCTGCTTCTGCACGGTGAAAACTACATCACCTGTACGACCGAAAACGCTGTGGCGATAAGCTCAACGGACGGCCTCACAGTAATAGAAGACTACGACGAGGACGATATATCTGATTATCACGCTACCGGCACCCTTACAGTAAACGCCTCCAACGGCTTTATGCTAAGCCCGGGCTCCGATTCCACTAACAGCACAATTGCTTATCAACAGAAGATCGTTACCGTTAACCTCAACGTAGAAGAAAACGGCAGAGGTATTATGATATCCTCTGAGGGCGAAAGAGATATAAACATAACGCTTATCAGCGGAGAGCTTAATATAACGGGCGTTGACGAAAACGCTACTGCAGGTATAGAAACTTTATGCACAGGCACGGGAAAAGCAGCCTTTTACAATGCAACGGCTGAGGTTTATATAACAGGCTGTTATCAAGGCATAGTTACAAACGACGTCCAACTGCAAGGTGGCAGTACCACCATAGAAACCACCGGCGGCTACGGTATAAATGCGGTAGGCGGTGAAATATACTTTGCTAATGCTTATATTGATATTTCCGTTGCAGGCTATGCCTACGATGCTATGCACGCAGGCGATATGATAAGCTATAACCAAAAAAACGCTGAGATCACCCGTGGCGATTTTGATGAAACCGCACTTCGCATCTCTCCCGTAACCAACATCGTTGTCGGCGGCGTTACAATGAACCACGGTGACTACCTTGCCATAGGTGCTACCAACACCACGAGAACAAAGCCCTCGGGCGGCTATGCTTATTATACTACCGACGTTTGGGGCGGTTATTTAGAGCTTAACAACTTCAGCTACACGGGCGAAGGCAGCGAGGAGCTGTATTTTGAATATTGGAACCACACCTGCATTTTCAGTTATTACAACACAGAGCTTAAGCTTAAAGGCTCAAACCGTATAACTGCAGAAAAGGCTGACGGTATAACGGTTTACGGTTCACTGGTTATAAGTGGCAACGGTTTTCTTTCAGTTACTGCTGACTATGACGGTATATATCTTATGACCTCAGAGTCTTTTGCCGATGCGGAATTTACTATGAACAGCGGTGCTTTGATAGTAGAAGCCGATCGAAGCGTAGTGGCGGATGCATACGGCTATAACAAAAATGCAATATTTACCGTAAACGGCGGTGCTTGCGGCTTTGTTGGCGAGGTTGCCCTCTTCTCTGCATACAATGGCACTTCTACCGTAAACATAAAGGACGGCACGGTTACAGTTATGGAAACGTATAAATATTACTCTCCCTTCTATATATTTTCCTATGCGTCTGCGCGCTATGTGCAAGAGGGCGGCAACGTTACCCTTCAAACCCAAGGCTGTAAGCACGCTTTGGATCTTAGCAGTGAGTATCAGTATAACGATACCGTAGAGTTTACAGGCGGTGTATTTACCGCACGGGGCGAAACCGTAGAGGGTACCATCGCAACCGATTATCTTGATATAGTTCATCCAATGGATATAGTTGAGGGTGCCTTTGATACCGATTATGTAAAAATATCCGATTCAACTGCTGATTCTTTCTTACTTGGTGACGTAAACGCAGACGGCAAAATCAACAACCTTGATGCTGCTATGATACTAAAATACGATGCAGGTATTATAGAGCTTAGCGACATCGAAAAGAGTGCTGCCAACGTAAACGGCGATGCCTCTGTAAATAATCTGGATGCTACAGCAATCCTCAAATACGACGCAGGCATTATAAACGGATTCTAAGCATTTATATAAGCAATAATAGGATGTCTTAAATCCAAATCAATTTGTGGCATCCTATTGACTAAACGGCTTTTTTCAAGTAATATATACACAGGTATGAAAGGAGCAGACTATGACTAACTATAATATAAAACCCGTAGACGGTATGAGCGTGGACGAGCTTATTGGTCAGATATTAATGGTAGGACTCCCCGGTGAAAAGCTGGACGACTTCTACGCAGACTTTATAAAGGAATACAAAATAGGCAACTACATCCTGTTTTCAAGAAACTACAAAAACACCGTCCAGATGAAAGGCTTTATGAAGGAGCTTTACAAATACACTTCAGACGTAACAGGCTCCTTCCCCTTGGTTTCCATAGACCAGGAGGGAGGTATGGTAGTAAGGCTGTTTAAGGACGTAACCTTCCCTGCAAGCCCTCTTACCACCTCTGCAAGCGCCGTTCAGGATGCACCCTATTCAACCGGTGCCATAATCGGCAAGGATATGCTTAGTCTTGGTATAAATCTTAACCTGGCACCCTGTCTGGAGATAAACGAGGGGCTATCAAACCCCTTGGTAAACACCAGGGGCTACGGTGCAAATAAGGAGCTGGTGTTAAAAAACGCCACAGCCTTTGTACACGGCATACAGCAAAGCGGGGCTCTTAGCTGTATCAAGCATTTTCCCGGTGCAGGCTCCAGCACCAAGGACTCTCATCTGGAGCTGCCTGTTATCGAGGACAGCAAGGAGACCCTTTTAAGCTACAATATGTACCCCTTTGTCCATCTTCTTGACAGCGATGCGCTTATGACCAGCCATTGTCTGTATAAGTCCTTTGACGAGCTGCCCTCTACCTTATCCAAGGTACTGCTTACCGAGGTTTTGCGTAAACAAATAGGCTATGAGGGGCTGATTATATCCGACGGTATGGAGATGAAAGCCATCACCGACCATTACGGCATAGGCAGAGGCTCTGTAATGGCAATCAACGCAGGCTGTGATATTTTGCTGCTGTGCCACGAATACGGCGAACAGAAGGAAGCGTATGACACTGTTAAGAAAGCTGTAGCGGAGGGCGAAATTTCTATCGAAACCCTTAAGGACAGGGTAAGGAGGATAAACAAAGCAAAGGAAAAGCTGGTAAAGGGACTTAGCGAGCGTTTTACGGATGGGGAATACGTACCCTGTGCCGAGGAGCACGCCCTTATGCAAAGCATCGTTGACAACTCCTATACCTTGGTTATGGGCGAGAAGCCCCGTATAACCGATAACACTCTTATTATCTCCGCCAACGCAAGAGTAGCAAGTATAGCAGAGGACGAGTTTGATGACAGAAACCTGACGGGTGCGTTAAGGAACGGCTTCCCCGAGGCAGAGGTAGTAGGGTTTACCAAGGAAGCAGGCTTTGTGGACGGCATACTTAAAAAGGCAGAGAGCGCTGATAATATAATTATCTACTCCTACGACGCCTATAACGACAGCGTGCAAAAGGACACCGTAAACAGGCTGCTTAAAACAGGGAAGAAGGTATACGTGGTTTCCATTAAAGGCCCCATTGACAGACAGTATTTTGACGGTATGACCAATTACGCCTGCCTGTACGAGTACACTCCAAACAGTATAAGAACCGTAATCAAGCAGCTTAAAAACGAAATAGACCTTAAGGGCAAGCTGCCCCTGTAGGCTTGAAAGATTTATAGCCTTTAGCATCGGGATGCGGTTGACATATGGCAAAAATGGTGCTATACTACAAAAAAATAGTAAATAAACGCAAGAGAAAATGCAATGCTGCGCCTGCATCGGGCGAAGCACGGTGCAAAGTAAGGCTTTGCAGGCAGCCGTGCCGTGTATAGTCCCGTATCCTTTACAAGGATTTCAAATCTTTTTCTCTTGCTTTATTTTTTGGTGTTTTTATGGAAAATATATCTTCTATCGTATCAAGCGAATACTATTGGAAAAGGTTTCTTGACTCAAAGCTTGAGGAAGGTCACCTGTCCAAAAGGGATAGGGAAGCCCTTGAACGCTACGTTAACAATCGGGAATACCTGCCTTTAGCCAAGGTATATACCGAAGGCGGAGCCTTTTCCTATCCTACTGCCAGTATAATCAACAAGCAGTTTACGGGCAAAAAGCGTACCGTATTTCTGTACCCCGAGGCAGAGAACGTTTTTCTTAAGTTTATTGCCTTCCATCTGTCCCGCTATGACAGGCTGTTTTCACCCAACCTATGCTCTTTCAGGAAGAACGTAACGGTAAAAACGGTTATAAAAAGGCTTGCCTCCACACAGGGGATAGACGGCAAGCATAGCTACAAGATGGACGTTAGCGACTACTTTAATTCTGTAGATATAAACAAGCTGCTGCCTATACTGAAAAACGCCCTCAGCGATGACCCCGTTTTGTACGCATTTCTGTCAGCACTGCTTACAAACCCCTATTCCATCAAGGACGGAAACAGGGTAGAGATAAAAAAAGGCATAATGGCAGGGGTGCCTGTATCCTCCTTCCTGGCTAATCTGTACCTTTCGGAGGTGGATAATTGCTTTTACAAAGAGGGTGTAAGCTACATAAGGTATTCTGACGATATAATTCTTTTTGCCGACACCAAGGAGGAATTAAGCCTTCTTGCAGAAAGGCTTAAGGAGATGCTGTATCAGCGAGGACTGGAGATAAACAGCAGTAAGGAGCGCTATGTTCCCGCAGGGAAAAAATGGGAGTTTTTGGGCTTTTCCTACAATAAGGGCACCGTTGATATATGTGACGCCACCCTTGATAAGCTTAAAAAGAAGCTTAAAAGAAAAGCAAGGGCGCTGTACCGCTGGAAGATAAAAAAGAGGGCTAGCGACGAGCGTGCCGTAAAAGCCTTTATAAAAAGCTTTAATATGAAGCTGTACGATAACCCTAATAACAGCGAGCTGACCTGGTCACGCTGGTATTTCCCTGTGATAAACACCGACAAAGGCTTGCATATAATTGATAGCTATATGCAGGACTGTATCCGTTACATATACGCAGGCAACTACTCTAAAAAGCGTTTTAATCTGCGGTACGAGCAGATAAAGGAGTACGGCTACAGAAGCCTGGTAAACGAGTATTACAAGGGTAAAAAACAATAAGTAAAAGCCAAGAAATCCGAAAAAAGATCTCTTGGCTTTTTCGTTAAATTAAAACAGTATTATTTACCTGTTTTTATGTATGACATAAGGGAGATGATATCAACGGTGGAGATGGTGCCGTCCATATCCCAGTCGGCCGCCTCAAACATAGCATCGGCAATTGTGTACTGTTCCTTAAGAGCGAACTTAAGGCTTATGTAGTCGGTTGTATCAACCAAGCCGTTGCTGTCAAGGTCACCGCTTCTTAATGGGTAGAAGTATTCCTCAACCTTGTCAACGAAAACGTCAACGTTAGCAAGCATAACGGAAAGCTGTGCTCTGGTAGTAGAGCCGCCGGGGTTAAGCTTACCTTCGTTACCCGTTATAAGTCCCTTTCCAACAGCCCACTTCATAGCAACACGGCAACGTTCACTTATGGTATCTGCATCGGTAAAGCTGTCAAAAGCACCGTCCGTAAGCACCTTATCGTTTTTACCGATACGGTCCGCCATACGGTAGAAGCACAAAATAGCCATTTCACGGGTGATAGAAGCATTGGGGTCAAAGCTGGGCGTTTCGCTGGTGCGGATTATGCCGTTTTCCACAGCCCAAAGGAGAGCGTTGTAATAATAAGCTGTTTCAGACGCATTGCTGTAGGGCATAACGGTGTCTTCACTAACGGCAGGGGAGCCTGCTATTCTGTAGGAGGTAACCACAAGCATCGCCAGGGTAGCGTTACCGTTAGGGTTGAAGGTGTTGGAGCTTACGCCGCTCATAAGTCCGTTTTCGTAGCAGTAGCGTACGGATTCAAACATCCAGGAGCCGGGTGCCACGTCGGTAAAGGG
>JAZSQJ010000024.1:0-2455 GCA_045537905.1 Eubacteriales bacterium
GTTTCAGAGCTTTCGTCTGTGCTTTCTTCAGAGCCTGCTTCAGAGCTTTCGTCTGTGCTTTCTTCTGCAAAAGAGATGCCGTAGCAGCCTTCTTCACCGTTAAGGTAAGCGGCGATAGTCTGTTGCTTGATAAACGCATCAAGAGCATAGCTTTCGGAAACTACGGAAGCATCTTCAGACTCTTCAGCAGCAAGACCGAAATCAGCAGCGGCGTTGGCACGTACATCGTCGGTAATAGCTTCGTCCCCACAGAGGGTTTTGAATGCCATTGCAACAACCAGTTCTTCCTTTATAAGACCTACGGCAAGCTTCTTTGCCTCGTCCTCAGACATACCCTCGTTATTTGCAATAAGCTTATCCGCATAGCTCTTAACCAGCTCGTCGGGAAGGGCAACGTTTTCGCCCCAGGTACCAACAAATTCGTTAAACGCTTCGTCGCGGCTAAGCTCTTTCTCCATTATAGCCTGCATAGCATAGCTCATATCGGGCATAAAGTATGCGGTGCCGTTGTTTATATAGTCTTCGATATTAACAATCTGTTCCTTGGGCTTCTTAACGTCGGGCGCGCCCTTGGTGCCACAGCCTACAAGACTTGCACAAAGCGCTATCAACATAACAAGTGCTATAATTCTCTTAGTCACAAAAAATACCTCCATATCATAACTAACTAACAGAATACCACATACATAGTAATAAAAAGTAAACAAATTGTGTAAAAAATGTTAATTCAGGTGGTTAAAATGCCCTAAATTTATATGGCGGAATTGTAGAATTTGGCGAAAAAGAATATCCTACTTGACTGATGGGTTTTTATCATTTATACTATAAAGGAATGGCTTACATGTAAGCAGATTAATGTAGCAGGAGTGTAATTATGACAAGAATTAAAAGAACTTTTAGCTTACTTCTTGCCTTGGTTTTAGCCCTTAATATAGTGGCAATAAGCGGCAATATAAGCGTAGACGTTTTCGCAGATACGGCAGGCTTTACGCTTATTTACGGCAGTACGCTTAAGATTAAAGACAGTGTTGTAACCGATATCGTGCCCGGCACTAATGCAGGCACCGTTGCCTCTAATTTTGTAGAGGATGTTACCGTGCATAACGCAGGCGGTGTTGCGGTTTCCGATACGACCGTTGTTGTTTCGGGGTTTACCGTAAAGAACGGCACAAGCAGCCTTACCATTATCATTTCCGGTGACGCTGACTGCAATGGTTCCGTAACTACTGCAGACCTTGCTCTTATTAAGAATTACCTCAGCAAGGGCACAGCTCTTACTGATGCTATATTCGCTTCTGCCGATACAAACGGCGACAATGTTATTTCCACTACAGACTATGCTATGCTGCAGGCACACGTTGGCGGCAAGGCTAATCTTTACGTGTCTATTTACGGCGCAAAGTACGTGCTTAGTGAGTCTACCCCCAAGTACGACAGTGCACAGAATGCTGCGGCAGGCACAAGCTCCACAGGCACCGCAGCCGCAGGCACCTACTACGTGTTCAAGGGCTACCCTCACGGTCTTAACGGTATGTATAACCTTACAACCGACAGCACAGGCAGCACTCAGGGCTTCTGGATTAATCCCGGCGCCACCGAAGATGAGCCTCCTGTTGTAACTGCTGCTACTTACGAGGTTGTTAAGACTATAAATAAGTACTCCTCCTCTACCAGCGCAGCAAGCCAGACCAATCCGGCAGGTACCGTTGTCGCAGGTACTTACTATATTTATAACGGTTATCCCAACGGTCTTAACGGTATGTACAATCTTACTACCGACAGTACAGGCGCTACTGCGGGCTTCTGGATCAACCCTGCAGAAAACGTTATAGCTACCGCCGCTACCTACGTGCTTGAAAAGGATATACCCAAGTACACCACAGCGGCTGACGCGCTTACACAGACAAACTCCAGTGGTACGGCTACGGCAGGTACATATTATATCTACAATAATTATCCCAACGGTTATCAGGGCATGTATAACCTTACCACCGACCCTACAGGCGCTACTCCCCTCTTTTGGATAAATCCCGCCGACCTTGAGGACGATCCCGTTGTTACAGGCACGCCTTACGTAGTTGTTAAAGAGATAAACAAGTACGGCAACTCTGTGGATGCGGCTAATATGACAAACCCCACAGGTACATTGGCTGCAGGTACTTACTATATTTACAACAATTATCCCAACGGCTACAACGGTATGTATAACATTACAACCGACTCCACAGGCGCAACCGTTGGCTACTGGATCAACCCTGCTGAAAACGTAACAGCTACCGCTTCCACCTATGTTTTGACTACCGATACACCTAAGTACTCCTCTGCTACCGACGCTATCTCTAAGATAAACTCCACAGGCACGGCAAGCGCAGGTACTTACTACATTTACAGCGGTTACCCCAACGGTTATCAAGGTATGTATAACCTTACCACCGACCCTACAGGCGCTACTCCC
>JAZSQJ010000031.1:0-17105 GCA_045537905.1 Eubacteriales bacterium
CGCTCCTACACAGGTCAGTACCTTAAGGCATATCTTAACGGAGGTAAGTAATGAATACTGAAAGAATAAAGCATCTGCTTGCAAAGGTGGAAAAGCCCGGCAGATACACGGGGGGCGAGTACGGTGAGCTTATAAAGGACAAAGAGAAAATAGACGTGCGTATGGCGTTTTGCTTTCCCGATACCTACGAGATAGGTATGTCCAATCTGGGCGTAAAGATACTGCGCCACGCTCTTAACAGCCTTGATTACGTATGGTGTGAGCGCGCCTATGCTCCCTGGGACGATATGGAAAGGGAGATGCGGGAGGCAGGGGTGCCTCTGTACGCTCTTGAAAGCGGAGACGACCTTAAGGATTTTGACATCCTTGCCTTTACCCTGCAGTACGAGCTTGCCTATACAAATATGGTAAATATGCTGGACCTGGCAGGGGTGCCTATGTTTGCCGCCGACCGTGGGGAGGACTGTCCTCTGGTAATTGCAGGGGGTCCCTGCGCCTATAATCCCGAGCCTGTGGCAGACTTTGTGGACGTGTTCTCCGTGGGAGAGGGTGAGTACACCCTCTGCGAGTTGGCAGAGCTTTACAGAGATTGCAAAAAGGCAGGCAAGACCAAGGCTCAGTTTTTAAGAGAGGTAACAAAAATCAAGGGTATGTACGTACCCTCCCTTTACACCGTAGAGTACAAGGAGGACGGCACTATTGCCTCTGTAGTTCCTAAGTACGAGGACGTGCCTGCGGTGGTGGAAAAGACCTTTGTTACCGATATGGACAAGGCTCCCTTCCCTACGGAGCACGAGCTTTCCTTTATAGAGGCAGTCCACGACCGTATGGTGCTGGAGGTGTTCCGCGGCTGTATCCGCGGCTGCCGCTTCTGTCAGGCAGGTATGGTCTACCGCCCCGTAAGAGAAAAAAGCCCCGAAACCCTGGACTGCCAGGCAAGGGCGCTTTACAAAAGCACGGGCTATAACGAAATATCCATGTGCTCCCTCAGTATAAGTGACTATACGGGTCTGGAGGAGCTGCTTACAAGGCTTCTCAGCTGGACGGAGGAGGAGAGGGTAAACCTGTCCCTGCCCTCTATGCGTATAGACAGCTTTTATGCGGAGCTGATGGAAAAGGCGATGAACGTACGCCAAAGCGGTCTTACCTTTGCCCCCGAGGCAGGTACCCAGAGACTGCGTGACGTTATAAACAAAAACATCAGCGAGGAGGAGATAATGGCAGGCTGTGCCGCCGCCTTTGACGGGGGCAGAAGCTCCCTTAAGCTGTATTTTATGAACGGACTGCCCACCGAGACCAACGACGATATAAGGGGTATAGCAGGTCTTGCCCAGAGGATAGTAGACCTGTACTACTCCAAAAAGAGACATAGCGGCAAGGGCGGTGTAAACGTTACCATCAGCGTTTCCTGCTTCGTGCCTAAGCCTTTTACACCCTTCCAGTGGATGGGTCAGGACACCGTGGACGAGCTTAAGCGTAAGCAGCTTTTACTTAAGGAGTGCATAACCACAAGAAAGATAAGCTACAACTACCACGATAGCGAGGTAAGCTTCCTTGAGGCGGTCTTTGCCCGTGGTGACCGCCGCTTGTCGGGAGCCATAGCCGAGGCAGTACGCCGAGGTCAGCGTTTTGACAGCTGGGACGAGTTTTTTAACTACGGTAAGTGGATGGAGATATTTGAGGACACGGGTATAGACCCCACCTTTTACGCAAACCGCAGCTTTGATTTTGATGAGGTGCTCCCCTGGGACCACATCGACTGCGGCGTAAGCAAGGAGTTCCTTATAAGAGAGGCAAAGGCGGCGCTGGCGGAAAAGACCACCCCCGACTGCCGTACCCGTTGCAGCGCCTGCGGTATGCAGGACAAGGGTTGTACCCTGTGTAAAAAAGGAGGTAATAGCTGATGCAACAGCCTGTTAAATACACCCTGCGTGTTTTCTGGCAAAAGGGGGGTAACAGTAAATACGTTTCCCACCTTGACACCCAGCGTGCCATAGTCCGTGCCCTTACCCGCAGCGGCTTACCCCTGTATTATTCCCAGGGCTTTAACCCCCATCCAAGGATAGTGTTTGCCCTGCCCGTCTCTATCTTCCAGGAGGCGTTGTACGACGTATTTGATATTGATTTAAGGGAGGATATAGCTCCCGAGAAGGCGGTGGAGCTGCTGGCTCCCGTAATGCCCAAGGGCACCGCCGTTATGGATGCGGCACGCCCCGTTAAAAAGCTTAAGGAGCTGTACGCCGCCACCTACACCATAACGCTGGATACCGACCTCAGCCCCGAGGAGATAAAGAATGCCTTTAGAGGGGAAGTGGTGGTAGAGAAAAAAAGCAAAAAGAAGTGCGAGATGACCGACATAGCTCCTATGATATTCAGCCTTGGTGCCGATTACGGCGAGGACGGCAGGGTAAAGCTTTACGCCACCCTTTCTGCCGCCCCCGACGCCTATCTTAATCCCAAGTATCTGGTAGACTACCTTGGGGACAGGGTAAGCTTTGCGGAAACCGTACGTACTATGCTTTTTGACAAACAAATGCAGCCCTTAAGATAGAAAAAATTTGTTTTAGCTATTGTATAAAGTAAAAAAATGGTGTATTATAATTAAAAGGCAATATTTTTGCTATTTACGTTAACGAGGTACATACTGATGGATAAAACAATTTCTATATGGGGCGGTAACAAGGGCAAGCTGCTGGCGGCGCTTCTTGTGCTTGCGGTGGTTTTAGGTGCCGTTGCAATCAGTCTGGCTTACGCCGTACACGGCGACGTTTTGCTTACCAAGGACGAGGTTGTGGTGGACAGCTCCGTCGATAACGGCGACAACAGCGTTTCTCTTAAGTTCCGCCTGGAAAAAAGCGGCTTTTACCTTGCAGACGTTAAAACCGAAAAGGACGGGGATATGCTGGTCGTTAAGTTTTACGGTGCCGTTAATACCGACGGTAAGTACTCTACGGACAGTGCAGGCTTTTACAAAATCAAGCTTCGCTTTGACGGGGACATCAAGAAAATAGTACAGGAGGACAGCGACGGTGAACAATACACTCTTGTTACGCTTAACCACAAATCTTAAAAGAGCCTTGTGTTTGGCGCTGGTGCTTTGTCTTTTCCTTTCTCTCTTCGGTTGTAAGCAGGAGATAGAGACGCTGCAGTTTGAAAACACTGCAGGCGGCTACAGCTTTTCCTATCCCGAAACCTGGCGTTACCTTACCGACGGCAGTGCTACCCAGCTTTATATTGCCGAGGCAGGCGGTGCCTTACCCTATGCAACTATCCGTTTTACCGTGTTTGATAACCCCGAGGGTACTACCGCAGGGGATTATTGGACGGACGGTGTTGGCGGCTTTTCTCTGATATACGATAAGTACAAGGTTGTGGAAAACAAGCGCGGACCCTTCACCAAGGAGGGTGTAAACAGTGCCTACGGTGCCGTAGTTGAGGTCAGCCTTAAGGGCGAGACCAGGCTGGACGGTCAGCCCGACGGGGCAGGTAAGTCTGCGGACTACACCATACACCAGCTTGTTTTTGAGGGTGACGGCAGGATATGCGTTGCCAGCTTTATGTCTGCCGCCAAAAACTACGACGCCTACTCTGAGATAATGGAAAGCCTTAAGACGAGCTTTGCCTTCACTAAGGCAGAGGCGGGCGGTGCCGTAACCGACAAGGGCGTGGCAGAGTTCAGTATACCCACCCCTGCAGGCTGGACGCTGGAGAGTGCCGAGGCTTACTACAGACTAAGCTACGGCAAGGCAAGCATAATAGCCTCTGTTTTCGCTATGAGCGATAATATGAGCGCAAAGGCCTTTTGGGAAAACAGCTACAAATCATCCGTAAGCGGCAGTATCGTAGACTTTAAGGAGACTGCCCTTAAGGAGGACGCCACTCTTGGCGGCGTTAAGGCTATAGACGTAAGCTATACGGGTAAGTCCGTATCGGGCAACTCTTATAAGTTCCGTCAGGTAATTTGCGTATACTACGGTCAGGTCTTTATGGTGACCCTTACCGCAAGCGACGGGGACTACGAGGGTGCAGTAAAGGGTTTTGAGGCGGTTGTCTCGGGTTTTAAGTTCAAATGATAAAGCTGGTAGCAATAACGGGTGCCACCGCAACGGGTAAAAGCTCCCTTGCCGTAAGGCTGGCGGCGGCTTTGGGCGGTGAGATTATATCCGGCGACTCCACCCAGGTTTACCGCGGTATGGACATAGGTACAGCCAAGGTAACGGAGGAGGAGATGGAGGGTATACCCCACCACCTTATAGATATACTTGATATACAAAGCCCCTTTTCCGCAGGCAGCTTTGCACACCTTGGCGGTCTTGCCGCCGAGGACATACACCGCCGTGGCAGACTGCCTATAGTGGCAGGCGGTACGGGTATGTATATAGACGCACTTACGGGTGCCACCTTGCTTTCCGACGCCAAGGACAGCGACAGCCTTATAAGGGAACAGCTTATGCAAAAGGCGGCGGACGAGGGTGCGGCGGCGTTGCACGCCTACCTTGAATCCATTGACCCCGATGCGGCGGCAGAGATACACCCCAACAACGTAAAGCGGGTGGCAAGGGCAATAGAGATATACCTTGTTACGGGCAAAACCAAAACGGAGCTTAACAGGGAGCAAAGGGTGCAAAGCCGTTTTGAGCGTTGCCTTATCGTGCTTCATTCTCCCGACAGGGAGCGGCTTTACAGCCGTATCAACGCCCGTGTGGACCTTATGATGGAGGCAGGACTGCTGGAGGAGGCACGCAGGCTGTGGCAGGCAGGGCTGGAGCACACGCCCACCGCAGGACAAGCCATAGGGTATAAGGAGTTTTTTCCGTATTTTATGGGACAAAGGGACCTTCAGACCGCAATAGACAGGGTAAAGCAGGCAAGCCGCAACTACGCCAAGAGGCAGGAGACCTACTTTAAGCGGATGGAGGGCGCGGTTTTCCTTGACTGCAACCAAGACAAGGACAGGCTGTTTGAAACGGCTATGGAGCTTATAAAGGATTTTCTGCAAAAATAAAACGGAGGTTTTTGCTTAATGAAGCGTGTAACTCAGCAGGTGATTACAATTATATGCGCGGCGTTCGTTGTATTTTACGCCGTTATGCAGTTATCGCTTAACGCCGATACGGGCGTTGTTACCGAGCACGCCTTCTACTCCGTGGTAAACGACGTTATCAAGGCAAACGCCTATATATTCAGAGACGAGACCACCGTTATGCAAAGCAGTGGGGGCACCAGAAGCTACTCCGTAAAAAACGGCGAAAAGGTGAAGATAAATACCGAGCTTTGCGTTACCTATGCGGAATCGGACGAGGCGTTGATACAGGAAAACATAAACAGCCTAAGACAAAAGCTGGACCTGCTTAATAAAAGCAATATCAAAACCAGCAGCTATTCCACCGACCTTGTTAAGGTAAACGGAATAATAAGCGAGTATATGCTGCAAATGCAACGCAGCGTTGCCGGCGGCGACCTGGCGGCGGCAAACCGTTCTATGGACGATCTGCTTCTGCAAATGAACCGCCGTTTGGCAATAGTTTCCGATGATAAAAACTATTACGGCGACCGTATATCCGCCCTGGAGAGACAGGTGGGCGAGCTGGAGAGTCAGCTTGACGGCATAAAGGTAAGGACCATATCTCCTGCGGCAGGCTATTTTTACACAGGGGCAGACGGGTACGAAAACAGCTTTTCCGTAAACGCCCTTAACAATCTGGACGTGGAAGGCTTTAAGGAGCTTATACAAAGAAAGCCCTCCGAGGCGGTGCTTACAGGTGCCGTGGGCAAGATAGCAAAAAGCTCCAAGTGGTACATAGCCTTCAGCGGTATCCGCCGTGACTCTGCCTACTTTGAGGAGGGTCAGTCGGTTAAGGTTATCTTCCCCTATAACGACAACTGCCAGATAAATATGCGTTTTGAGAGGGCGATAGGTGACACCAAGAGCGACGAGGTGGTTTTTGTGTTCAGCACCAACATCCTGCCTACCGACTTCAACTTTACCCGTATGCAAGAGGTAAACGTTATCAAAAACACCATAGAGGGTCTTAAGATACGCACCACTGCCATCCGTAACGAAAACGGTGAAACGGGGGTGTACGTCCTCAGCTCCGGCAGGGTATACTTCAAAACCGCAGAGATACTTTCCGAAACGGGTGGCTTTTATATAGTTAAGCTGCCTGACCCCGAGGACAGGTCCGTACGCTCCTCCACCAAGCTGTCCCTTCACGATACGGTTATAACAGGGGGCAAAAATCTGTACGTAGGGAAGGTGCTGTAGCTATGGACGAAAGACGCGCTCTTATAAAGGAAAACCTGCAAAGCATAATGAACGTATTGCCCTCTGACGTTATGCTTCTCGGCGCAAGCAAAACCGTCCCTGCCGAGTATATAAATTTTGCGGCAGACTGCGGACTTAAGATAATAGGCGAGAATAGGGTGAACGAGCTTCTTGAGAAATACGACGCCATTGATAAGGACAGGCTGGACGTGCATTTTATCGGCCACCTGCAGACCAACAAGGTAAAGTATATAATCGACAAGGTTTCCCTTATCCATTCCGTTGACAGCCTCCGTCTTGCGGAGGAGATAAGCCGCAGAGCCTTAGCCATAGGCAAGGTGATGAAGGTGCTGGTGGAGATAAACATCGGCGGCGAGGAAAGCAAGGGCGGTATAGCCCCTGAGGAAACGGAGGACTTTATCCGCAAAATATCCCTTTTGGAGGGAATTCGGGTGGAGGGAATAATGGCAATCCCCCCAAAATGCTCTGATGAAGAAAAAAATATTGAGATTTATCGAAAATTAAGGAAAATATTTATTGACATATCCACTAAAAATGTGGATAATGTTAATATGAGGATTTTGTCCGCAGGGATGAGCGGAGATTGGCAGGCGGCGCTTAAGTGCGGCTCCAATATGCTTCGTATCGGCAGCGGTATTTTCGGCAGCCGTGTTTATAATCAGTAAAAAATAAAAATAAAACACATAATATGGAGGAACACACGATGGCAAGATGGAAATGGACTGACAAAATTTTAGGCAAGGAAGAGACCTTTATAGACGACGAGACCGATAACGAATACGGCGAGGAGGAGTATACCGAGCCTACGGTTCGCCCCGCTCACACTGAGGAGGCTCCCCGTAAAACAGGCGTTATCAACGGCAGCGGCTCCGTTGCTTTGGAAATGAAGATAATCAAGCCCGAAAAGTATGACGAGGTGTTTGGTATAGCCGACCACCTTTTGGAAAGACGCACCGTTGTGCTTAACCTTGAGGGCGTTGGCAAGGAAGACAGCAGACGCATTCTTGACTTCCTTTCCGGTACCACCTACGCTATCGGCGGTCAGATGAGTCGCGCCGCTAACTTTACTTACATTATCTCTCCCAAGAACGTTGACGTAAGTGCAGACGTTGAGGGTGCTGCCCGTGCTCAGAAGGAGTTTTTCTAAGCTTTGGGTTTTTCTTTGAAGGTGATTTGATTTGTTAAGAATACTGGCGTTTATTGCGCTTACCGTAAGCGCGTATGTTACACTGACCTATCTGGCGCTTATGCTGAGGATTTTGATGGGTGTGGTTGCGGATGGCGGCAGCGGCGTTTTTGCCTCCTTTATCTATCACGTGACCGAGCCTGTTCTGGACCCCATAAGGCGTAAGCTGGACAGTATGGAGATGTTTCAGGGTATCCCTCTGGACGTTTCCGTTTTTGTGGCAATGATAATATTTTTGGTGTTGTCGTTGCTTCTCCGCTTTGTCGGGATATAATTGAAAGGGGAAAAAACAATGTTAGCACCGCACGAACTTAAGAACAAGGCTTTCTCAAAGGCGGTAAGAGGCTACAACACCTCAGAGGTTGACGACCATATCGAGTTTTTGATAGAAAAGTATACCGAGCTCTACCGTGAAAACGCAGAGCTGAACAGGAAGCTTGGCTTAATCTCGGCAAAGCTTGAGGAGATACAGGACAAGGAGGCTTCTATAAGGACCGCCCTTGTTGAGGCTCAGAAGAAGAGCGACGAGATAGTTAAGGAGGCCGAGGATAAGGCAGAGCTTATTACGGGTGCTATCCGTGACCGTTGCGATGCGGTTATGGCGGACTTCAAGCGTCGTATGGCACAGGAAAAGGCGGAGCTGTGGCAGCTTCGTACAGGCGTGCTTGATTTTAAGCAGGAGATACTTAACCTCTATGCAAACCACATCAAGGCTCTTGGCGGCATCAGCGTAAACAGCCTTGAGGAGATTATACTTCCCAACGAGGAAGAGATAGCTATGGGTATATTCAGCGACGTATATCAGGCTGTCAAGACCGATAGCGTAGCCTCCCGGGCAGAGAAGCAGCAGGCAGACCTTAACCCCACCAAGGGTGCTGAGGCTCCCGCAGAGGAGTCTAAGGAGGAGGTTGTTGCCACCAAGCTTGAGGATGACGACTTCTTTGCCGCAAAGCTTGCCCAGGCTCAGAATAATGAGCAAAACGGTTAACTTAATAACTTTAAGCTATAAAGCAGGCAAATTTACGGCCTGCTTTATGGTGGTTTATAAAACTATTTTTTAGAAAAGGACTTTAGGCTATGAAGGATTACAAGGATACACTAAACTTACCGGGTACACAGTTCCCTATGCGTGCAAGCCTGCCCCAGAAGGAACCCGAGATAAAAAAGCATTGGGATGAAATAGGCCTTTATTTCGGCATAATGAAGAACAACGAGGGTAAAAAGCCCTTTGTTATGCACGACGGCCCTCCTTATGCAAACGGTGATATGCATATAGGTCACGCTCTTAACAAGTGCCTGAAGGACTTTATAATCAAAAGCAAAAATATGTCGGGCTACAAGGCTCCCTACATCCACGGCTGGGACACCCACGGTCTGCCTATAGAAAACCAGATGATAAAGAAGCACGGCGTTAAGCGCGGTGCTATGGACGCCGTTGAGTTCCGCCGTCTTTGCGAAGGCTTTGCGAGAGACAACGTGGCAAAGCAGATGAGCCAGCAGCAGCGTCTCGGCGTTATCGGTGACTGGGAAAACTCCTACCTCACCCTTATCCCTCTTTTCGAGGCAGAGCAGATACGCATTTTCGGCAAAATGCAGCAAAGAGGCTATATCTACAAGGGCCTTAAGCCCGTTTATTGGTGCCCTGCTGATGAAACTGCACTGGCAGAGGCAGAGATCGAGTATGCAGAGGACCCCTGTGACTCTATCTACGTAAAGTTCCGTGTTACCGACGATAAGGGTCTTATCACCCCCCACACGGGCAGTCTTGACAACGTTTACTTCGTAATTTGGACCACCACTACCTGGACTCTTCCCGGTAACGTGGCTATCTGCCTTAACGGTGAGTTTGAGTACGGTCTTTACAAGTCCGGCAACGATTATCTGGTTCTTGCCGTAGAGCTTGCCGAGAAGGTTGCCGAGATATGCGGTATCGAGGTAGAGCTTGTAGCTAAGTTTATGGGCAGTGAGCTTGAGTATATCAAAACTGCTCACCCCTTTATCGACAGAGAAAGTCTTGTTATCAACGGCGAGCACGTTACTCTTGAAAGCGGTACGGGCTGTGTACACACCGCACCCGGCCACGGTATGGAGGACTTTGCGGTTTGCCGTAACTACAAGGGACTTGAGGTTATAGTTCCCGTTGACTCCCGCGGGCGTCTTACTGCCCTTGCAGGCAAGTACGAGGGACTTAAGACCGCAGAGGCTAATGTAGAGATACTTAAGGATATAAAGGAAAGCGGCGCTCTCCTTGCAACCCAGCACATAAGCCACACCTATCCTCACTGCTGGCGTTGTAAAAACCCCGTTATTTTCCGTGCTACCGAGCAGTGGTTCTGCTCTGTAAACGACTTCAAGAAGGAAGCTCTTGAGGCTATCAAAAACGTTCGCTGGATTCCCGGTTGGGGTGAGGCACGTATTGAAAGTATGGTAGGCGATAGAGCAGACTGGTGCATCTCCCGTCAGCGTAAGTGGGGCGTTCCCATTCCTATCTTCTACTGTGCTGACTGCGGTGAGCCTATTATCAACGCCGAGACTATCGAGCGTATTGCGGCTGCCTTTGAAAAGGAAGGCTCCAGCGCTTGGTACAGCAAGACCGCGGCAGAGCTTATAGGCGACCTGGCTGTTTGTCCCAAGTGCGGCTGTAAGGAGCTTAAGGCAGAGCAGGATATTATGGACGTTTGGTTCGACAGCGGCTCCTCCTACGCCTACGTTCTTGACCATTTTGCAGACCATTCCTTCCCTTGCGACGTATATCTTGAGGGTAACGACCAGTACAGAGGCTGGTTCCAGTCCTCCCTTCTTACCTCCGTTGCCACCCGTGGCACAGCTCCCTACAAGACCGTTATCACCCACGGTATGGTTGTTGACGGCGAGGGCAAAAAGATGTCCAAATCCCTTGGCAACGGCGTAGACCCCCTGCAGGTTTGTGACACCTACGGTGCAGACGTGCTCCGTCTCTGGGCGTCCTCCGTTGAGTACACCGGCGAGGTGAGAATAAGTCCCGATATACTTAAACAGCTTTCCGAGATATACCGTAAAATAAGGAACACTATCCGTATCCTTATGGCAAACCTTGGCACTCCCGAGACCGACTTTGACCCTGAGAGAGATATGATCGCTCCCGAGGCTCTTGACGATATCGACAAGTGGGCGCTGTCCCGTCTTAACGGTCTTTGCGGCAGAGTAAGAAAGGCCTTTGAGGACTACGAGTTCCATACCATTTATCACGATTTGCACAATTTCTGTACGATAGATATGTCCAAGCTGTACATTGACATAACCAAGGACCGCCTCTACTGCGAAAAGAAGGACTCTCCTCTCCGCAGAGGCACCCAAACCGTTATGTATCTTGTACTTAACTCCCTTATCCGTCTTATCGCTCCCGTCCTCTCCTACACGGCAGAGGAGGCTTGGGGTTACATCCCTCACAGAGCCTGCGACAATAAGGAAAGCGTTTTCTATAACGATATGCCCGAGGCAAGGGAGGAGTATTCCTTCCCCGAGGTAGAGGCTCATTTCAACGCACTGTTCGAGGCTCGTGACGACGTTATGAAGGCACTGGAGCTTGCCCGTGCCGAAAAGCGTATAGGTAAGTCTCTTGAGGCGCAGATTACCGTTTACGGCTCTGCTGACAATGCGGCAATGAAGCTCTTTGCAGACTTTGCCTCTGACCTCAGCTCTCTGTTTATAGTAAGCAAGGTTGTACTGTCCGGCGGCACCGCACCCGAAACAGCCTTTAAGGATACCCAAAGCGGTATTGCCGTTGACGTAGCGGTAGCAGGGGGCGAAAAGTGCGTACGCTGCTGGATGTTTACCGAAGCACCCGAAAAGGATGGAGACGGTCAGTGTCTCTGTCCCAGATGTAAAAAAGTAACCGAGTAAGATTTGAGAAGGGGGTAAGATATGCTTTGCGCATTAATTATACTGGGCGTTGTGGCGGCAGACCAGCTTAGCAAATGGCTTGTGCTGGAGCTGCTTGATAAGCCTGTAAGTATAATCCCCCATATTCTCAGCTTTGAGTACACCACCAACACGGGTATGGCTTGGGGTCTGCTCAAGGACCAGCGCTGGATATTTATGACCCTTTCCGTGCTGGCGCTGGTAATGTTTACTTATATGTATTACAGGATGGTTAAAAATCCCCATCTGCTGTTTACCGTCTCCGTTGGCTTTATTATCGGCGGCGGTGTAGGCAATATGATAGACCGTCTGTTCCGTGAGGGCGGCGGCGTGGTGGATTTTTTCCGTACCGATTTTATGGAGTTTCCCATATTCAACGTGGCAGATGTTTTCATCACCGTCGGCGGCTTTCTGATAGCGGGGTATTTCCTGTTTCTTGACAGAAAGCAGCCCTTCCCAGTGGTGTTTGAGGATAAGGGTGATAAAAATGACGGCACCGATATATGAGGAAATCACACTTGTTGTAAGCGAGGAGCAGGTGGGCGCAAGGCTTGACGTGTTTGTTTCCGAGGGGGCTTTTCTTAGCCGCTCCAGGGCACAGGGCCTTATAGACGAGGGACTTGTTACGGTAAACGGCGCCGTAGTGCCAAAACGTACCAAGCTAAAAGCAGGGGACGGTGTTACCGTGTGTTTACCCCCGCCTGAGGATATTGAGGCGGCGCCTCAGAATATACCTATACAGGTGGTCTACGAGGACGAGCATCTGCTGGTGGTAAACAAGCCCCAGGGTATGGTGGTGCATCCTGCACCGGGCAACCCTGACGGCACCCTGGTAAACGCCTTGCTTTATTATCTGGAGGGTAGGCTTTCCACCATAAACGGTAAGCTCCGTCCGGGTATAGTCCACCGTATAGACAAGGACACGGCAGGACTTTTAATAGTGGCAAAGACCGATGCTGCCCATACCCACCTTGCTCGGCAGATTGCCAGTCACAGCTTTACACGCTGTTACGAGGCGGTGGTTCGTGGCAACGTAAAACAGGACGAGGGTACGGTAAACGCTCCCATTGCCCGCCATAAAACGGACAGAAAGCGTATGGCGGTGGTACAGGGGGGCAGAGAGGCTGTAACCCATTACAGCGTAAAGGCACGCTACGGCGGCTATACCCATCTGCGCCTGAAGCTGGAAACGGGCCGCACCCATCAGATAAGGGTGCATATGGCGCATATAGGCCATCCCGTAGTTGGTGACCCGGTTTATGGCGGCGGCACCATACCAAAGCTAAACGGTCAATGCCTGTTTGCAAAGCACATAGGCTTTGAACACCCTGTCAGCGGTAAATGGTTAGAGCTTGAGGAAGAGCTACCGCTGTTTTTTACAGACGTTTTGCGTTATATAGATAAATAAGCTTAAATTTGCGGAGGATGTTTATGCAAAACCAGTATCTGCTTGCTGAAAGAGCGGCAAAAATGCGCTACCTTATAGTAAAAGCGCTTCACGGTGCAGGCTCAGGTCACCCCGGTGGCTCCCTTTCCTGTACTGATATTCTTGCTTATTTGTATTTTGACAAGATGAATGTATCTCCCGAGACTGCAAAGGATGCTGATAGAGATAGGTTTGTTATGTCTAAGGGACACGCTTGCCCTGCTCTCTATGCGGCGTTGGCTATGCGCGGCTTCTTCGAGGAGGAGCATCTTTGGTCACTGCGCACCGTAGACGGCTTGCTTCAAGGTCACCCTGATATGCACCGTGTTTCGGGCGTAGATATGTCCACGGGCTCTCTGGGACAGGGTATCTCTGCCGCTTGCGGCATCGCTATTGCGGGCAAGGCAGACAAAAAGGACTACCGTGTTTACACTATCCTTGGCGACGGTGAGCTTCAGGAGGGACAGGTATGGGAGGCTGCAATGTTTGCTTCCCATTATAAGCTGGACAAGCTTACCGCCTTCGTGGACTATAACGGCTTGCAGATAGACGGTGACGTTCATAAGGTTATGAACCCCACTCCCATAGACGAAAAATTTGCCGCCTTTGGCTGGCACGTTCAGGTTATAGACGGTCACAGCTTTGAGGAGATAGACCGTGCAGTTACTGCGGCTGAGCAGGTAACGGACAAGCCTTCCGTAATAGTATGCCGTACCGTTAAGGGCAAGGGCGTTTCCTTTATGGAAAACAATGCGTCCTGGCACGGCAAGGCTCCCAATGCAGAGCAGTATGCCATAGCAGAGAAGGAGCTGGCAGAGGCGTATCAAAAGGCAAAGGAGGCACTTAAGTAATGGAAAAGATTGCTACAAGAATGGCTTACGGTCAGGCGCTGTGCGACCTCGGTGAAAAGTATGACTTTATCGTTATGGACGCAGACCTTTCCGGCTCTACCCAAACGGGTATGTTTGCAAAGAAGTTTCCCGACAGGTTTTTTAACTGCGGTATAGCAGAGCAGAATATGCTTTCCGTTGCGGCGGGCATCGCCACCACGGGCAAGCCTGTGTTCGTGTCCTCTTTCGCAATGTTTGCAGTAGGCAGAGCCTACGAGCAGATACGCAACAGCGTTTGTTATCCCGGTCTTAACGTTAAGATTTGTGCCTCCCACGCAGGTGTTACCGTAGGTGAGGACGGCGCAACCCATCAATACTGCGAGGATCTGGCCGTTCTCCGCACTATTCCCGACCTTATGGTTATAAGCCCTGCAGATGCAGTTGAGGCTTACGCTTGTATCGAAGAGGTGCTTAAGTATAAGGGTCCCGTATACGTTCGTCTGGGCAGATACGCAGTTCCTACCGTTTTCGATAAGGAGACGTATAAGTTCCAGTTCGGTAAGGCTGTTCCCATCTGCGAGGGTGATGACGCCGTTGTTTTTGCCACCGGTATTATGCTGGCAGCGGCTCTTGAGGCTAAGGATATCCTTGCCGCAGAGGGTATAAATATCTCCGTGGTTAACGTACATACGATTAAGCCTATTGATAAAGAGATTGTCGTAAAGTACGCTACCAAAACGGGCAGGGTAGTTACCGCAGAGGAGCATACTATCGTAGGCGGTCTTGGCAGTGCGGTTGCTGAGGTTCTTTCCGAAAACGCACCTACTAAGATGAGGCGTGTGGGTATGAACGATTGCTTCGGTACCAGTGCGCCTGCAGGCGTTCTTCTTGAAAAATATAACCTTAATGCGACGGCAATAGTAAAGGCTGTTAAGGAGCTTATGTAGGCTATGGATAAAAAACCACTTATAGCTCTTACCCCTTCCTATTATAAGGATAGCGAGGCGCAAGCCGTTTATATGCGTTACGTTCGTGCTATCGAGCGTGCAGGGGGTGTGCCCATCGTTATCCCTATGACAAAGGATGAGGAGATACAAAAACAGATTGTGGAGCTATGTGACGGCGCCCTGTTCACAGGGGGCGACGATATTCACCCTTCTTACTTCGGCTGCTGTCTCCACGAGCATTGCGGTGAGCTTACCCCTCAACGGGACGAGTATGAATTTGTTTTTGGTAAGCTGTTTTTTGAAACGGGCAAGCCCTTTCTCGGTATATGCCGCGGCATCCAGTTTATAAACGTGGCATACGGCGGTACTCTTTATCAGGACTTACCGGCGGAGTATAAAAGAGAGTCTGTACACCGTCAGCCCAGACCCTATAACGTGCCTTTCCACAAGATAAGCCTTGTAAAGGACGGTAAGATAGCCTCTATCTGCGGTATGGATACCCTTGAGGTAAACAGTATGCACCATCAGGCTATCAAAAAGATAGGCAGTGGCTTGGTGTTGGAAGGCGTTTCTCCCGACGGCGTAATAGAAGCCGTTGTTGCTACCGACCGTGACTACGGCGTGGCAGTCCAGTGGCACCCCGAGCATCTGGCAGAGGTGGGGGATAAAGCATCCCTTGCTTTGTTCCAAAGCTTTGTGGAAGCGGCAAAGAAATAAACCAAGCTTGACAAATGACGAATTTGGGGCTGTAAAAAACTTTGGTTTTTTACAGTCCCTTTTTTGACTGTGATATTTCCGCGCAAAAGCTATTGACAAACACCTATTTCGTATGTATAATAAACTATGTTGTGTATGAACGGCGAGAACGACACGATATATAGTATAAGACTTGAGGCATAAATTATGAAGATATGCGGACTCCAGAAGCTGACTCTGCTTGATTTCCCCACGAAAACCGCCTGTACCGTGTTTACGGGTGGCTGTAATCTCCGTTGCCCCTTTTGCCACAACGCCTCCCTTGCCCTTGGCACTGCGGAGCCTATGGACGAGGCGGAGCTTTTTGCCTTCCTTAATAAAAGAAAGGGTCTGTTACAGGGCGTGTGTATCAGCGGGGGCGAGCCTCTTTTGCAAAAGGACCTGGGGGACTTTATAAAGGCTATCCGTGATATGGGCTATGCGGTCAAGCTGGACACCAACGGCACCTTGCCTGACCGACTGAAGGAGCTTTTAGAGGCAGGTCTCCTTGACTACGTGGCAATGGATCTTAAAAACGCTCCCGACCTTTACGGTAAAACCGTAGGGGCAGAGAGCTTTGACTTTGAAAAAATAGCCGAGAGTATGGAGCTGCTCCGAACCGGCGGAATACCCTACGAGTACCGCACTACCGTGGTAAAGCCGCTCCACACGGCAGAGAGCCTTACGGAGCTGGCAGGTCTTATCAAGGAGGACGAGAGCTGGTATCTGCAGCAATATACCGAGGGCGGGGAGCTGATAAACCCCACGGGGCTTGTCCCCTATACGGACGAAGAAATGAAAAGGCTGTGTGAAAAACTGCAAAAAGCCGTCCCCACAGTCCGTTTACGCGGACTTTAAGGCTACACAATAAAGTGTGTGCTCTGTAAAAAACACCAATATATTGTGTTTTGCCTCTTGACAAAGCATACAGGATATGGTATTCTATAGAAGCGGCACCGCCGCTTACGGTTGTATTAAATATTGCTTATATAAAGAAAAGGAGAATCAGTATGTACAAGGTATTAAAGCGTAACGGCAAGACCGTGGATTTTGAGCTTAGTAAGATAGCAAATGCAATAACCTTGGCTTTTGAAGCAAAGGAAGTAAACTTTAACAGAGATACTATCGACTTTTTGGCACTTAAGGTAACGGCAGACTTCCAAAGCAAAATTAAGGAAGGTCTTATTGCCGTTGAGGACATTCAGGACAGCGTTGGGAGCGTGCTTGTACAGGCAGGCTATGCCGAGGTTGCAAAGGCTTACATCCTTTACCGCCGTCAGCATGAAAAGCTGCGTAATATCGACTCCACCATACTTGACTACAAGATGGTCGTTGATAACTACCTTAAGATAAACGACTGGCGCGTTAAGGAAAACAGCACCGTTACCTACTCTGTAGGCGGTCTTATCCTCAGCAACAGCGGCGCTATTACCGCAAACTACTGGCTTTCTGAAATCTATGATGACGAGATTGCCGGCGCGCACAGAAATGCGGATATCCACCTGCACGACCTTTCCATGCTTACAGGCTATTGCGCAGGCTGGTCTCTTAAACAGCTTATTAAGGAAGGTCTTGGCGGCGTAAGAGGTAAGATTACCTCCGCACCTGCAAGCCACCTTGCCACCCTTTGCAACCAGATGGTTAACTTCCTTGGTATAATGCAAAACGAGTGGGCAGGTGCGCAAGCATTCTCCTCCTTCGATACCTATCTGGCTCCCTTCGTTAAGGTTGATAACCTTAGCTACGAGCAGACCAAGAAGTGCATAGAAAGCTTTGTGTTTGGCGTAAATACCCC
>JAZSQJ010000063.1:0-10138 GCA_045537905.1 Eubacteriales bacterium
GAGGAGTAGCCTTTTGAGCCGAACCTGCACCGAATATGGCATCAAATGCATCGTCCGTGGCAGCAGATTTATTTGATGCAGTTTTCTTTGCAGGAGAAGTCGGAGGCCAAGCGGTCTTAGGAAGACAAATCCCCACTACAACTCCTTGGCTCACAGAACGACATGGCTACGATCCGACTTCGGTTTTCATTGTAGCTTTGCTCTTCACCGGAGGAGTAGCCTTTTGAGCCGAACCTGCACCGAATATGGCATCAAATGCATCGTCCGTGGCAGCAGATTTATTTGATGCAGTTTTCTTTGCAGGAGCAGACTCGTCATCGATCTTCAAGCCGGGAACAGACACGATGTTACCCAGCTCATTGAGCTGCTTCTTAAGATCGAGAGCTTTTGCTTCGTCAATTCCCGAAGCTATGGTCACCGGTGCTTTGTCCACCATACCTTTAGCCGCAGCGAGTCCAAGCCCCAATGCGGAGCATAATACCTTCGTTGTTTTTAAGGGTTGGTTGCCGACCTTTTCTAAAATAACATCGTATTTATTCTTGGCTGCCATTGCTTGTTACCTCCGTTTATTTCTTACTGAACGCAAGCGTTATTTTCATAAGACTCTTTCATACTAATTATCGCATATTTTTCATTTGTTATGGTCGCTTTTACAGCGACATTTTCGAACTGCCATTTCAGTTCTGTTGGCATTCTGCCTCACAGTCCGATTCTCCCTTGTGTACGCTCATAACATCGCCAATGTCGCAGTCCAAGGCTTCGCAGATACGAAGCATAACATCCATAGATACTTTTTTATCTCTTCGAAGACTCGTCATCGTGCCCGGTGCCACGTCAGCTGCACGTCTGAGGTCTGCTTTACTCATCTTCTTATCTACAAGAACTTTCCACAGCTTGTTATAGCTTACTGTCATTGCCATCGTTATCTCCTTCATTTGTTCATCATGCATGATAGTCGTCGATAATAACCGCAGAATTTCGCCCATCGAGGCACGAATACAACTCTGCACAATATATTATAGCATATTTTCTTCGTCATTACAATAGAAAATGATGAAGTTTTAGCAAACAATCGCAAGAAGTTGACACGGTTTGACATATCCTTAACAAATTGATAAACGATGTATTATGCGAATGTATTAACTAAACAAAAGCACAGGACTCCCAGCTTATTAATTTGAAGAGCATTTGCTGAAGGACCTATCAATAACTCACTTAACACCGATGTTGCATAATTAAATACACTCGCAGACCTTCCCGATATTCTTCAGTCAAACCCCTTGGCAGAGACCTTCAGAATCCTCCACGAGCACGCCTATACATTAACACATTTGCCCGATTCACTGCCGTTATGTAATAAGAGAGGATTATATTAGACACGCATGTGTTGATCCGTTGAATCAAGAAAAAAGAGAAACACATTTGAATACTCAACAAGCAAAGACCAAAGCAGTTCATCGGAGACAGAAAGCTTTCCGTCAAAGGCTGTAACAGGCGCCTCGGGGAATACCACCCAGCTTTCCTTCATCTGAATCTTGTCATCCTCGTCAGCCTTTAGTATGCCGTCATTGAGCACTTCTCCGTCCCCGTCTGCCAAAACAAAGTAACTACCCCCTACTTCAATCACGGTGTAGTCCGTAAATGCGTCGCCAATTATTATCTCGGTATCCGCCACCACGGCGTAATATGCGCTACCCGCATTAAACAGGAAGGTGCCGCCGTAGATACAATAAAGAGTATTTGCACCCTTTACTATTATTTCAAGCTCCATCTCAGTATATACAAGGCTTGAAGAAATCCTCTCATCGGTGTTTTCGCCCGAGTACACGAAGTTGTGCAGCATAATAACATTATCATAAAGATAAGCGTAACCTACGGAGGGCTTGGAGGTAACAAGGTCGCTGTCTACGGTAAGGTAGTCGCCATCGTTCAGCCACTGGTCGCCTATGCATACCCCGTTAAGATTCTCGCCGCCACAAACGCATTTGCCGTTTTCGTTATAGCTGTGGGGCTCGATAAAGAATAATTTACAGATATCGCAATATCCGCCATGCTCCAAAATGTATACAGTCAAATCGCTTGTAAAGCACTTGTGGGGCGTAAATCCGCAAACGCAGGTCTCGCCTGCCGCAAACACCGTCACGGGTGCGGTACTCAGCAACATAAGTACAAATAAAAGAAAGCTTAGGATGCGATTTGTCTGTCTCATTCTTTTTTCATAGATCATTCCCCTTTATATAGGTGTATACAGATAATCTGACTAATTTACTGATATAATTATACATAAAAGCATTATTCTTATCAATCGCGGAAGTTATTTGTATTCGAAAAATCGTTTAAAGCAAAACAAATTAAAAAGCCGAAAATTGCTTTTTAACAAACAGTTTTCGGCTTTTTGCTTTTACTTTGAACTAAAGATAGCGCCAGAATTGCATTATCTTAGTTTTTAATTATTTGCTTCATAGCAATATAATCCAACGAGCTAAGTTCACCGCTTTCATCCAAGTCGCCTGCAACACGCTGGATATCGCTGAATATTATTGCTTCCTTCAGATACTGCTTGATGGCAATATAATCCAAAGCACTAATGCTACCGTCACCGTCAACGTCTCCAGTTACGGCTATTTCCTTAACCACCTTGCCGTCGAAGGATTTAACGGTGTAGCCCGTACCTATGTAACCATTTACGCTTACTTCATTCTCTCCGTTGTATACCTTTACCTCGGTTACAAATTCCGCTTTAAAACCGGAAAGGTCTGTCAAAGTATCTACCCTAAAAATCTGCGTATCGTCTGCTGCGTAATCGCTGTTATCCTTAAGTATTACATCCCAAAGTGTAAAGCCCTTGTATTCACGAAGTACAGGATACTTCTCTGTTGAATGCTGGAAGTAATAGGTTTTGCCTGCACCGCTGTTTATGCGGTCTCTAAGCGTGCCGTCAGCAAGCTCTGCGGCGGTGAAGGTTGTAACACTGCTTGCCTGCGTGCCGTTGCTTTCATAGGTTGCACCGCTAACGGAAAGCGCATGGTTATTGTTTATATATCCACTTGCTGCACCTGTTGCGTTGTTGTTGAAATAAAGCTGATATTTTGCACTTCCCGTGCCGCTTGCGGTGATTGTACCAGCGTTATAGCAATCTTCAAGATAAAGCTTGGTGCCGTTAAGATAGCTTGCAATGCCGCCTGCTCTTACAGTAGAGCCGTTTGCGTTTGCCACAACGGAAACATTACCAACGTTGTAACAACGGGAAAGCACGTTGTTAACCGCCCCGTAGAAATATCCGACTATACCGCCTGCACCCTTGGTAGTTCTGCTGGATCCGCCATCCTTACAGGTTATATTGCCTGCATTACCGCAGGATTCTATTATGTAATTGTAGCCGCTTACAGGGCCCACATATGCGGTTTTGCCCACGATACCGCCCGCAGAGCAAGTGCCCTCTACATCGCCATAATTGTAGCAATCTCTGATTATATGGCTGTTTTTCGTTTCTACCGTGGTTGTGCCCGAAGTATACGTATTGCCACCCTCACCGAAAATACCACTTGCATTAAACTCTGCTACTGTACCCTCGTAATGGATATACCCGTAGTTTATACAGCCGGATATCATTATATAGCCCACGGAATAGCCGAGAATGCCCGCCGCCCTCGTGCTGGTAGAGGATACCTCACCGTTATTTACACAATTTGTTATATTGCACTTATAGGACATTGTTGCTGCGTTCTTGCCGAAGCGACAAATTACGCCGCCTGCATAAGAGGTGGAGTATACCTTACCGTTGTTGATGCATTCGTCAACTGCAAGTCTTGTTCCCTGGCAGTAGCCTATCAAGCCGCCGGTCTGAGAAGTGCCGCTTATACTGCCGTTGTTGATACAGCGGACTACGCTTATATCCGCACCGCTTGCCGCATAGCCAAATATGCCGCCCGTTGACGTACCGCCGGAAAGGTTGGCGTTTACGGTTATGTTTTCAAAACGAGCCGTGCCTGATGCCTGAGCCGCAACGGCGCCGTTGTAACCTGCATTACCGTTTATATTGCCGTTGATTGTAAGGTTTTTAACGGTTGCGCTAACATTTGTGAACATAGGCACACTTGTGGTTACTGTGTAGTCTCTGCCGTCAAAAGAGCCTGTAAATACATCTGCATAGCTTGCGGAAAGCATGATATCTGCAGCAAGATAGTAGTTGCCGCTTGCGCTCATTGCCGCAAACTCCTCAGCTGTACTTATGGCGGTAGCGTTCGCCTTACGTCTTGTGCTCAGATAGGAATCAAACACCGTCTTTTGCTCTGCAGTAAGACTACCTATGCTGTACTTGCCTGAAGTAAAGCTTTGCGTAGTCATTGTCTTATTAGTGGTAGGAGTAAAGTTGAAAGCGCCTGTTGCAACGCTTGTTGCGCCGTCGGTAGCCGTGGTTATGCCACCGTCGGTTGAGTCAAGATTTACCACGCATACAGCGTTTGCAACGCTTTGCTCGGAGAACATTGTTATATACAACCTTGTGTATGCGCTGTTACCAAGATTAAAAGATTTGGAAACGTTGTTGACAGCACCATCCGTTGAATTGTAATAGTCCAAACGTCTGACAGCAACGCCGCCATCTGTATAACCTATACTTCTTGCCGTTCTGTCTATGGGGAAGATAAGGCTTGCGGGAATACTGCCGGATTTATCATACGCTATCGCTTTTGCCCATCTGTCCGTATGATAAGTAACCTTGGTAGCGTCTTCGTTAAGAGTAACCAGATATGCGCTCTCACTTGAAGATAGTGCATCTTTGTTAAGGTACGTGTCACCCGTAACTATGGGACAAAATGCAACTGCACCACCGGGCACTATCGCATCTCCCTCCTTATAAGCCATAGGCAACTGTAAATCAACTGATGCATCTGCAACAGACATCGCTGTTGACTCGACTGCGCTGCTGTAACTCCAAAGGATAAAATCACTCAGGTCTACGTCAACAGAGGAAACGTTTATTATTTCCACGCCCTCTGTAAAATCGGTACCGGGAGCATTTTTTATTACCTCGCTTATAAGAAGCGGTGCGCCAAAGAACAGAGTTACTCTGTTTACGCCACTGTAAACACCGTTCACCTTAGCGGTGCTTTTTATAACGGTATCTTCGCTTACAGATATAGCCTCGCCGTACAGCTTACGAGTTTTAGACGTACGCGGATCACTGTTATCAGTAGTATAATATATCTCGCCATCGCCCTTAAGGCTGACGAACTGAGTTGCAGAGTACACGCCTGTTATATGAGAGGCGGTAGGCTCCAACACCTTATTGTACGAGAAGGTTGTCATTACAGGCAGGTGGTCAGAGGCTATCATAAGCTCTTCTGCCTTGTTGCCTACGTAATACGATGTGGGAGTTAATGCCTCGTCGTTATAAAAAATATGGTCTATAGGAGCGTTAGGTGCACGAGTGAAGGTTGCACCCGTTATTTTATTCATGGAGTACTCATATTTTACAAAATCGTCGCTTGCGTAGATAGAGCTTTCAAAGGCTTCGCTAAGCAGCTTGAAGGCAGGGTCATAGTAGCGCATATTAAAGTCGCCGGTAAAGACCGTGGGGATAACACCGTACACATCATAAACCGCCTGCATCTTCTCCAAAGCCTGAGATGCGTTGGACAGACGCGCTTCAATCGCTTCTTCATCCGTATAACCTGTATAATTGCTGGCATTAAGAGCAAAGTGAGCATTCAAAGCCAATACGTAAGAATCGGTCTTTTTGTCCTTAAGCACAGCCCATGCAAGCCCTTTGGTGCCTGCGTAGGCTGCTATTTCCGACGCTGTCATGTCTTTAATGTTATAGCTCTTGTCAAACAACAGGGCGCCGTGAGCAGCGTTATTGTTTGCGGCAGAGTTTTCAACCAAGCTGAAGCGCTTTGTGTTATACAGTATAGGCACATAGGAAAGAACGTTTGCCACGCTGGTATCCGTTCTGTACTCGTGAACCACAGCATAATCCGCATCGCTTTGCAGAAGGCTTGTTACGCCGGACATATTGGAAGCGTTACGCTCTTGCATACCCACTATGTCAGGATGAAAACCCGCAACTACGTTATACATATGATAAGTACGAGTTATGCCATTACCAAACACATCGACACTCTGGTCACTGAACAAGGTGTTAAAGGACATAACCTTTATAGCGTTTTTATCCGCGTTAGAAACAGGGCGCTGATACGTTACACTTTCCTTGGTAACACCCGTGGGAATTTCGCCAAGCCCTGTATATACCATAACGTCGTCTATGTAAAGCTGAACCTCTTTTGTCGTTTTAAGAGCTATCGCCTTTGCGTATTCTGCGGATGCAGTCAGCAAGGTTTTGTTGGTGGCTGTGGGAGAAGAAACCTTAACACCGTTAACGTAAACAGTCGGGCCTGCGTCGATATCCACGGCTATTCTTACGGTGAGCGTTTTGTTAACGAAGGGATAGCCCGTATTGCTGGAGGCGTTTGCGGTAAGACACTGCGTACCGAAAAGCTTATAGGATATCGAGGCTGTGCCGGTTTCTTTCATTGCGCCGCCGTCATAATCGTACCACTTAGAAGCACTTCTTACCTGGTTATTACCGTAGCCGGCTATGCGCAAATGAACGGAGTTATAGCTTTTATATCCGTTGTAGTTGTATAAAAAACAGCCGTAACGTATGTAGTTTGCGGCCGCAGCGTAGGTGAGCTTATAGGATATAGTATAGTCACCCTTTGCAACCTCGCTCATAGCGGCATCGTCCAGCACTGTAACGTATGAATCGCCGGTAGCGGAGGACGTTATACTGTCGCAATAAAGCCTGCCGCTAACTATTGAGTAATTTGTTTGGTTGGCTCGCTGAGTTGTTGCTGTTTTCCACCCGAGAGTAGACAACACTTTACTTTTAGTGGCGTTATCGGGATAGTTAAAATCCTCGTAATATATAACGGTGCCGCTTGCAAGACCGCTAGCGGCAGTAACAGGCTGTTCTATCCTCGCAGGCAAAAGCCCCAAAACAAACGTTAGCGCCAACGCTATTGCTAAAACGTGCCTAAGCTTTGATTTCATAACACAACAACCTTTCGTAAAATAGTATATAAATTATACCATATTTAAAAATTACTTTCAATACTTTTTATAATATGATGTGTTATGCTATCAAAAAGAAGGGTTAAAAAACAATATAAATACGCATTGCTTATTTATACTTGTCAGCATCAACGGAATTCAATTATATATCCTTTGCCGTCCCTGAACACCCATGCGCGATTTTTAAAGGGCTCCGAGCCGCAGTCAAAGCCCTCACAAAAACATTAAACATAAAAAACCACCGAGGAGTTTAATTCCTCGGTGGTTATGTGGAATCAAGAACCAAAGCCAAAAGTAAAAATATACGGTTCTTTAAGTTTTTCGATATCTATAATCTTGGTGGATTCAAAGCTTTCCTGACGGCTGTTCGCTCTTTGATAATCTATAACGGTTTTTACGCTTACGCCTTCCTCGGTAGTTTCAACGTAAACGTTATATTTTAAATCCACGTTGGCAAAGCGATCGCCTGTATGAAAATAATTAACGCATATTTGCACGGGAATGGATAAATCGTCGTCCAGAGCTATGCTTAAATCACTAACGATATTATATATACCGTGTTTTAAATTTTCTATACCGAAACCTATTTTGCGATCTTTTAAATCGCAATTTTCGTCGATTTTGGAACAGCTGTGTTTTATGCTCAAGCCCTCTGCTTCAACTGTTTCACCTTGTTTGTAAACGCTGACTTCGCATTCAAGTTCGCCGTTGAATACACCTACACAAGAGGACGAGCACAGCACCGCAAAAAGCACACATACGATCAGTAAAAGTCTTTTTTTCATATCGACTCTCCCTTATAATTATCGTTTATAGATTTATGATACAATAACAGAAGAAGCAAGGTCAACGCTTTGGGATGATCTACGCAAAAAACGGGGATAAAATACTTTTATAATCACAAAAGTCTCTATGCCTTTACTTGCTTCTCAGTCCTTTGGCGGTGAGTATTTCAAGAGCAGGACGTGGGTCATTGCAGGTGAATAGGGTTGTGCCGCAGCTTATGGCATACTCCACAAGCTCCGGTGTATCGGGGCACCAGCACCAGGGGTCTATGCCGCGTGCAACCAGCTCCCGTACCAGCTCAGGTGTAAGGTCCATCATACCAATCCCTATGGCGTAATAATGGGAATAACAATCCTCTTTATATCCACGAACTCTGTGTTTTGGGAAGCCTTGACATTTAACACCGTATTTTTGATGCATATACGTGGTAACGTCCCCGTAAAAGCAGGTCATTACAGTACGGTCCAAAAGCCCGTATCTATCCAAAGCATCGATAGCCTTATCTGCGGTTTCAGGGCTGTTTTGCTTTACTTCTACGTTTAACAAAAGGTCGGTGGATTTTACAAGGTCCAGAAATTCCTCAAACTCCGGTATTCTATGAACTCCGTGACCGTTAAGAGCACGGCCTGCATCCAAGCCCTTAAGCTCTGCCATAGAATAGTCGGACACAAGCCCCTTGCCGTCAGTAGTTCGGTCTACCGTTTCATCGTGAATAACGGCAAGTCTGCCGTCGCGGGTCAGGTTTAAATCCATTTCCAGGCTGTCAACACCGAGGGCTATTGCCCTTTCAAAGGACAGCATAGTGTTTTCGGGATAAAGCGCTTTTGCGCCGCGGTGACCTGAAACCTTAATATTATCCGTAGATTGTGTCCAGTAGTTTTTCATATCTCAAGTATCTCCCATCCTAAATACTCGTACAACCATAATACCGTAAAACGGTCTTTTAATTCTTTACCGTATTTCAACGCGTTGTTCACGGTAATACTGCCGTAAAACTTTATCATTTCTTCTGCTGAAAGCCCTGCTTTTTCCAGCATTGTCCTTACCGCATCGGCACGAGGGGCCTTTTTTAGCACCGCCTTTATACAGTCCAAATCATAATTGCCCTCTGCGTTTCCGTGAAGAGCGGTTTTACTTTGCAAGTCGATTATCCCACAAACAGCACGAGGAAACAAAGCACTGACGGCGGCAAAATGCGACACCTTATCAAAAGAAAAATCAAAGGGACTTTTAGTTTGCAGTATTACATCACGCAGCAGAGCGGTATAATAAGACGCCTCGCCTACGTCTACACCGTGAGGACGGTGAGGTCTCCCCTGCTCTAAGGAATATATCTCGAAAAAGTGAGCAAGGTGATGCTCGCTCCCCGAAGCGGGACGCGATGAGCCTGCATAGCTCATATTTATCCCAACCTTAATAAGCGCATTGGTAAGAAGCTCTATCGCTTCCCCATCGCGGGCAAGTATTTTATCAAGGTTTTCGGCAACCTTATCGGTGGCTTCCATTACTTCGGTATAGATGTGCTGACAAAAATATTCGCCTTTAACGCAGGAAGCAAGAAGCCAATCGTTAAGACAGCTATACTTCCCAAGTATATCTCCAACGCCTGCGCGTATAAGCTCTATCGGTGCGTTTTTAAGTATATCCGTATCGCATATTATGACCTTGGGCGGTGCCGTTTTCAGCGTGACCTTCATACCATCAAGGATCAGAGCCGCACCGTCGGAAGCATAGCCGTCCATTGAGGGCGCGGTAGCCACATAAATATAACACAAGCCCTTGCGGTATGCTATCTCCTTACACAAGTCGTTTACCGTTCCGCCGCCGATGCCGATAACGGTATCCGTATTGCTTTCAATAGCGTTTTCTATAGTTGAAAGTGCCTTTTCGTCAGGGACGAGCAAGGGAGCCCCGGGAAATATACAGCGTGAAACATTGGAATGAGTTATACAGCCGCCTGCATCCGAAAATGCGTTATAAGTATTTTCGTCCGCAACAAGCAAAACGCCTTTTTTATCTTCCGTCAGCACCGAAAGGCTAGACAGAACACCGTAACCCGTGTAGACGGCATCTATGTCGCAATAATGCTTACTACCACAGGTACAGGAGGTAATCTCCATAGCTTTGCACCGCCTTTCATAAAATAATGAAACCAGAATTGATAACACGTTTTATATTATATCACAAAAACGTCTGTAAGTAAAGACGTTGCTGCAGACCGTATAAAAAAGAGGCTGTAAGGAAACGTTACTAATGTGCCCCCTGTCAAGTAGACAGC
>JAZSQJ010000068.1:0-38525 GCA_045537905.1 Eubacteriales bacterium
TTATCGCCTCGGTTCGTCTTGTCTGTACTCTTTCTCAGCACTCTGCCAGCTTGATGACAAGGTTTGTCATCAAGCTGAGCCCCGTAGCTTTCGCTACGGGGCTTTTAACTATTTAGTTATCGGCAGTCAAGGCTTAAATTAGTCTTCCTTCTTCTTAAAGATAACTGCAGTACCGATGAGAGATGCAACTGCCATAAGTGCAAATACTGCGAGGCCTGCATCGCCTGTGCCGGCGGTGCCGCTTGCCTTGTAGGTTGCACGGATTACGGTGTTTGCTGCACCGAGAGTGAAGGTGGTTTCGCTTGCGGTTTCATCAGCGATGGTGCCTTCGCCGCTTACGATTTCCCACTTATCAAACTTCTGACCTTCAGGAGCTTCATCAGCGGTGATGGTGATAACATCGCCAACCTTGTTGCCGCCCTCGGTTATACCGGTAGCGGTACCGTTTTCAACGGTTACGCTGTAGAGGTCATCTGCATATTCTGCACGGATTACAACGTCGGATGCGCCAACGGTAACGGTGGTGGTAGCGGAAGTAGCATCAGCTATGGTAGCTTCGCCGCTTACGATTACCCAACCGATGAAGTGCTTGTTAGCTTCTGCATCGTTTGCAGTGATGGTGATGATATCGCCAACCTTGTTGCCGCCTTCGGTTATACCGTCTGCGGTACCGTTTTCAACGGTTACATTGTAAAGGTCGTCAGCGTATTCTGCACGGATTACAACGTCAGAGGAACCAACGGTTACTTCTGCAACTGCTGCGCTTGCATCGTCAATAGTAGCGTCACCGCTTACGATTACCCAGCCGGTGAAGTGCTTGTTAACTTCTGCATCGTCAGCGATAACGGTGATTACAGTACCCTTCTTGTAGCTGTCTGCCTTGTCAGCATCGTCTACCTTACCGTTGATTACGTCAACGGTGTATTCCTTCTCAACGAAGGTTGCCTTAATAGTAGCGTCGCCCTTAACGGTAGCGGTGGTTTCTGCCTTGGTTGCCTCAGCTATTTCAACCTCGCCGTCTACTATTTCCCAACCTGCAAAGAGGAAGCCGTCGGGAACGTTTGCCTTGATATCTACTACGGTATCGAAGACGTAGTCGCCACTGCCTTCGCCGTTTTCAACGGTAAGGGTGTATTCAACGTCTTCAAATACTGCCTTGATTACGGTGTCGCCACTGCCTGTGGTGAAGGTGGTGCTAGCGGAGGTAGCGTCAGCAAAGGAGCCTGCACCGCTAACGATTTCCCACTTAACAAAGGTCTTGTGGTCGGGAACGTTTGCTTCGATTTCAACCCTAGTGCCTACTACCAAGCCGTTAAGGTCGTTATCAGAGGTAGCCTGACCGCCCTGAATTTCCAGCTTGTAGAGGATATCGGTGTAAACTGCACGGAGTACGGTAGCCTCGTTAGAGGTGGTGAACTTGGTGCTTGCACTGTTAGCATCCTCAAGTGTACCGGAACCGCTTACGATCATCCAGTGAGAGAATACCATATCGGTAGGAGCTGCGTTAGCAACGATATCTACGGTTTCACCCTTGGTGTAGTTGCCGGAGCCTGTACCGTTTTCAACAGTGAGGTCATAAATCTTGTTCTTATAGGTTGCTTCAATTTCTGCAACGCCATCAGTGGTAACTGTGGTGGTTGCACTGTTAGGATCAGCTATGGTAGCGTTGCCGCTAACAACGATCCACTTATCAAATACCTTTTCGGGGTCTGCATTGATGTCTGCAGTAACGGTTACTTCACTGCCGCGAACATAGTCGCCGCTACCTGTACCGTTGGTAACGGTAAGGGTGTAAAGAACGTCTCTGTAAACTGCGATGATCTTGTTGTCGCCCTTGCCTACGGTGTAGGTGGTGGTTGCGTCTGCAGAGTTTGCGAAGGTACCGATGCCGCTGTTTTTAAGAGTCCAGCCTACGAATGCCTTGTCTGCAAGGTCAACTGCGGTAATGGTAAGAACGTCGCCAACCTTGTAGAGGTTTTTCTCTGCGGGAGGTGCCATAGTACCGTTTTCGATAGTGATCTCGAACTGGCTTTCAGTACCGAAAATTTCAACTTCACCGATACGGTAGTTGGTGCACTGGGACATACAAGAAAGCTCGAAAATAAGATACTGATAGTAGTCTACAAGAGAAGGATCAACTTCTATATCATACTTAGCTGCGATGGAGGTAAGACCAACTTCTTCATCGAAGGGGATGAACTTGTCGGTTGCACCCATCTGGTTGCCGTTAAGGTAGCCGAGCTGAACCTTATCGCTGGTGTCCATCTTGTTGCAGCCGTAAAGTCTAACTTCCATAGGAGGAATCTTTGTAAAGTCACCGAGAACGTATGCGAAGGTGATGCTGGAGCCTGTTATGTCGTAAGCGCCGTCAAGTCTTGCAACGAGAGTAATCTTGTTGTCGGAGGAGCTTACGGGAACCCACTTACCTTCTGCAAGGAGAGGATAGAGCTGGTCGTTGAGGTAGCCGCCTTCATACCAGAACTCAGAGCTGGTGCCGAGAACTGTCTTATCGGGAGTACCTGCGATGAACATAAAGTCTGCATCGGGAGCAAGGTTGTCCTCAACAGGCTTGTGGATGTCAACGAGCTTAGCAAAGATTTCTGCATCACCGGTACCAACGGTAAAGGTGTTGTTTGCAGAATCAAGGGTGCCGGAGCCGCAAAGGGTGAACCAGCCTACGAATACCTTACCCTCGGGAAGCTCTTCGGGAGTAGGAGGAACGAGGGTTACTACAGTACCTTCAAGGTAGCCTTCATAGCCTTCATCAGGTTCAGTTGCGATGGAGCCGTAGTCAACATATACGGCGTAACGGGGAGCATCCTCGTAGATAGCTTCAACAACAGAGCCGCCGCTTGCAGTGGTAACTGTAGTTGTAGCTGCGGTAGGATCAGCAACAACAGCGTCGCCGCTTATTACTTCCCAGTGAGAGAATACCATACCGTAAGGAGCCTGGTAAGCTTCGATGTCAACCTCGGTACCCTTAGCGTATTCGCCTGTACCGGAGCCGCCGATAACCTCCAAGGGGTAAAGAACGTCTTCATAATTTGCTACGATAACGGTGGTTGCAGTGCCAACGGTAAAGGTGGTTTCCTTAGCGGAAGCGTCTGCAAATTCACCTGCGCCGCCTTCTACGATGGTCCAGCCGGTGAATATCTTGTCTTCAATTTCGTCTGCAACGATGTTAAGTACAGTACCGGGGAGATAGCAGTTATCGTCAGCTGCATCTGCGATAGTACCGTTTTCGATGGTAACGTTGAACTTGGTGTATTCGCCCTCAACCTGGATTTCGCCAAGTGCAAAGGCAGCACCCTCAGCTACGCTTACTTCAACACTGATGCCTGTGTAGGTAGCAGCATCAAAGCCTCCTATAACGTAGCTGTATGCATTAGCTGCATTAACGTTCTCTGCTTTGTCAAGCTCCTTATTGTAAAACTCAACGCCGCCGTTAACAGCAGTGCCTGCAGTAGCAGAACCGAGAAGAACCTTTTCACCGTCAACGGTTACGCCGTAAACGGTAACGTCGGTAGGAAGGTCTGCATCAGCAGTATCGTTAAAGGTAAGAGTAACGCCTGTTACGTCAGCAGGAGCAGCAAAGTCCATATCAACTACTGAACTGCCTTCAACAAAATTGTAGTCAGCCTTTTCGGTAAGAGGAATTCTCTTATCGTTTGCAAAGGGCTGCTTAATCTCATCACCGCCGATGCGGTAAACAGCGTCGGTAGCTATGTTAGCCTCGATCTCGTCATGGTTGTCGATAGTGATGGTGTAGGAACCGCCACGACCGTAAACCTGAACGTCGGGAGCGTTAAAGAGATTAGCAAACTGGTCAGCCATAGGATAAGGTACGGTAAAGGTAAACTCATCGCCCTCTTCAACGTCGTCAGCTATCTTAACGGGGAGCATAAGCTTAACGGAGCCGTCAAGCATAAAGCCCTGGTCACCGGTCTCAATTCTATCAAAGCCAAGACCCCAATAGAAGGCGTAGCTATCCTCGCCGTGCTGATACTTATAGCCGGGTGCGGAAAAAGTGTCCTCAGTGAAGAAAACCGCCATGTCGCCTACGGGAGACGTACGCTTGTAGATACCCTCTTCCATAACGAACTCGGTATAAACCTCAAGCCAATAGTTCAAATCCTCAAGGTCTTCAGCATAGGGAGCAATGTTTTTGTAATCGAATACAACGTGGCCCTCAAATGCGGTCAAGCCAAGGAACTCTGTTAAACCCTCGGGAAGAACCGCGGGAGATACGATATCATCTACGCTTATGTTAAGCCAAACGATATCGCCGGCCTTAGCGGTGGTGATAGGTGCAGAGTCAGCTATGCCAAGCACAGAGGGTGCATAGGTAAACGCAAACTCTGTAATCTCAGGTCTGTCCTCATTGGGATAAGGCAAACCTTCGGCAGGGTCGTCAGCATCGGGCATGCCCGTGCCTTCGCTGTCAAAGTTCCATACAGCGCCGATGGACACCGTGAAACAAGTCGTTATCACAACCATACAAGCCATAAAGAACGCCAGCATTCTCAAAGAAGAAGCTTTTTTCATAAGCTTAATCCTCACTTTCTTAATGATGTATCTACACATAGTATTAGATAAGTTATTATATCACTTTCCTGCCCCAATGTCAACACATTATTTGTACCTACGGGAAGGATTTTTATTACATTTACACACAAAAATGTTTTTTTCGGGTTTTTGTTCACCCTCGTATATTAATGGGAGTTTTGGCAAAAATAGTAGCGGAGGAATAAACTGTTGATGGGACGTGTTAAACTATGAATGTTACAAATAATCAAGGCATCAGGAGAGGCGATATTTACTACGCCGACCTTAGCCCTGTTGTTGGTTCGGAGCAAGGTGGTATAAGACCTGTTTTGATTGTCCAAAACGACGTCGGCAATAAGTTCAGCCCCACGGTTATTGCCGCCGCTATCACCAGCCAAACGGGAAAAACCAGGTTACCTACCCATATTGAGGTTTTGGCCTCGTCAGGATTGGCTAAGGATTCGGTTATCCTGTTAGAGCAAATCCGCACTATCGACAAGCGCAGACTTAAAGAAAAGATGGGGCATCTTGACGACAAGGTTATGTCACAGGTAAACGAAGCCATCAGTATCAGCTTTGGCTTGGACAGCGAGGACAGCCAAGGGTTTTATACGGCTTAAAGAAACAGGGTCTGTATCACTTTTGAAACAGACCCTGTTTTTATTCTACGTTTTTGACAAAGCTTCAAGATACAGGTTTGACAGCAGGATATGACCGTTGATATTTGGATGGGGATCGAAGGATATCTTGGGCGGAAGGAGATTGAAGGCTGCGTTTATTAGTCCTTCCCTCTCGGCAAAGGGAGCAAAAGCGTCCACAAGGAGGCACCCCTCCGTTTCTACCGTAGCTTTTATCTGCTCATTCAACAGAGCCACCCATTTGTCGGAGGCTTCTCCCAGATTTACCGATTTGCCCAGATAGGGGATGGAAAGCACCATACCGTGGTAGGGGCTGAAAACCGTTGTTACCGCTATTATCGCATCGGGTGCGTAGGATTTTATCGTTTGCAATATCCGTGGCAGATCCCTTGCCGCTTGCTCTACGCCCTTTTGCATATTCTTTACAAACTGCTCGCTGCCTAGCAGGGTGTTTGTTTTGTCAATAAAGCTTTCCAGCGCTTTTTCGTCTACGCCCTCTGAGGAAAACAAACCGCCTGCTCCGCTGATAGAGCTTATAAAGGGCTGTAGAATATTGTTTGCGCCGATACAAAGGGTTACTATATCCGCATTCCCGATTGCAATTTTACTGCTGTCAAGCAGGGTCAGCAATCCGTCGGTCTTCATACCGTCCACTGCCATATTCATATAGTCAACCTCTACCCCGTCCAGAAGAGCCTCGATAGAGGAGGACAGAATGGCAGGATACGCTTGAGTATCGGGATTTGCCAGACCAAAGCCCCTGGCAATAGAGTCACCCAAGGCTACCAGCTTTATGCTTTCTCTGCCCTCAAAGCGTCCGTCCAAAAACGTCGCCACTGCCTCCTTAGTCGTTTCTTCGGAGGAAGCCTCGATTTCTACGCCTGAGTCGGAGCTTTCCTCAGTTGTGTCGTTTTTTCTATCCGTCATATCGCCCCCACAAGCGGAAACGCCAAGCAGGCAAAACGATAGTACCAACAGTAAAAGCTTTTTCATCTGTTTTTTCTCCTTTTGAGATAAGTGTTTTTATGTTTTATGATTAACGGTTTTTATCTTTTTTATACATAATAGCACAAAGGCTTTGGTTTTACAATATAAACAAGCAGGCGTTTTTTTGCATAAAATAGTTGTAGATACATTAAAGGAGGCTTGAAAAGATTGAATATACCCATTAGCTTACCTACAGGACTGCCCGCAACGGGTGCCGCCTTTAGCTGTGGGCGTATACTTGCTACAGACGGCTTTGAATGTGCTGTTTATTCCGTAGAGGAAAAGTGCCGTGTACCTGCCAAAAGACCCTACGGTGCTTTAAGTGCGGTTTGCGGCTGTGGGGATTTGCTTGCTACGGGAGGAAGCTGTACAAACCGTGTGTACGTTTTGGATGCGGCTCTTACGGAAACGGACGGCTTTACACCCGGAGTAAATGCGGGCCCCTTGCTTGGAGCACACTGCTGCCCTGACGGCGGTCTGACCTTGACCTACCGTGAGGCGGTTTATCTCAGTGACTGCAGAGGCAACGTCCTGTGCGCCCTTAAGAGGGCTGAGGAGGATATGGATTTTATCGACTACTTACCCCTGTGCAGAGGGTTTCTGCTGGGATACAACGCAGGAAGGGGCGACGTTATAGAATACTGTGGATGCTGTAGCAGAGGGAGCTGTACTCTGCCCCCCTGTGTACGGCTTAAGGGCTTTACCCTCTCCGAGGAGGGAGAGCCTTACGCTCTTATAAGCAAGGGGTATCCCTACAGCTTTTTGGTGCCGCTTTTCGATAACGGAGCCTTTAGCTGCTTATGTGTTAATCAATTGTAGCTAATTTCGTTTTACTGCTTGATATTTTTCCTGTTATGTGTTATTATTTTGTAATAACATTATAAGAGGTGCAATTATGTTTGGCGATCCTTCTTCCCCTAACCACGTAGAGTTTTCTGTGGCTGAAAAGCCTAACAAAAAGACAAAAACCAGAAAAGCTATTATAGTTTTGTCTGCCGTTTCCGTGTTTATAGCTTTGTTTGCGGTGCTTTCCATCTTTGCTTCGGCTACGGTGGTTGTTATGCCTATGGTAACGGTGCTTATCGTTTTTGGTGCTTTTATCTTTTGGAAATACACCAAGATAGAATATGACTACGTTATATCCACAGGTGATATGCAGATGCATATAGTTTACGGTGGCAGAAGCAGGAAGGAGCTTTTTACCTTCAAAATCTCCACCGCTGAGCTTATTGCCGACCCCGTAAGCACTCCTGCCGACAACAGTGCTTACGATAAGGTTTACACCTGCGTTTCCTCCATGGATGCCGTCGGTATCGTGTACGCCGTGTTCAAGAACACCCGGGGCGAAAGGTGCATCGTGTACTTTGAGGCACCCAAGAAGGCACTTAGTATTTTGAAGTTTTATAACTCTGCCGCATATAAGGTAAAGTAAAAATGACAAGACCCGATATTTACAGCGCCCAAAGCATTAAAGCGATGGACGAGGGCTGTGGGATAGGCACTGCCGTCCTTATGGAAAACGCTGCGGCGGCACTGGCTGAATGCGTGCTTAAAGCCAACGGGAACAAGGTATGTATTGTTTGCGGCAAGGGCAATAACGGCGGTGACGGTTATGCGCTTGGGCTTGTTCTTTTGGAAAAAGGCTACAGCGTATGCATATACCCCATAGAGCCGCCTGTGGCAGAGCCGGCTATTCTTTACAAAACCAGATACGAACAGCTTGGAGGCGCATTTTGCTATGACCTTCCCCAGGCTGTGAAAAAGGCTGATATTATCGTAGACTGTATGTTCGGCTTCTCTATGAAAGGGGTTGCCACGGGTATATACGCCGACGCAATAAGGACGGTAAACGAAAGCGGTGCTTTTGTTATAGCGGCAGATATGCCCAGTGGTCTTATCGCTGACAGCGATGCTTTGCCCGAGCTTTACGTTAAGGCATCCCTTACCTGTACCTTTACCGCACCCAAGCTGGCTTTGGTAAGCTACCCTGCCGGAGAGGCTTGCGGTGAGCTGTACGTGGCAGACATAGGTATACCGGATAAGGTTATAGACATCCACACGCCCTTGGCGAGAATAGCAGACAACAGACTGCTTGAGCTTTTACCGCCCAGACCCGTTAACAGCCACAAGGGTAGCTTTGGCACCCTTGCCGCCCTGTGCGGCAACGCTGAGATGTGCGGTGCGGCATACCTTGCCGGCCTTGCCGCCTTAAAAAGCGGTGTAGGACTGCTAAGGCTTTACACCGACGAGACCTGTGCTTTGGTAACGAAAACCAGGTTGGCTGAGCCCATTATATGCCCCTCTGTATCTTACGGGGATATCACTGCCCACAGACCCAGCGCTTTGCTTTTAGGCTGTGGCTGCGGCAGAAGCTATGACGGCACTATAAAGGAACTGCTTATTAACTGCGATATACCCACCGTAATTGATGCCGATGGCATAAACTGCATAGCAGGAGACATACAATTATACAGGTCTGTTAGACCTCAGGCTGTTGTAACACCTCACCCTGCCGAGATGGGCAGACTATTGGGAATAAGCACCGCTGCGGTTAATAAAAACCGCACGCTGCACGCCCTGAGCTTTGCAAGAGAGTACGGCTTTGTCACCGTGCTTAAGGGGGCAAGGACGGTAATTGCATCCCCCGACGGCAGGCTTTGCATTTCTCCCTACGAGGGCTCAGGTCTCGCCAAGGCAGGTAGCGGAGATGTGCTGGCAGGGCTTATAGGCTCCCTTTTAGCCCAGGGTATGAACCCCTTTGAGGGTGCTTGTCTTGGCGCGTACCTTCACGCTGCCGCCGCCGAAAAGCTTACGAAGAAGCGAGGGGTGTATGCTATGCTCCCGTCGGAGCTGCCTGAGATAATAGGTCAAATAATGTATTTTGGGTGATTTATCTGAAGCGGTTTATTGTTTTGGCTTTGATTGGCTCTATTTTGTTTTCCCTTTCTGCCTGTAAGAAAAAGACGGAGTTTGTTTTTATAAAGCAGGGGCTGTACACCGTTACCGAGGAGGGTACGGATATTTCCTTTAAGGCAAGGATTGGGGAGACGCAAAACAGCCTTACCTTCACCTCCCCGTCTGCCATCGAGGGGCTTTGTATAACGGGGAACGGCGACGGGAATTACGTGCTTGACTACAAGGGTATAAAGGTAAGCCTTGGCAGCTTTGCCGTTATGACAGGGGAAAGCTTTTTTGCCGCAATGGATACTCTTGCAGTAGCAGGTAAATACAAAGACGGCGTGATTTACGCCGCCGTTGACGGAACGGAAGTAAAAGGAATTATTAAAAACGGAAATATTGCCGTGCTGTATTTTACAAACGGCACGGAAAACAGAAAATACATAATAACGGAGGCTACGGTATGGAAAACCGTGCAGAAGCAAGGATAAGCCTTGAGGCTATTAAAACAAATGCAAAAAATATTATGAACGTCCTTACAGAGGGCTGCCGTATGCTGGCAGTGGTTAAAGCCAACGCCTACGGTCACGGTGCCGTGCAGGTGGCTTGCGCTTTACAGGATATGGGCGTTAGCGATTTTGCCGTTGCCACTGCCACCGAGGGTGAGGAGATACGAAGGGCCGGTATCAAGGGCAATATTCTTGTCCTTGGCAAGACCTGCCCCGCAGAGAGAGACAAGCTGGTGGACAACAGTCTTATCCAGGCCTGTGACTCGGTAGAATACGCAAGGGCTATAGTCAAAGACGGCAAGCCTGCCATACACATAAAGGTTGACACAGGCATGAGCAGGCTTGGATTTTACTGCCACAGTAAAGAAAACGCCCCCCACTGTGCAAAGCAGATACTGCCTCTGTACGACGTTGAAGGGATTGACGTGCAGGGGATTTTTACCCATTTTGCCGATGCGGACGGAGAAACTGCAGATTTTACCAAGAAGCAGTTTTCGGCTTTTACCGCCGTTATCGAAGAGCTTACGGCAAAGGGCAAGGCCGTTGGTACAAGGCACTGCTGTAACAGTGCCGCCACCATCCGCTACCCCGAGATGCACCTTGATATGGTAAGGCAAGGCATAGGTCTTTACGGTCTGGAGCGTAGTGTGCCCGACTTTCCCTTTGCGCCCGCAATGACTGTTTGCGCCAGACTTGCCGCCGTAGGCGAGCTGGAGGCAGAGGATACGGTAAGCTACGGACGCACCTATAAGGTGGACAAGCCTCTCCGCAGGGGTGTGGTATCCTTTGGTTATGCCGACGGTATGCCCCGTTTGCTGTCTAACAGATACAGCGTTTTGATTAACGGTGCTAAGGCGCCTATTTTGGGCAGAGTTTGTATGGATATGTTTATGGTGGATATTACGGACGTTGACTGTGCGGAGGGTGACGAGGTACAGATATTCGGCGCAGGCGGCGAGGTAAGCCTGATGGCAGACATCATAGGCACCATTAATTACGAGATCGTGTGCGGAATAACCGCAAGGGTTCCCAGAATCTATACGGATAGGAGCTAATAAAGCGTAGAATACAAAGAATTAGTTTATATAACAGAAAAAGAGGGGCAAGCTTGCCCCTCTTTTTCTGTTATATAAAGCTTTTTATTCGTAAAACAAACTGATAACCAGTTCCTTTGTTGCCTCCTCATCGGGATAAAACTCCATACAAGGCTCGCCCTCGCTGTTTACGCCCGTTACGGACTCGCCCTGTAGCTCCTTGATATCCGAGGAGGTATAGCTTGTGATTTTGTTCATTATGGTCTGCAGCTGGTAAACGGTGCAGTTTGACACCATATACTTTGACATAGCCGTAGCGGCTTTAAGAGAAAAAGCGCCGTCCTTGGCTATACGCTGTTTGGTGGCATCGTAGAGAGCACCCAGGTACTGACGCTGACGAAGCATTCTGTGGAGATTAGTCTGGTCCTCCATACCCTGACGGGCACGGACGTAAAGAAGCGCCTGGGTGCCTGTAAGCCTTACCGTCTCGCCCTTTATCATAGCAGGGTCGCTTGCTGTAAAATCGTCCAGCACTTTCACGCTTACGCCGCCTAACAGGTCGTTATAATCCTTAACCGCCTCCATTGTTACTGAAAAATAGCGGTCTATTTTTATATCCATAAGTAAGGAGGATACTGCGTCTGCCGTGTTTCTGCAGCTTACCTCTTTGCCGTTGCCCTGAGTGTGTGCCAGAGCTATCTGACTGTTGAAGCTGTTTATCCTGTTACCTGCTATATCCAGCCTGTTTATCTGTGCCATAGTGTCACGGTTTATCTGCAAGGCGTTTACCGTGCCGTTTTTATCGTCAAACACCAAAAGCAACAAAAAGTCTGCCCTTTTATTATTGGTGTTTGCCGTATCGTCCTCCGCCTTGTCAAAGCTATCCAGACCGATAACCAAAACTGTTTCTATATCATCCTTTAGCCTATACTCCTTACCGTTGTGAGTGATAAGCCCCTGAGGAGTATTATCAACAGAGGGGAAACCGTTCCGTTTCCCCTCCCATTTATTAAACGTAAGAATCGCTAAGGTAAACAGTACGGCTATCAAAACCACCAAGGCTACGATACGGATATTACCCGTGCCTGCAGTTTTGTTTTTGCCCATAAAGACTATTTACGCCTTCTTTCTTTTAACGCCAACTACCAGCCAAGCGCCAAGAGCTGCTGCTGCAACGAAAGCAAAAACAGCTACATAGGGGAAGCTGTCGCCGGAGTCGGGAGACTCGGTGCCGCTGTCGGTTTTAACAACTATAGCAAAGGGAGAAAGATCGCTTACGCTGAAGGTGATGTAAAGACCGTCGGAAGCGAGGGTTGCATCATCAACCAGCTCCCACTTGTCGCCGTTCTTGTGCAACAGGCCTACAAAGCCCTGAAGTGCCTGAGACTTAAGCTTGATGGTAAACTTACCGCCGTGACCGTCGTGTTCATCGCAGGTGTGCTCGATATCAAAAAGCTCACTAACTGCAAGGTCTTCAATCTTAATGCCAAGGGTCTGTGCAAGAGCTGCAAGGTCCGCTGTAAGAGAACCAAGGTTGCTTGCGTTTACTATATCGCCGTAAGCAGCCTCAAGAGCAGCACGGGTGTCAGCATCAAGAGATGCACGGTCTGCGTATGCAGCAAGAATAAGCTCTGCCAAACAGCCTTCGGAGCTGTTTTCAAAATCCATAATTTCAGGGGCAGCGTTAGCTCCGGGACTTACCGTAAAGCCGTTGGGTGCCGCAAAAGCGGTGAGGCTGAGTGTGAGAGACATAACGAGTGCCAAAACAAATACTAATGCTTTTTTCATAGCGGAATTTCCTTTCAAAAAAATGTATTCTATTATTTTATTTTACTAAATTGTTGCCGTAGTTCAAAAAAGAAGCGTAAGCTTCATCCCCAAGCTTTTTCCTTATAAGCGTATAGGCAGGTGCTATCACAGGCGGACGGTACTGCGTGTCGTGACAGTCGGAGCCCAGGAAATGAACAAAGCCCTTTTTCATCAGCTTGACCGCACTGCGTCTTGTCCTAAACCTTGTAAAGCAGGAGGCGTTTACCTGGAACAGAACGCCGTTGTCCTTAAGGCTTTGCCAAACCTCTTCCCTTTGCAGGCTGTAGTAACGCTCAATATGAGCCAACACCAAGGTGTAATCGCTGGACCGTGCCAGCTCAAACAGCTCCTTCAACGTATAGTCTGTCCACTTTTGTAAGGGCATCTCCAAAAGGAGAAGCTTGCTATCGCCTATCCTAAGCTTTTCCAAATCCTTTAGTCCGCTTACGCCGTTATAAAATAACAGCTCTGCGCCCAAAAGCAGCTTGGGACAGGCAGAAGGTTTTGCATTTACTATTTTGTTATACGCCTCTTCCCTTTTTGCCAAAAATCCGTCTACCGTATCAGAGTTTGCGTAAAAATGCGGGGTAGCCACAAGAGTTTCAACCCCTTGCCTGTAAGACTCTGCCAGCATAAGCGTACTTTCTTCCACGCTTTGACTGCCGTCGTCAACACAGGGCAACACGTGACTGTGAAAATCTATCATCAAAGATACCTATATCCCCGAAATCAACTGTATTTGTAATACCTGTGTTTTTTGCCGTTGCCGCTTTCGTTCATAACACAGCCAAGAACCTTTACGTTGGATAGCTTAAGCTGTCTGAAGCAAGTCTCCAGTTCCTTTTTCTCTGTATGACGCTCACGGACTACAACTATCATACCCGTTATGTAGTTGGCTATCGCAAGAGCATCGGAAACAATGTTTACAGGCGGCAGGTCCAGTATGATGTAATCAAACATCTCGGAAAGAAGACCTAACACCGTCTCCATCCTGGGGGAGCCAAGAAGCTCCGACGGGTTAGGCGGCAGAGGACCGGAGGGCATAATGTACCAATTATCAAGAAGCTTGGACTTAAAGGTGCCAAGCTGATAGTTTTCATAGCCCATAAGCAAATCCGTAAGTCCGGGCTTGCTGTCTATCTCCATCTTCTTTGCAATACTGGGCAATCTGAGGTCGCCGTCTATAAGAAGTACCTTTTTACCGCTTTCTGCCAGAACGTAGGACAGATTGATAGCGGTAGTGCTTTTCCCCTCACCCCTCATGGAGCTGGTTACACCAACTATGGGGCATTTTACGTCTGTAGGCAGGGTGAAGTTAAGGTTAGCACGGAGCAGCTTATACTGTTCTGTTGCTGTAAATTCCAGGTTTTTATGTAAAGTTTTTTTCAAGTCGGCAGGAGCAAACGCGCTGCTTTTTTTACCTTTGTTAAACAGTCCCATTCTTCGTCCTCCCTACTTTACAGACTTCCTGCCACGGGAACGGTACCCGTAGTTATTACTGTTTGCTGAGGACAATCCCGGAATCTTTGCCAAGATAGGATAATCGTAATTTCTGAGTATATATTCCTCACTATAAATCGAGTCGTCCTTGATTGCGGCTATAGCTATAATCGCAACCGCTATTACACCGCCAAGGAACAAGCCCAGCAAGGTATAAGACGTTACACTGGGGGCAACCTTTTGCAAATCAGGCACTGCCGCATCTACTACCTCCATAGACGCGCCCTCGATTATCTCGGATATTCTTTGAGGCAAAACCTCTGCTATACAGTTGGAAACCTTTGCCGCCTCATAGGGGTCCTTAGAGGTGACAGACACCTTCATAACCTCGGTGGTATTGACAGGTGCCGCCTCTATCATCTGTGACAGCTCCTCATACGTATAGTCAACGCCGGCTTTTTCTATAACACGCTCCAGCGTGGTGCGGTTATTAAGCAAAACGGCATAGGTTTTTACAAGGCTTTGTGCCGCAGACAGCTGGGTGGAGGATATAGTAAAATCCGTACTGCCTAAAAACGAGGTGTTATTTACGTATAGCAAAATGGAAGACGAATAGGTAGGCTTTATCACAAAAGAGGAGTAGGAGAAAAACAGGGTTGCCAAAACAAGAGCAAATGCAACCACTACCCACGCTCTTGACCAAATTGTTCTAAGTATATGTGATATATCTATTGAGTAATACTCTTTTTCGTCTATCGCTTTCTTTTCCATTAACAATTGCCCGCCCTGATTTAAGCTAAAAATAGCATATTTTGTAGTTTTCGAACGCTTTCCATAACAACTTATACTATTATACCACTTAAAAACAAAAAACACAATAGATTATTGAAAAATAAACAAGCGTTTTGCCGCTTTTTAACAAAATTATACCAGGGTAAACTCTATACCTATTACGCCGTGTTTTGCCTGCTTTTCTCTTGAATAGTATTCCTCCATATCCGCAGGGTTTGCCGTTTCACCCTCGGGGTAGCCGCATTTTTCCATAGGCAGCTTTTGGTAAAGACGCTCAAAGCTTTCAAATCTATGCAGCTTGGTCACCTTGACCCTAAAGCTCTGACTGCTGTCATCAGCGTGGGTGAAAACAACAAGATCACCCACCTTGATGTTTTTCCTTTTTTCGTCGTAAAGCCTCAGCTCTATCGTTTTTGCTCCACTTTTGATTTTTTCATAGGGTGTGCTCTTAAGACGCATATGGTGAACCGCATCTGCCTTGCCCAGGTCTATTTTGGGTAGCTTCCAACGGTACTTTGCCGCAAGAAGTCTGATGCTTACGGTTACGCAAAGAGAAAGCACCGTTGCAAAAACCTTATAATCAGTCAGCACAATGCCCGCATAATAGATACCGCTGCCAGCAATGGATGCCACTGCATAGATGTGTTTGGTAAGAACGTAAGGCTTTTCGTTAACAAACACGTCACGAAGCACTCCGCCGCCCACACCCGTTATAACACCCATGGTAACACAAAACAGTATGTCGTCCTTAAAGCCTGACTGACTAACCGTTTCTACCCCTGCAACGGAAAAGGCAGCCAAGCCTATAGCGTCAAATACTATATTGATATGCTCGATTTTGTCCACCATGCCCTTAAACTTCTTGATATTGATATACGCCGCTATAAACACGCCCACAGCGCTTACCAATGCAAGCAAAAGGGTGGTATGGGAATAGAATATCCGTGGCGGGAAATACCCCATCAACAGGTCTCTTATAATACCGCCGCCTACTGCGGTAGTACAGGCGACGATAACAACGCCGAACAAATCCAGGCTATGACTTATCGCCACAAGGGCACCTGAAACAGAAAAGGCTACGGTGCCCATACATTCCATTAATAAAAGTATATACTTTGCTATCATATTCCACCAATTGTTTTTCATTTGAAAAGGCTACCGAACCCTCGGTAGCCTTATTCATTTAGCTGATGTAGTCCTTGTATTTAACGAATCCGCTTGCAGTCTTATACGTATCGACAGAGCCTGCCGGTACACTGATTGCAAAGCCGGGTGCGCCTTCATTAAACACGTCGCCATCAAAGAGGACAGGAGGTACTGCGCCTTGGAAGGTGATGGTGCTGATACCGGCACCGTCAAAGGCCTTGTAACCGATAGCCTCCAGGTCAGTGTTCATTACTACGGACTGAAGAATCACTGCTCCCTCAAAGGCATAGCTCTGGACAAGCTTGGTGCCTTCGGGAACGGTGTAGCTTGTTGCGTTTCTGTAAGCGGGATAGTACACAAGCTCCTTGCCGTTGGCGGTGAACAAAACGCCGCCTTTGTCGGAGAAGTATGCAGACCCCGTTGCAACGTAAACGTTCTGAAGTGCGGTCATACCGCTGAACACGCCCTGCTGATAGTAGCTAACACTGGCAGGGATGGTGATATCAACCACACTTGTACACTGCTTGAATGCATCTGCACTGATGGTGATGATATCCTTACCACCGTGAGTTTGTGGTATAATTATGCTTGTAGGATTGCCAACGGGGGTAAAGCTCATAAGCTCCCAACCGTCACCGCAGTTAACCAAATAGTACGTACCGTCGTCGTTAATAAGCACCTCATCAAGGGCGTGAATGGGGTATTGATTATACTTTGTGCTAGCCCGATAAAGAGCTATGCTCTGTGTAGGAACATAGAACTGGATAGCGTAGGTTGGTGCTGGATAAGATGTGCTACCCCAAGTAGGAACGGTATTATTAGTAATAACACGGTTTATTGTAATATTTGACAGTTTTGTTGAGCCTGTAATGCTGTTTGAGGCGAACTGTGTAATATCCTCAAGGTAAAGGCTTTGCAAGTTTGTACAATCACGCAAGGAGTGAGATGGCAAGACGGAAAGTCTAGGTAAAGACACGCTAGTAAGCGAGTAGCAATAGCGGAATGTATATGTGTTCAAAGCCAAAACTTCGTTGCCAACAACACTTGTTATATTAGAATTCGAAAAAGAGTATCTGCCCACATTTGTAACATTGTTGAGGTTGAGTGCACCAGCAAGAGTTGCTGTGCTAAATGCTCTGTCACCTATGTTTATCAATGTGGCTGGAACAATCACACCGTTAGAAGCAAAATCAGTGCCCCTAAACGCTGCCAAACCGATAGAAACAACCTCTACCGACGTGTCTGTTCCGCTTATTTCGGCAGTAAGTACCGCAGGGATATTAAAGGTGCTCGTTATAGGTGTTTTAGCAAAGTGGTTAAGGATAGTAACAGTGTTGTCTCTACCATCGCTGGTATCCTCAGTAACCCAATACTCTGCCATATTTTCAAGAACACACAAAACCTTATTGTCGCCGTCGAAGACAGTGTAATCGGTTAGATTGGCAGGCGATATAGTCTCATAATCGTATACTTTATAGTCTGTAGCCGTGCAACAACTTATGATAATAGTCCTTTTGTGTGTGTCATGGTATACAACGTAATCAGGTTCTGTTGGATCTGCAGCGGAAAGGGTAACATCCAAATCTGTTGCCATCCAAAGCTCCACAAGATTTGTGCTATATGTCAGCCAGTCAGGAGCGCCTGTGGAAAGCTTTCTTACATAAAGTCTCAACAGCTCAGTACAACTGTTGAAAGCCTGCTTATCAACATAAGTAAGAGCGTTTGCTTTGAACTGACGAAGTCCGGTAGAACTTGCAAAAGCAGATTCGCCTACACTTGTAAGAGCAGGGGCGTCCACATAATATAACTTAGCAGTCTCACTAAAGGCATAAGCACCGATACTTTCGACATTGCGAAGAGTTGTTAAAGAAACATTGGTTTTATAGAACGCATAGTCGCCTATTTCTGTAACAGTCTCGGGGATAGTTGCATTGTTGTTTCCCCAAGGATTAAGAGCCTCATCTACAGAAAACGTAAACATATCAAACGGGAGCACTCGATAAGCGGAGGGACCAATACGAACAACAGTCTTACCGTCAATAACATCAGGAATGGCATTAAAGCTGCTCCAGAAGCTATCGTCGCTTACATCGCTTGCCTGCAAGGTACAACTGGATATAGATACACTGTTGTTACCCATATCACGAACCCTGAACATACCCAACTCGACATAACCAAGAAGTGTGCCTTGATAATACACACCGACTTCATTGGATTCGAATTTTTCACCATCTTCACATATGGTCGATGTAAAATTATACCTTACACCATTTTTTGTTTCAACTCTGGCAAATTTCTCACAATAGCCTGCATAGTCGCTCGCCGACACATATATACGCAGATTTTTATGAGCATTAAGTTCGATATTTTTAATAGGATTAGTTTCTGCAAAAACCACCGCAGAAACCGCAGGAGCCTTAAAAGTCAACTCACGAAGGTTCTCGCTTCCTTTAAGTAATGAACTCCCCATGCTTTTGAGACCATCACCAAAAGAAATACTAACAAGACAGGTATTGCTATAGAAAGAGCTGTCACCAACGGTAACTATTCTGGGAAGAGATACCTGATACAGACGGGTGCAGTTGTAGAACGCTCTTGTTTCAAGGGTCTCGATAGAATTGCCCTCGTCGATAACCGTTAAATAATAACAGTTTTCAAAAGCGCTGGTGCCTATGGTTTTAACAGTGCCAAAGTTAACCATACCGGTAACCTTGGTACCGTAAAAGGCGTTTTGAGAAACGGTCTTTACGCCGGAATGGAACTTAAGCGTAAAGGCATGAGTAAGGTTACGGTATGCATTCTCGCCAACGGAGGTAATCGCAAGGGTGGTACCGTTTAGGGTAACGCCGTTGCCTATTTCAATCTCGGCGGCATCGCCTGCGTAATTTACTATCTCATAGGTACCGTCGTTAAGCTTACGGACGTGGTTAACACCATCGTCAGCCAGCTGCGCCATAGGGTATATCCTGTCCTTGAATCCGCTCCAAACGCTGGCGCTTCTGTAGGTGTCCACCGCAGAATCGGGTACAAAGAAGAAGGTGCTTGTATTATGACCCTTTGAAGAGATGGTGCAAGGCTCATAAGACTGCATATAAACGAATTTTATACCCAAAAGCGCATTGTCGCCTATAGAGGTAACGGTTGCGGGGATCGTTATACCCTTTATAGAGGTGCCGGAAAAAGCGTTTGCACCCAAAGTTACCAAGCTCTTAGGCAAATTAACGTTAGTAAGGGTGCTGATGTTGCTGAGGGCGTTGTTTGCCAAAGAGTTGCCGTTGATGGTGGACTGGGACATATCAAGGCTAACGATACCCTTAAGGCTACCCTTTACGAAAGCTATGTCCGTTGCCTGAACAAGCTTGTCGCCGCGGCAGATTATCTCAAGAGTTTCAATAGCGGAATAAGCGCTTGTCAAAGCGTCGCCCGTAATGTTCTTACCTTCAAAGTAATCGGCAAGAATTGCTTCCAGGCTGGTGCCTGTCTCATTAGGAAGGTCACGGTAGTAAACTCTGAGCCCTGTGTCCAGACCCTCAACGATTTGCTCAACATAAAGGTCTGCACCCTCGTCCTCAATATGGGAATCGTCAAAGGCGGCTGAGCCTGTAAGGGTGTCGATAAGACCGCCGGAGGAAACAACTATCCTTGTGTTACCGCTACAGTTGCCCTCGCCGTCAACCTTAAAGGGAACGGACCAAGTAGGAAGAATTATGTTGAATATTCTGTTGTAGTTATGGATATATATCTGGGGAGCACCGGTCTGCTCGGTCATAAACATACTACTGAGTATGATCTGATTTATCTGACCTGCATTTTGAATTTCTATATTGGTAGCCTGTACCGCCGCCTCTATACGCTCCAAAGAAACGCCTGCACTAACGGTAAGCCTTGTATTGGAACGAACATACATAGCCTTGGGGTTTGTGCCTGTGCCGTCCATAATAACGATATCGGAGAAGATACAGCCGCCGCTGCCTGCCGCATTCGTTGCATCGATGGTAAGGTCGCGGCTAACAAACAAGTCACCCGCTGTGTTACCGCCAATAAGCTCAACCTGGCTTTTAGGAGCAGAAACGGTAAAGTTACCGCCTACCGCACCGCTGCTAAGCACCTTTATAGCGCCGCTGCCCTGCAGATTGATGGTGAGAGGAAGGGTGGACACAAAGTCGTAAATCATATTACCGTTTACGGTAAGAACCTTGCCGCCTGCCTCAAAGTTAAGGCACTTGGTTATCACAAGGTCACCGTTGTAGGTGATATTGTTCATAAGAACTATGGTATCGCCGGGAAGAGAGTTTTTGATAGCGTTATCCAAATCGGTGGCACTGGAAACCTGACGGGTAACGCCGTAGCCTGCCGCCTCATCATCAAGAGTGCCTACCTGAGAGGTATGTATATTTGCATTAACAGCAAAATATCTGTTGGAATAGTCGTTAGGAGTAGCACTCGCACGAACACCGTAGTCCATACGGTAATAGTGCATTCCCGCACTGCCGGCCTCAATAACGTCGCCGCTGGAATACTTATGAAGCTCGCTTAAATTATGGGAATTACTGTTTTCGGAACAGATATGACCGTTAGCACAGTCGGTTTCATCACAGGGAACAGCAGGGTGCGCTGTGGCGTAAGCCGCCAAACCGTCCCCGGCTATCTGATCGGTGATATTATTCAAGGAATACCAATAGCCGCCAAGATAAACCAGGTCGCTTGCTTTATTAAGGTGCTCGCTTATGGAAAAGCTGAGCCTGTATTCAAGGTCAAGGGAGCCGTTGTTTTTTATTGCGATATAAACCGTGGAAACGGAGCCCGCTTCCATATCGAGGTCATCAAACAAAGGCTTATTTGCGTCGGTAGCACCCTCGGGGATTTTCCCCTCGGGATAGATGGAGGTGATAAGATTACCGTTAGCATCGTAGCCGTATGCCATTACCTCAATAGTACCGGTAGAAAACTTACTGCCGGTAAGGTTGATCTGGCTGGTAAACCATGCGATAGAAACGCCGACAAGCATTACTGCCGCAAGACAAATAGCCACAAAAGCCACAGTTTTGCCTGGCTTGAATTTTGGTAATATTTTTTTGAAAATTGATTTAATGTCCGATTTCTTCGTCCAATTCATCATTACCGAGTTCCTCCTTGGTAGACCGAAAAGTCTGCACCAACTCTATGATTTCTCTTACGAGAGATATAAGCAAGGGAATTACTATAAGTGCAATAAAGCCTAGGGGAGTGTTTATCACCCTGACCACTGCACCAAGAAACGGGAGCTTTGCCTTCATTACGGAAACTACCGCCTCTGCCCTGTGAGCAGGGTCGTCTGCGGTGTTGGCATCGCCCCTTGTTATAACGTAGGTTTGACCGTTTTCCTCGTAAATCTCTTTTATTCTGTGGGTAACTATCTTCCCTGCAAGCTCACCGCTTTCGCCGTTGAAGGTGACAACGTCGCCCACCTTAAGCTCCGCCGTGTCTGCGGATTTGCTAAGTATAATATCGCCTACTGCAATCGTAGGCTCCATACTGCCTGTTGCTATATAGTAAAAGTTGTAGCCGAATACCGACGGGGTCTCACCTAAAAACTTGACCGCCAGCAGTAAGCAAGTACAAACGACTATCAGCACAAGCAGGGCCGTGGAGATGTATTTGAATATCTTTTTTACAGTGTTTTTCATCCTAAGCTAAGCCGCCATTACGTTTACTACGCCGATTTTGAACTCCTTGTCCTGCAGCTCGTTAACGGCGGTGTGGGAAAACCTTACGTAAAACCTTATCTCTACCACATTATCCAAAAGGCTTGCGTCCCCTGTAGGGGGTAACAGCAGGTTAGCTAAGGTAACGGCACCGTTGCCGTTAGCACGCTCTGCCATAGGAAACTCCTCAACCTTGGGAGGCTCGTATTCACCCGTAAAGCCTGTACTGTCAAGGATACCCAAATTCATATGCTCCAGGAACAGAGGGTCTCCCTCTATTTTTGCCAGGTTTACGGAAACATTCATAGGCAGGGTGGTTTTGTTTTGCATTTTAAGCGCGAAGAGCTTGTACTGACCCGGTGCAAAATTTTCGGTAGAATACAACTCGTCGGTATCGCTTTTATACTGTTTAGTGATGTCTTTATAAGTAACTTCACCCGCCGCACCGTCCTGCTCCTCTAAAACGTAAAGAGAGGCATCCATACCAACGGCGGCTGAATAAAGGCTGTTGTCGTAGTGAATCTCAAGATAGCGACCTGAAGGGAATTCGTCAAGCTCAGTCATCCAAGCAAAGGAGAGGGTTATACACAAAAGCAGTCCTAATGCTGTGGCAATATGACGCACTTTTTTGGTAAACATACCGCTTCTCCTTTCTCTGAAGTTGTTTTTTTAGATTTACGCTTCTGTTCTCACCGTCTGTACATCCACGGAATCAAACTTAAGCAAAAAGTCAAATACCTGACCTGCAATGGCTTCGGTGCAAGTATCATCACTGCCCTCAAGCCATATCTTTACGTTTACCGTACACACCTGACCTTCTTGCATCTTCACAAGCGCACGGTCTTCGTTGGGAGTGAAATTATAATCGTTAGAAGGATCGTCGTCATCATCAAAGCTGGTTCTGCCGCCGTGATAATACAAAAGGCTGTACGCAGTTTGGGTAGCAACAACGTCACGGTTATACTCGTTCTTCACCGTAGGCGAGGGATCGTAATCTTCATACACATTTTCACCGTTTGCACCTTCCTTGGGTGCCAGAACGGGACGGGAGCCGTTATACAAATTGTCGGAACAATCTGCCAAAATAATAGGGGCATTATTGTCTATGGTTATTGCTACTCTTATAGCTTTGCTTACATCTGCGTTGCCGGAAGTGCAGCTTATGTGGGTATCGGGATGGATAAACACAAGCTTTTCAGAAGCTTCCTCGGGGTTGTTGGAAATCTGACGCATAAGATAGAAGGTACAGTTTATATATCTATCCTCTACATCCTGTGTTGTGAATATAGGCTCACCGCCGGTGATAGTAGGAAGGAAATCCACCCTATGGAACAGCTTGGCATCGTGACTGGACACCTGACGGAGAGTAAACTCATCAGAACCAACCATTTCGTTAATATTAACAGAACCGTAAAGATTATCTCCCGTAGGATCCAAGCTGATAAGCAAAGCACTGGAAGAAGATATAGTTATGCTTTGTTGGGAAATGCTGGGAGTCCAGTTGCGGGCAATCCACGCATCGGAAAACACCACCATTAAAAGCAGCACCCAAGCGATTGTTAATACAATCAATAGCTTTTTTGTGTGTTTCATCTTCTTCTCCTTTCATAAAAGGTTTTGCGGTTTATTTCAACGTAAGCTTAGTATATTCGGTCTCAAACTGGGTATCCGTTTCGGGATATTTGAAAAAGTAGGTGGCACCGGAGGTGAAGGCAGAGGATGCCGTATATGCATTCCAATCTCTGCCGTTGGTCGAATAAACCATACCCTCTTTAAGGCCTGAAAAAGCACCGTTTACAACTGATATTGCCTTTATATCAGCGGTCTTTGCCGCATCAGGCTGCTGCTTTTGCATACCGTTGAACTTGAACAGCATATTTGCCCAACCGCCGCTGAGCGCCTGGTCCGCCTCACGATCCGTACCCTCAAACCAAGCTCTTATAATAAGGGTTTTTGTATATACAGGGTCGTCCTCGTTAAGCTTGGTATCAAGAACGGTAAGGATAGGGCTGTTGCCCGACGTGTTTATATTACCGCCGGTAGAGTCCACAACAAACTGCTTGGAAGCAAACTGGTCGGCAGTTACGGTATACTTTGTTAAGTTTTCTATCGTATTATCATCAGAGGCATAATAATGGTAGCCGGACTCGGCTGTGCCATTGGGCTTAAAGTCATACTTTCCGCCATCATTAACAAGCTCGTACTTGGAATTAGGAGCCCACAGCATCTTAAGCTGTTCGTTACCGCTTGCATCCTTTTCGATAACGGCTACACGAATTGCGCCTGCTATATAGTCCTTAGAGAAAGGACCGTAAATGTTGTGCTGCTGGGTGCTGGTGCTTTTAGGGGTAACGTAGGACTCACCGCTGAAATAAACGTTCATAGTAGAGGTGCTGCGAAGCATAACCTCCATCTCAAGGTAGTCACCCTTACCCTCGGCATCAATCTTTTGTGCCACAGCAAAATTCTGAGGCTCACCTGCATCGGTGATTACCATTGGTCTGTATAAATTAACACCGTTGCCGCTTATGTCTACAATTTTGGGAGACACGGTGGAATAGGATACGCTTGTATGCCAGGTTTGCCCCCCGTTAACAGAAATCTCCAAGGAGTTGCCCGCCTCACACTGAATAGTGGAACCGTAGTCCACAGTAACATCGTTGTTGGTGAAGAACCAGGCAAGGGTGGCACCGGCTATAAGGAAAAGGGTTAACAAAAGAGAAGTTATTATCTTTATACGGGTATTTTTCATTCTGTAACCTCTCCTTCCTTAGCTACTGCTGTAAAATTCAGCTTAATCTTAAATCTGCCGCCTATAAAATCCTTAACCGCTTCCCTGTCCGTACCCTCTACCCAAAGGCGTACTCTCATAGTCTTCATTTCCTCCTCGCCTTCCTCAGGCTGGAGAGTGATTATTGGCTGCATATTTTCACGGGAAACCTGTGCGAGGTCGCCCCAAACAAAGTAGCCGTCATCAGCGGCACCGTTTGCCGCTCCGTTAGTTTCAACGGTAACCATATTAGCCACAGTTTCGTCGGTGGCGTATTGATAGCTTGGCTCCACTGTGCCGGAGGTGCTTATTGTTTTGCTTGCCGTGTTGTAATGAAAACGGGAGTTGGGTGCCCAGATTACCGGTCTTGAATCGTCCTCAACGCACCACATCCCTACTCTCACGGAGCCTACTATGTAGTTTTTGCTTACGCCGTTACCGTTCAGATTGGAGGTAAAGCTTTCAGCTACAAGCTGACTGTCGTCTCCTATATAGATATCAACGGGGCCGTCAGACTTGAACTCCAGAGTAAAATCAATATAGCCTGCGTTAGCCGCAGAGTCGGGTGCAGGATAAAAGGAAACGACCTGCTTGTTTACAGCAACGGGACCGAAAAGCTTTTTACCGTTACCCGAAAACTCACTTATAGCAACGATACCGCTGCCGTCCTTATCTATCTCCAGCTCCTGAGTCCAGCTGCCGTCGGTACCCTTCACAAACACGCTGGTGGTTTTTGAAACGCTAAGCTCCAGCGGTGTTACCTTTGCGTTCTGTATGAAGACAAACCAGGCGGTTGTAACGCCGATAAGCAGTAAAAAGGATATGCTGAGCTTGAGTATAAGGCTGTATAGCGATGTGTTTTTTGTTTTAGCCTTCAAAGCTCACCCCTCCTTCTTAGCGTCTTTTTGCGTGTATCAACCCTTTGCTTTTGCTTTTTGCTGGCGTTTCTTTTCCTGCTCTTTTTTGCGTTTTTCCTTTGCCTTGAGCTTCTCTTTTTCTCTGCGTTGCTTTGCTCTCAGCTTTTCTTTTGCCTTTTTGGTTTGTTCTTTTTCACGCAGCTTGCGTTTCTTTTCCTTGTCGATAGCTTCCTGCGCCAGAGCCTTAAGCTTATCCTTACGCTTTTTCTCTGCAAGGAGAGCACGCTCCAGAATCTTTTTAATCTTTTCCTCTTCCTCAAGACGCTTTTTTGCGGAACGCTTTATTTCCTCCACAAAAATCCTCTGAACCGTGTCCACGTCCATCGTCAGGTCGTTAACGTATTCCTCAATGGCGTTTCTTATAAGGGTGGGTCTGAATTCCTTCCTTATGGGAGCCGCCGCCATCATTTCGTCCTTGGTTTTCGTATGGTGCTTAAGCAAGCAATAGTTAAGCGCCAATATGGAATACAACTGGCTTATATAGTCGGGACTGGGCAGCTCGTTATTCTCTACCATTTGCACGGAAAGGCCCGTATCGCGATAGGTCTCTATAAACTGCCACAGTGCCATTGCCGCCTTAAAGTCAGGGTTTTTAAGCAGTACGTTGGTACGCATTATAGGAGGCTTTACCAAGGCACAGCCGTAAAGGCTTTTTATAAGGGGAGATGCCTGAAAATCGTAAAGTATCTTCCTTATACGTTCAACTCTGGTAACGGCGTCCAGCTTGGAGGTATCTGCATCTATCTGCAAAAACTCCGCATCGTCGGCAACACGGGCAACCGAGGTAAGGGACATACTGTACTTAAGCTCCTCCTTACCGATGTTGAACTGGTTGTTCATAGAAATTTTGGAAACTGCCCTCGTACCGGAGTCGGATATAAGCTTCAAACGCTTATCTATAAAGTACTGAAGATTTATAAGCAGAGTATATATAAAGCGGTTTTCGTAGGTAGCGAAGCTTTCCTCTTTGTATATGTTAAGTATCTTATCGGGAGTAACGCCGCTATCGTCAACCTTGGCTATCATATTGGTATGCTGGGCAAGGTGGCGGATAGACTCGTTAGTGATACGGCGTGCCTGCTCGATAGGCACTATCTCCTCTATCTGCTCGATAAACCTACGGGGGTTACGGATAATGTTATCCAAGGGTATAATGCTTTTTTCGATAGCCTCAACCCAAGTAAGGTCTATCTCGTTCTGAGAATATCTGACGGACAATGCAAGCTCTTTTTTACCGCCCTTGATTGCGTTTGTAAAATATGTATAAAAGTCTTCACTTCTTATCAGGTCGATAAAATCATCCGTATAAAGCGAATAGAACAGCTCTGCACTTTCCTTCATAGGATATTCCCTCCCTCTTTAGTTAATTAGAATGTCTTTTGGAGTCTGAGCAGGTATGCCTTGGACTCGCCCATATTTTCCTCGCCAAACAGCTCGCTGAGATAGTCTATAAGACCGTCAATCTCGTCGCGGATGAAGGCAAGGTTTAAGCTTTCAAACTTTCTGAGTATCTTGTTGGCAAGAACATAGTCGATACCGTCTATTTCAGTGCCGCCGCAGCCTACGTAAGCAGGAACAAAGTCACGAAGCTGCTTAACGATACGGTTACCGAATGCCAGACGGAAATGCTCGATAACATAGTCGTCCAGCTTGTTTATCTTCTCAAGGTTTTCGTTGGAAACCTTATACTTCTGCTTGCATTCCTCAAACATAGCCTCAAGATGCTTGTAGCTTAAACGGAGAGGATCGGTAGGAGGAGCCTGGAAGTACTTACCCTTGGTATCAATGTTAATAGGAAGGGCACGGTCGTACACCTTATCGGAGATTGCAAAGGTAGAGTCGTCGTTGTTTGCGGTACCAACGTACCACATATTTTCGGGGAGACGGAATCTGCCGTTTTCGATGAACTTAGGGTCGGTAGGCCACTGGCTGGGAACAAGGTCAACTATCCACTCGTCTCTGGTAGGCATTTCCAAAATGGAAAGCATTTCTGCAAAGTAGTACTCAACACGGGCGATGTTCATTTCGTCCAGGATGGTGAGGTATACGTCCTCTTTATACTTTGCCTCGTACATCTTTTTAAGAGTTTCAGTTTCGTTAAAGCGCTTAGTAAATTCGTTAAAGTAGCCGTAAAGCTCGGAACGGTCACGCCAGGAAGGCTGAACTGACGCTATCTGAGCATCGTTTTGGAGGAACTTACCGAAGGAGTACGGAAGGGAGGTTTTACCTGTACCGGAAATACCCTGAAGTATTACAAGTCTTGTAGAGGCAAGAGCCGCTAAGAACAGACGGATAATACGGATTTCGTAAAACAGACCCATTCTGGAGCAGGCAAAGTTGCGGAAACGGTCGCATATTTCGGAAAGAGTTATCTCGTTATCGTACTCGGGGGCAACGTAGCCTTCCATTTCCTTGTCAACCTGTGTAAGCTTAAAGAAACGGGACTCGCCCTCGGTGATAGGAGTTTCTTCTTTATGTTCGCCCTCCATGCCCTCTATAACAGGGCTGGTACCGGGGTTAAGACCTATCTGAGATACCTTCATAGACAGTATTCTGTCCTTTTCAAGGGAGAGCTTGATTACCTGATTGTTAAGTCTGCCAACCTCGTTAAGCAGCTCCTCCTGGCTTACCATACTGGTGCGAACCCTTATGTACTTGCGGATAAGAAGGTATATAAGGAATCCCAGACCAACCAAAGCGGCTACGAGAAGCACAACGGTAAGGATAGCCAGGGTCCATGCAAGACCGTCAAACTCGCCACAGTATTTTTTGAATATGTCAACGTATCTTACCACGTTGAACATACCTGCAATGCCCTTGCCTATCCCTGCGAAAATAGACCACAGAGAGCCAAAGAACTCAGATAAAAAGTCAGTAACAAATTTTATAAAAGTATCCATAAAGAACTAGCTCCTTTATTTAGTGTGTACTTTATGAGGCACAAAAGCCTCTTTCGCCATCGGCGTGCATAGTAAAGCTTTTAAGCGGTTACGCCGCATAAACTACACACCGTTTATTCCTGATCCTCGTTTTGTTCGGATTCATTGTTTTTTTCGGCCGCTTCTGCCTCTGCCTTTTGCTTTGCAAGATACTCGGCAATAACAGCCTGCTTCATTTCCTCGGTAGGCTCGGTAACGTTGCCCTCCAAGGCTTTTACCTTTTGATTATGGATAATTACAACGATAAGCTTATACACCTGATACATGGTGTAAAGGAGCACGGGAAGAACTATAAACAGGAAGAAGCCAAGACCGGTACCCAAGAAGTCCATAACAGCGCCAAGGAAGGGTATGCTTGTACCCGTGTATACGGAGATTACGTCGCCGGGAGCTACAAGAGCTTCATCAGGCTCGGGATTGTTGTCGCCCTGGGTTTTGTAGTAGATAAGACCGTTTTCGTTGGAGATATCAACTATTCTATGGGTATTTACGACTCTTTTATCCTGTATTATTGTAAAGAAAGTGATAACGTCGCCAACCTGCAGGTCGGCACCGTCGCTTTTTTCACCAAAAATATAATCGCCTGCATCAATAGTAGGCTTCATGGAATCGGTTTGAATGGAAAAGGCTGTGTAACCAAACAAGTCGGGAACGCCGCCGTTTGCTTTGGCAGTGATAGACGTGATGGAAACGATAAGCGCAAAAACAACAACCAATATAATTAAGATATTGGTTACTATATCCACTATTTTCTTTGCTTTAGCACTCATAACGATGCCCTCCATATGCTTTGAACTTTTTTGTTTTACTAAGGGAATTGCAGGGGCGGGCTTGCCGCCCCTGCTGTTTTTAGTTTTAGGTTAAGTTATTATGCTTATTAGCCGTTTATAACTTATGCCTGAGTGAACTTGAACATAGTGTTGAAGGTGTTGCCGGAAATGTCATTGTTGCAATCGACATCCTGACCTTCAAGCCAGATGTATACACGAACTTTGTTAACGCCAGCAGCGAAATCAAAGAGCTCCTTAGCCACGGTAGTAGCACCAGTGGTAGCATTTTCGTTTATGTCAAGTGTGGTAACAGCTGTACCACCGGTAAAGTTAGCCGCAGCAGAGTCAACGCCAAGATAGTTAACCTTAGTATTGAGGATGGTGCTATCAGCAGCTACAGCGGTAGAGGTGTGCTGAGTTGCAGCGGGTTCCCAAATAACGATCTTTTCAGCAGCGCCAACAAGACCCTGTGCAGCAGAACCGGTGGTAGCAGAGCCGAGGTCGATGAATGCAACACGAACTGCCTTGTGAGTTTCAGCAGTGCTGGTTACATAAGAACCGGTATCAAGTACGAGCTTCTTATCGGAAGACATATTGAAGAAAAGGTCAAATGCATAGTAGTTGCCTTCGTCAGCATCTTCCAAAGCGGTGGTCTTAAGAGAACCGTCGTCCTGGATTTCACCAAGGAACATAGCCATAACACCGTCAGCTACGGTACAAGGAGAAGAAACAGGCTTTACACCGTCAAGGGGAAGCTGATTCTTATTGCTAAGGTAGGAAGGAAGGTTGGTGGTAATGTCGCTAGCGTTGATTGTGGACTTCCAAGCACCACCATCAACAGAAATCTGCATACCATCAGCTACGGTAACATTAACGCTAAGTTCGTTAACGGTTGCGCTCTGACTCATAGTAAACCATGCATAGGATACGCCGGAAAGAGCAAGAACGGATACGAGAACCATTGCGATTGCGGGGAATAATGCTCTCTTTTTGAAAGTTTTCATTTTTTTGCCTCCATTTTTATAGTTTGTTTTGATTTATCTTGTATGTGTTGATTGATGATTTTGGGTGGTGAGAGGTTTGCCAATACAATTCTTATGAAACTGAAAAAGTTACGCCGGAACCTCTTCAGTTTCTAAAACATTAAATTGCATTGCCATTTTCATCTCCCCGCCTAAAATATCATCAACACATTCAGGATCTTCGCCTTCGAGCCATATTACTACGGTATATTTATCTATACCGCCTGCCTCAAGTCCTTCAAAGGTTTGGCTCATTACCTTTGTCTTTGAGAAGAAGGGTGTGGTGCCCGGCTCCGGCTCGCCGCTTTCCTTTTGGGGCTTTGCGTAAAGGGTAGGCTCGCCGTTGCGGTATACCTTAACACGGACTGCGTGGTCTGTGCCCTTGTATACCGACAAAATATCAATTGCCGCCACGTAATCTATTGCTTCGTCGTCATTGTTTCTGATATAAAAGGTGTAGGCTATATGGTTTGCACCGTTGTAGGAGCCGTCCTGCTTGTCAATATCCTCGGGAAGCCACGCCTCCGTTATATTGTCCATATTAGGTACAGGGTCCGCCTCCAGATATGTAGTTGCGTTTGTAAACTCCTTGTCGATACTGAGGGAAATACTGCGTGAGCTTAGCCCATCAGGAACAAGCACGGTGAAGTGACCCGCCTTATCCACGAAGGATGCCATACAGAAGGACAAGAGCAGCAGCAATATACAGATAAGAACTACTATGCCCGTTACCCTCAGCCAAACCCTCCTACGGTGGACACCGCGAGCCGTTACACGGGTGTTAAACAAATTCATTGGATTTGTGGTACCCGTCTTGCCGGAGCTATCCATATTCCCTTCACCCCCTTAAAAATATAGCTTATTATCAGTTAACTATTTCGCTGAACGTTATGGGTTGACCTATGAGAGACCCGCATATCTTGTCACACTCCAAGGTGCGGAGTATCGCCCTTTGCGACTCAGTCTGTACGTCTTCGGCGACAATCTCAAGTCCAAGAGTTTTTGCCATCTCGATAATGCCCTTGACAAGGCCCTTTACACGCTGGCTGTCGTCCAGCTGTCTTACAAAGCTTTTATCTATCTTAAGGATATCAAACGTAAGCTTGTCAAGACGGGACAGGGCGGAATATTCCATACCAAAATTATATACCGCTATCTTAACGCCAAGACTGCGAAGCTCACTAAGCGTGGCAAGCAAAGCCTCGTCTGCCGCCGCAACGGTAGTCTCCTTAACCTCTACTATAAGAGACTTAAGGGATACGCCGTAACTGTCGGAAAGCTTTTTTAGCTTGGTAATAAGGTTACGCTTTTTGAAATACTTTTCGGATATCCTTACCGCTACACGCTTGGTATCAAAGTAACGTGCCCTGCCTACCACAAGCATCTCAAATATCTGCTCCAGCACTATGTCGGTTATATCGCATATCTTGCCGGTGCTTTCCGCCACGGTAAGCAACAGCTCGGTATTAATAACGCCGTAGTACCTGTCGTTTATGCAAAACTGAGTTTCGTAATAAGAAGCGTTGTGAGCGTCGATATCGGAAACGGGGTAATACCAAACCTCGATAGGACGGACGCTTTCGTTAAGCTTTTTATAGGCATCGGTTGTGTCTGCCACAACCTTTTCGTGCTTATTCTGCTCCGCTGTGAACTGCTCAAGACTTGGGAAAGTATCCCCAAGCACAACAAGGCTGTCCTTACATTCAACAAAAGCGTCAAAAAGCAGTGGGTCGAAGTTAGTGCCCGACTTTTCTCTCATTCTGTCAAAAGCCTCGTCCTTGGTTAAAGCGGGAGCGTCGTTTCTATTTGACGTATGTACGTCGAATACGTTGCAGATACGGCAAATTCTCGCAATGATCGGAATTTCCTCCCCGGTAAAGCGGTTAGGCATACCGCTACCGTTCCACTTTTCGTGATGGCAGAGTGCCGCCTCACGAGCCATACCCTTGACAATCTTCTCAGTCGAGCTTAGCTCCTTGGTTTTAACACCGTCACCTTCGCTTATTATCTCAGCGCCAAGACGGGCGTGGTTGCCCGCCTTGTCTATCTCCATATCCTCGGTAATATAGCCTATGTCAAAGAAACGAAGTGCATCATACACAAGAGGTGCGTTTTTTTGCTTAAGACCCGCATCGCTGTGATACAGCCTCTTTTCCAGTGCCTTTTTGTAGAGTATCCACCCATTATAGGCAACACGGAAGGAGTATGCACGCACATCCTCAGGCAACGCAGAAAACACGGTGTTTTTATCCACCGCTATGCCGTTTTGCAATTTTTGCCTTATATCTGCTACCAAAAAACACACTTCCCTTTTTGAATAACTTGCAGCTGTGAGCCGAAAAGCCCCTATTCAAATCATATTAGACTATAAGCCATCATATTATACAAACTATATTATATATCGTACAGCCCGATTTGTCAATGTTTTTCGTGCGAAATAACTAACAAAAATACAGACCGTCTTTTGACGGTCTGTACAAAAACTAATTATTCCTTAACGATTACGGCGATACCGTCCGGTATAACCGTAACCTTGCTGTCCTTACCAACTATTGCCTCTGCCTGCTCCATTGCCTCCTCAAGAGTAAAGGCGTGCTTTATGTGCATTGCCTTTATCATATCGGGGTCGCAGTGCTTGCTGACCAATATTACGCTTGCCTTGCAGAGTACACGGGCAAGTATCTGAGCCTCCCACTGGTCAAACTGGGTGTCTGCAGGCTTTACACCGTTGATTGCATCAAAGGCGGCCTTTGCTGAGGGTTGGTCTGCCAACAGCTTATAGAAGAACTCACCGCCGTGGCCGTCCATACAGGAGGACGCTATTATTATAACGCCGCCCTCACGGACACAGGCCTCGCCTGCGGTCATACCCTTAACCGTTTGATAAATGTTCTGGTCTAGGGGGTATCCGCCGTTGGTTGTAACAACGATATCGGCAGGTATAGGCTTAACACGGGCAAGGGATGCCACAAACTCACAGCCCTTGGCGTGTGCCTCGGTAAGGTCCCCTGCGAACGCCGCAATAACCTCTTTTTCGCTGTTGATAACAACGTTAAGGATAAAGCAAAGCCCTGCCTGCTTTGCCGCATAAAGCATATCCTCGTGGACAGGGTTGCCTGCAAGGTTGCCTGTACGGGCACGGCTGTCTGCCAGGAATAGCGCGTTATGGTTCCAAAGCACGGTTTTCTTGGAAGCAATACCGGGGAGAACGGACTTACGGCCGCCGGAGAAGCCTGCAAAGAAGTGAGGCTCTATAAAGCCTTCTGCTATAAGCAGGTCGGCCTCGTCAACCAGCTTGTTAAGCCAAAGCTCACCGCCGGAGGGAAGGGTACCCTTAAAGGTCATTTCCTCGTCAAGATAGGCGTTGTGAACAACTATCTCTTCGTTCTCAGCTATCTCTGCGCCATACTTGTCGATAAGCTCCTCCTTGGTAGTAGGACGGTGCATACCCGTTGCAACAAGGATGGTGATACGGCAAGACGGATTTGTACTGCGTATCTCCTCCAAAAGCACTGGCATAGTAACCTTGCTGGGCACGGGACGGGTATGGTCGCTGGAGATGATAACTATATGCTTTTTATCCTTTGCCAACTCCCTTAAAGGAGTGGCGCCTATGGGGCTTGCAAGAGCGTCACGCACAAGCTCTGTTTGTGACTTCCCTGCCTCATAGTCCTCGGAACGGCTGGTCAGCACACCTGCAAGTCTGCTGTCTTCAACGCTGAAGCTAAGCCTTTCCTTATAATAGGGTAAACTGAAATTAGCCATACTTACTTATATTCTTGCAACGCCTGTTTCACGAGCTGCCTTAGCAACTGCTGCTGCAACGGACTTGCCTACTCTTTCGTCAAAGGCTGCGGGCATAATGTACTCGGGGTTAAGCTCCTCGTCGGTGATGAGGCTTGCAATAGCTTCTGCTGCGGCAAGCTTCATTTCCTCGTTGATGTCAGACGCTCTAACGTCGAAAGCACCACGGAAGATGCCGGGGAATGCGAGAACGTTGTTTATCTGGTTGGGGAAGTCACTTCTGCCGGTAGCGATAACCTTTGCACCGCCTGCCTTAGCGTCGTCGGGAAGAATCTCGGGAGTGGGGTTAGCGCAAGCAAATACGATAGCATCCTTAGCCATGGTCTTAACCATATCGGTGGTAACCATATTAGGAGCGGAAACGCCTATAAATACGTCTGCGCCAACGAGCATATCTGCAAGGGAGCCAGCCTTCTTTTCAAGGTTGGTAACGAGAGCCATCTCGTCCTTGATGGGGTTCATACCCTTTTCTCTGCCTGCATAGATAGCACCGTTTCTATCGCAAAGAGTAACGTTCTTGCAACCTGCGGAGAGAAGGAGACGGCAGATGGAAATAGCAGCAGCGCCTGCGCCGTTGATAACTATCTTAACGTCAGCCTTATCCTTGCCAACAACCTTAAGAGCGTTGGTAAGACCTGCGAGGGTAACTATTGCGGTACCGTGCTGGTCATCGTGGAAGATCGGAATGTCGCAAACTTCCTTAAGCTTCTTTTCTATCTCAAAGCAACGGGGGGCGGAGATGTCCTCAAGGTTTACGCCGCCGAAGCTGCCGCTGATAAGCTGAACGGTCTTAACTATATCGTCAACTTCCTTGCTCTTGATGCACATAGGAAATGCGTCAACGTCGCCAAATGCCTTAAAGAGGGCACACTTGCCTTCCATAACGGGCATACCTGCCTCGGGGCCGATGTCGCCAAGACCGAGAACTGCGGTACCGTCGGTAACAACAAGACACATATTCCATCTTCTGGTAAGTTCATAGGACTTGTTTACGTCCTTCTGTATTTCAAGACAGGGGGTAGCAACACCGGGGGTGTATGCAAGGGCAAGGTCTTCCTTGGTCTTGCAGGGAACGGTGGTAACAACCTCTATCTTACCTCTTTTTTCATAATGAAGTGCCAAACTCTTTTCTGCATTAGTCATTTTAATTTATCTCCTTATTTTATAAAATTAATAGTTACCAGAGAACATACCGTTGCCATCACCGGCGTCGAAGTCGCCGAAGTATGCCTTAACGTCCATACCAAGGTAGTTAGCCATATCGATCATTTCTCTTACGGTGTTTTCGTTAACGGCTATGCCGTTAGCCTTTCTGTCTGCGAGAGCTGCGATTTCCTTTTCGCCGTGGGTATAGATACGCTCTGCACCTTCTGCCTTGGGGCTCTGACGAAGCTCTTCAAGATAGGTGCTGAAGTGTGCCTTGATATCCTCTGCGTTGCCGAAGAAGGAGGGGTTGATTGCCATAAAGCCGTGGCAGATACCGCTCTTGCCGTTCTTCATACAACCGTTGGAGGTAACGCCCTGGGAAAGGATAGAAGCAAAGAACTCACATACCATACCCCAGCCATAGCCCTTGTGGCTGCCAAGCTTTTCACCGGAGCCGCCGAGAGGCATTATGCCGCCGCCGTTCTTTGCAACGATGTTCTTAAGAACGTCTGCTGCGTCAGAGGAGGGATGGCCGTCCTTATCAAGAGCCCAGCCCTCGGGGAGGGGCTTGCCCATCTTATTGTACATTTCGAGCTTGCCGCGGGTAACAACGGTGGTAGAAGCGTCGAAGAAGAAAGGATAAGGCTCAGCAGGAGCTGCCATTGCGATGGGGTTGGAGCCGATCATTGCCAGTCTGCCGAAGGTAGGAACCATTATAGCCTCGGAGTTGGTGCAGGCAAAGCCTACGAGACCCTTGTCGCAAGCCATCTTTGCATAGTAGCCTGCTATACCGAAGTGGTTGGAATTTCTAACGGAAACGATACCAACGCCTGCTGTTTCTGCCTTCTTTATTGCAAGCTCCATAGCATCGTGACCAACGAGCTGCCCCATACCGTCGTGGGCGTCAATAACTGCAGAAATAGGAGTTTCAAAAACAACCTCTGCCTTAGCGTCGATCTTAATTGTACCCTTTTCAATACCCTTGTGATATCTTACAAGACGCTGCATACCGTGGCTTTCGATACCGTAAAGGTCGGAAAGCATAAGCACGTCGCTTATAATACGGCTTTGCTCCTTAGTGAAGCCAAACTTGCAAAAGGCCTCCATACAAAATTTGTCAAGATGTTCTGCGGAATAAGTTACATAACCCATAGATATCAATCCTTTCGTATATTAAAATTTTTACAAATAGCATTTTTCAGGCATTTTTATACCCACTATATAAGTTAGCACAATTATCGTTATATTGCAAGAGATTTTTTGCTTTTTTTGGTAAACCGGGCATAAAAATTTATGTATAAACATCCTATTTTATCTTATAGCCCCCTACTTCTCTATCACTCCCCTGCCTGACGAACCTGCAAATGATTACCGGTTTTTCAGAACGGCGGCAGCAAGCCACCGTCCTACAGCCTTAATCGTCAACAGTTGCTGCTGATATTGATTTTTACAACCTATAGGTCTATTCCGTTGGCCCGCAATAGCCTCTCACTAACCCCCGACACTATAGCGTTCTTGCATATGCAAAAAACCGCTGCACCTTTTTGGTACAGCGGTTCAGACCGCTGACAAAGGCACAGAGCACGAAAAAGAATAAAATATACTCATTCTAAAGTAGAAAATTCAGGGAAAATTTCCCTGAATTTTCTGCATTATATTTGTTTTTTCGTTCAAAACGAACCTCGACTCGCAGTACTAAGTACAGTTTTCGCCTCGGTTCGTCTTGTCTGTACTCTTTCTCAGCACTCTGCCAGCTTGATGACAAGGTTTGTCATCAAGCTGAACCGCTGCACCTTTTTGGTACAGCGGTTTATTACTTAGTTGTGACTTGGACTATTTCTTTTCCTCGTCGTCTGCCTTTTTATAAAGATCAGCAGCGTCAACCAAAGTGATTATAGCCATTTCAGCGCCGTCACCACGACGGGGACCGAGCTTAAGAACTGTGGTGTAGCCACCCTTTCTATCTGCATAGAAAGGAGAGATCTCTTTGAAAAGCTTATGAGCAACGTCTTCCTTCTTTATAAAAGCAAGAGCGCGTCTGTAATTAGCAAGGTTGTTTTCCTTACCAAGGGTTATCATCTTATCAGCAAGGGCGCTAACTTCCTTAGCCCTTGTTAACGTTGTTTCTATTTTACCGTTTTCCAACAAAAATGTAACCATACCCTTGAGCATAGCCATTCTGTGGTCGGTCTTTCTGCCAAGCTTTCTTGTTCCGGGCATTTTCTATGTGCCTCCTTTATCAGAATGTTTCGGTTAGTCTTCTGCCTTCTTAAGAGAAAGGCCAAGGGACTGGAGCTTTTGAATCACTTCTTCAAGCGACTTCTTACCAAGGTTTCTTACCTTAATCATGTCCTCTTCAGTCATGTTGATAAGATCCTCAACGGTGTCTATGCTTGCACGCTTAAGACAATTGAAGCTTCTTACGGACAAATCAAGCTCTTCGATAGTCATTTCAAGAACTCTATCTCTGATAGTTTCTTCTCTGTCTACCATAATATTGTCAGAGTGCTTAACCTCATCGGAAAGCTCAACAAACAAATTAAGATGCTCGCTGAGTATTCTTGCCGCATAGGAAACCGCCTCTTTTGCATTGATGATGCCGTTTGTGCTTACGGTAAGAGTAAGCTTGTCGTAATCCGTTATGTTGCCTACACGGGTATTTTCTACCGTGTAGTTTGCGCTATAAACGGGAGTGTATATGGAATCGGTATAGATAACGCCGAGAACGGGCTGACCGTTCTGCTTATTCTTATCAGAGGAAACATAGCCTCTGCCACGCTCGAAGGTGATCTCCATATAGAAGTTACGACCTTCTTCAACGGTAACAAGATGATGATCCTTGTTAAGAATCTCTATATCGCTATCTACCTGAATATCGCCTGCGGTGATTTCCGCATAACCGCTACCCTCAACTATAACAGTCTTGGGTGTAGAGCAATGAAGATCTGCAACAATGCCCTTTACGTTCATAACGATTTCAGTAACGTCTTCCTTAACACCCTGTATTGTGGATATCTCGTGCAATGCACCGTCAATCTTAATACTTGTCGCAGCAACACCGGGAAGTGAGCTTAAAAGCACGCGTCTGAGGGAATTACCAAGGGTTGTACCGTAACCGCGTTCAAGGGGTTCAATCACAAATGTGCCGTGTTTGCCGTCCTCACTAAGGTCAGCTGTAACGATGTTCGGTCTTTCTATTTCAATCATTTGCATACCTCCTATTGAAATCAACAGCCGTTTAAGATGCGGTTAAACGCTGTATATGCTATTACTTGGAGTACAACTCTACGATCAGGTGCTCCTCGAAGGGGAAATCGATGTCTTCTCTGGTGGGAAGAGCTACGATAGTTGCTACTGCATTTTCCTTATCAAGCTCTATCCAAGAAGGTACTGACCTTCCGGAGATATTTTCGATAAGCATTTTAATAAGTTCACTCTTCTTGCTCTGATCCTTAACGGTGATTACGTCACCCTTCTTTACGAGCATAGAAGGAATGTTAGCCTTTGTGCCGTTTACACGAAAGTGACCGTGACGAACAAGCTGACGTGCCTGACGACGGCTGTCTGCCATACCCATACGGTAAACAACGTTGTCAAGTCTGGTTTCAATCATAGTAAGAAGGTTTTCACCGGTCTGACCGGGCTTCTTATCAGCCTTCTCAAAATAATTGTTAA